>DASYYL010000034.1:0-43947 GCA_035933915.1 Verrucomicrobiia bacterium
GCCGTCCACGATCAAGGATTTGTTGCGCCCGCTGAATAGATGTCCAAATTGCTTATGCCGCCGGTTGAACCGTGAAGTATAAGTGCCCAAAAACCGTTTCATTCCAGCCACCAGATTGGCCCTGGGTGTCTCGACCACCAAATGAAAGTGGTTAGGCATCAGGCACCAGGCATGAACCTGCCACCTGTTTTTTTTCGGATGCCTCGCCGAGGGTGGTAAGAAAGGCACGCCGGTCCAGGTCATCTTTGAAGATGGGTTCGCGCCGGTCGCCCCGATTCATCACATGATAGATTGCGCCGGGATATTCGACTCGTAGCGATACCAGGAACTTTATGACCCCTTTAAGGACGAGGAGGAGCGGCAGTTGATGAAGATGGTATATGAGGTCTGAAAATCCGTAACATCCGTAACATCGTTAAACATAAACGACTTAGGCCGTAACAAATCCGAAACAAAGGCGCAACAGGGGCGCAACCGGGGCGCAACATCGCAGATGAAGTTTAAAAGGGTTTACAACTGTTTACATGGTTGAAAATCAACGACTTAAATGTTTACAAACCGTTTACAGACTGTTTACAGCATTAGGCAAGTTGTTGAATTCAAGCGACTTAAACGTTTACACGACCCGTTACAAATTCGTAAATTTCCAATTAACTTGGCCAGTTATCAACGTTATCGCGTTGCTTGCAACTGCGCGCGCTTTGCGTCGGTTTGCTGGTCTTCAATAATCTTGTCGAGCATCTGGAAAATGATCGGGCCGCCGATGAACTGTGCTTGAAGCAAGAACTTTGAGGCTTTGATGACCATTCCAAGGAAACCGAAGTAGTGTGCCTCGGGGTGATTCTCGACAAAAAATACCGGAGAGGCGCCGGCGGTAGCACCACTGGCAAGCAGGGCTGCCCGGATTTGAGGATCCTTCTTCGCTCGGAAACTTCGGCGCGGCAACGATTGTGCGCCAGAGCGCTAAACCCGTTGGGAGTTGCGCCGCTAAACGCGGCGCGGACAGCGCAGCGCGCCGTCCCTACCTCTTGCAGGAATCATAGGCCCAGCCATTATTTTTGCAGATGGCGCGGGCATGCGAATCCCAGGTGGGTTCGTTTTTGGGACGGCCTGATATAAAGCAATCAATCGCCAAATAGACCAGGGCTCTTTTGCCGGTGCATTGGATGGAGTGCAGAGTGTGCGGCGGTATGCGGACAACGTCGCCGGGTTTGACAGGAAATTTCTTTCGCTTCGCGCCGATGCTCAAAACGCCGCTGCCCTTCAATACATAGAAAATCTGTTCGGTGTCATCGTGCTGGTGCAGGGGCGGGGCTTTTCCCGGTTTGATGACCACGACGAAGACTTCGGAGGTTTCGGCGTCCGCGCGGTCCACGACCAGGTCGTTGATATGGGTTGGGAATTGATAGCGCTGGACTTTGGAAGTGGGAAAGACGAATTTCATATTGTGAATAAATCGTTACATTGTTGATTTGCAATTGGTTAAGGAGTTACACACCCCGTTACATTGTTGAATTTCAAGCACTTAGAGCGTTACATTAACGACAACGGTTGCGAGGGGCAGGTTGGATGGAGGACGATGATTGAACCGAATTAGTCCGAGCCTCCTCACGTTGGCTGCTACGCAAAGCAGGGAGTTGGCAGCGGCGAAAATTGACATTTGTGATGGCGAGTTGCATAAAATCATTGAAGCATTTTTGAAAACCTTAATCAAACGAAGGAGGCTTGGAATGGCTTCCCCATGAGGTGGGTTTGTCCGTGAGATCGAAATCCAAAGTGGCGCCATGCGACAGGGCTGACCAGGGGATCCAGACACTCTTCCAGTTCTTGCCGTCGATTTCCAACTTTCGAACGTAACAATTCCCGGGCGACGCGTCGTTGCCGATGATTTGAATGGCAGGGCCGCCGTCCGGTTGAATGACCGCTTTGGAAAACATGGGACTGCCAGTAACAAAGCCGGCGACGCCGGGAATTTCCGGATAGATGCCCAGCGCGGAAAAGACATACCAGGATGACAGCGCGCCGGCGTCGTCATTGCCCGGCAGGCCGGAAGGGGCGCTGGTGAATAATGAGTCCTGGATGCGGCGGACGACCTGTTGCGTCCCGGAAGGTTCTCCCGCGAAGTCATAGACCCAAGGAGTTTCCTCGCACGGTTCATTGCCCATGAACGCCGTGTCGGCAACAACACCGCCGTTGAGTTTGGTAAAGAAATAGTCCAGGCGCGCGAGTGTTTTTTTATTGCCGCCGAGTTTTTTGATTAATCCGTTCAAATTGAAGCTGACCATCCAGGTGTATTGCGCGGATGTGCCTTCAACAAATCCGGTTTTAGTTGTTGCCGAAAAATCGCCGGCCCAGGAACCATGAGCGTTTCGCGGGCGCACCAGCCCGGTGGAATCGTCGAAAATATTTTTCCAGTTTTGGGCGCGGCTTTGGAAGGCAACTCCCGTTTTATTGTCGCCGAGGGCATCGGCAAATTGAGAGAGCGCGAAATCGGCGTTGCAGTATTCCAGGGTGACGGCAGCCGACCCGGGCACGTACCCGAGCTTCATGTAGTCGGCAAGTCCTCTTCGGACTTCGAACCCATCTGACGTGGTTCCGGGCACAGACGCGCCCTTGACCATGGCTGCCAGCGCGGCGCCCTTGTCGAATTGATTCACCCCAAACGCGCAGTCGTCCGCCAATATAATATCATCGCCGTCACCGACCATGCCGCCTGAATTGCGATTGACCTGTTGCCAGCGGGGCAAGCCGCCGCCGCCGGCTCGCGCGGCGGCGTCCTGTTGCGCATAGTTGACCATGGATTGCGCGATGTCGCCGGCGTCGTCTGGCACCAGGATGGCAATTAACGGAGCGAGCGAGCGGTATTGGTCCCAAGCGGGAATATTTTGATATTGATGATGGCCGGGGACGACGGAATGAATTTTGCCATCCATTCCGGGATATTGGCCGTTCACATCGTCCAGCAAATTGGGGTGCATGAAGCAATGATAGAGCGCGGTACAGAAACTTTGTATCTGCGCGTCGCCGCCGCCATCCACTTGAATGTGGTTCAGGGTGGTGTTCCACTGCGCGTCCGCTTGCCGGCGAACGGCGGAAAAATCCCAGGACGGATTTTCCGCCGCAAGGTTGGCGCGAGCGCCATCAAGGCTCACGTAGGAAATTGCGGCGCGGACCAGCACAACGGGATTGGTCAGCGTGTCGAACGATAATATTGCGCCACAATTATCGCCGGCGGCCTCGGGCGCGTCGCTGAGGCTATTGCCGTTCCAGGTATGGACGTGTTGGAAGGGCCGGTCGAATTGCGCGACAAAATAAATGGTGAAAGTGTGATCCTTCGCGCCGCCAATATGGTCGTGGTAAACGCCAGTGACTTCGTCGTCATGGACTGAAATCGAGCCGTCGGCGCGGATCAAAATACCCGGGGGCGGAAGCGTTGCCGTGATTGGGCTCCCGGGCCTGGGGAAAGTAAAGCGAGCCATTCCCGTCCGCGGCGTGGCGGTCAGTTCGGTTTCAATTCCATTATCGAGAGTGACGCGGTAATAGCCGGCGGACGCCGATTCGTTTGCGTGGGAAAACTTCGCGGCAAATGGCTCCCAATCGGCTCCCGGCGAGCCGTTAATGGGTTGCGTCGTCGGCATAAAAGGAACATCCATGAGGCAGACGACTCCCCGTCCGCTGAAGTGCGTGAGGCTGAAATCCTCGATGACATTGTCCGGGTACCAATAACCTCCGGCGATGTTCCTTTTGTGGGTGGTGTCCGGGCTCCAGGCAACCATTCCGCGCGGGCAGACCGCGCCTGGGAAAACATTGCCCGTGTCCCAGCCGTATCCTTCACGGATTATGGCATTTGGATCGGTTCCAATCAAAGGATTGACGTACTGAGAGAGGGGCAGGCCGGTGGCGGCGCTTGACGCCAGCGTGATTGTCGAGGAAAGGCCGCAGAGGGCCACGAATTGGGCGATTTTGTTATTCATTTACGATTTACGATTTACGATTTACGCGATTCCAGACGCAATGGACAGAAGTTTTGTATCGTAAAATTGGACCATAAAGTCCAAAGGATGTCGATGACCCATTGATGCCACCGCCCGCCTTTATTGAATCTCCACAGTTATTTACCGGGCTCTTAATGTTGACATTTGCCTCGTTCAATGGAAAAATTTTTTAAAGCGTCATAGTTCCGGACAGGACATTGTGGCGCAAACCCATTGTGGCAGAGAAAGACGATTATTTAGCGGATGTTTTAGTTGACCTGGGGCTGCTGACGTCCGAGCAATTGGACAAGGCGCGCGCCGATGCCGGCGCGTCAAACGTCGGAGTGATTGATTTGCTCCTGGCCAACAAGACGATCAAACCGGCCGACGTCAACCAGGCCAAGGCCGCGCAGTTCGGCGCCGAAGTGATCCAACTTTCCGGGATGAAAATTCCGGATGACGTGATTTCCATCATTCCCCGGCACCTGGCGAAAAAATACCGCGTCATTCCGGTTTTCAAAGGCGACGGCAAAGTGGCCGTGGCCACTTCGGACCCGTCGGACCTCAATACCACGGACACGCTGGCTCACCTGTTGAACGCGGAAATTGAATTGCGCGTGGCGTCGGAGCAGGACATCGAGTCGGCGTTGAACCGTTATTATGGCGGCAGCAGCGGAACAGCGACGGCCAAGGGCGCCATAGACTCCGCGATCATTGAATTGACAGAAAGCGACGTCGCCGCGCCCACCGCGTTGGAAGAAGGCGGGGAAGGCGTGGATGCCGACGCGCCGCTCATCAAACTGGTGAACCAAATAATCGTTGACGCGTTCAAGATGCGGGCTTCGGACATTCACCTGGAACCGATGGGCAAACGATTCCGGTTGCGGTATCGCATAGACGGCGTGATGCAGGAGATGAAGAGCCCGCCCAAACGGTTGCAGCCTTCGATCATCGCGCGCCTGAAACTCCAGTCCAACATGTCCATCTCCGAGCACCGGATCCCGCAGGACGGACGCATTCAATCCAAGGTTGGGAACAAGCTGATCGACCTCCGCGTTTCGTGCCTGCCGACCAGTCATGGCGAAAGCATCGTCATGCGTATTTTGGACAAGGAAGGCCTGCGGCTCGGTTTGCCGGAACTGGGATTCTTCACTGACGACCAGCAAAAGTTCGAGCGGATGATCGCGCTGCCCGACGGAATCCTGTTGGTAACCGGCCCGACCGGTTCCGGCAAGACGACGACGCTTTATTCCTGCCTGCACTTCATCAACCGTCCGGACCGAAAAATCATCACGGTGGAAGACCCGGTTGAATATGTGCTGGCCGGCATCAACCAGGTGCAGGTTAGCGAATCCATTGGCCTGAATTTCGCGGCGGCGCTCCGCTCGATCCTGCGCCAGGCGCCGAACGTGGTGATGATTGGTGAAATTCGCGACCTCGAGACGGCGACCATCGCCATTAACGCGTCGCTCACCGGACATTTGGTTTTTTCCACGCTCCATACCAACGACGCGCCCAGCGCCGTGACCCGTCTGGTGGACATCGGGGTGAAGCCCTTTTTGGTAGCTTCCTCCTGCCGCTGCCTGATGGCCCAGCGGCTCGTCCGCAAGATTTGCAAGAAATGCGGACAACCATTTATCCCGCCGGACAACGAACTGCGGGCGCTGGGGATCACGCCGGAGATGCTCCAGGGAGCCAACGCCATGAAGGGCCGCGGGTGCGCCGATTGCAGCGGCACAGGCTGCCGCGGGCGCATGGGCATCTTTGAAATTTTTGTCATCGACGACGAGGCACGGAAATTGATTTACGACCAGGCGCCGGTGTCGGTTCTGAGGGCGCGCGCCCGTGAAATGGGCATGAGGACCCTCCGCGAGGACGGCATCCGCAAAGTGCTGGCGGGAATTACGACGGCGGAAGAAGTCGTCCGTTCAACCGTGGGAGACGAAGCGTGATGAATCGGGTTGGGGAATGTCCTGAAATGTTAGTGGAACGACCGCCCTCACGGCCCTCTCCCCCAGGAGAGGGGGAATCATCGGCAGCCGTTTGGACAGGCTGGACCGCGAGTGAGGCCGCTCGGATTAGCCGCGAATTATTCAGAGCCTCCTCACGCCGGCTCCTACGTATCGTGGATTGAGGATGACGAGGACGATGAGGATGAGAATGATTTTTTAATAAGAGAATATGTCGTACGCAATGTCTGATTTGTTGCAGTTGACCGTCGCCGAAGGGGCGTCTGACCTGCACATCCGAGTTAATACGCCGCCGGTCATCCGGGTCCACGGCATTCTCCACCGCGTGGAAGGCCCGTCCCTCAGACCCGAGGACACCGAGGAATTGATGCGCAGCATCACGTCCGAGGAACACATTCAAAGCACGCGCGAGCGCGGTGGCGCGGACTTCGGGTTCGCTTTCGGAGACGCCGCCCGGTTCCGGGTGAGCGTGTTCAAGGAGAAGGGCAATTTCGGCCTGGTCCTGCGGCAGATTCCCAGCAAGCTCCTCACGATGGAGCAAATCGGCATTCCGCCCAGCGTCAAGGAATTGCTTTACAAACCCCGCGGACTGGTTTTGGTGACCGGGCCCACCGGTTCCGGAAAGACCACCACGCTGGCTTCGATGCTCAACATCATTAACGAAGAGCGCGACGAGGCGCACATCATCACCATCGAAGACCCGATCGAATATTATCACAAGCATAAAAAGGCCCTCGTGACGCAGCGCGAGATCGGAGTGGACGTTCCGAATTTTGCCGAAGGCCTGCGCCGCGCGTTGCGGCAGGACCCGGACATCATCCTCGTGGGTGAAATGCGCGACCTCGAAACCATCGAGGCCGCCATCACCGCGGCGGAAACTGGACACCTTGTCTTTGGAACCCTGCACACGACCGGCGCGGCCAAGACGATTGACCGTATCACCAACGCGTTTCCCACCAACCAGCAAGAAATGGTGCGCATCCAGCTTTCCACCGTCATGCAGGCGGTCATCTCACAATTGCTGATTCCCCGGGTTGACAAACCCGGCCGGGTGGCGGTATTTGAGATTATGATCAACACGCCATCCATCGCCGCCCTGATTCGCGACAACAAGACGTTCCGTATTCAATCGGACATTCAGACTGGCGCGAAATGGGGCATGGTCACCCTGGACTCGTTCCTGATCGACAAGTATCAGCAGGGTATGATCTCGCGTGAGGAAGTCATTACCAAAGCACAGGACGCGACGACGATCCAGGCCAAGCTGCAGGAACTGGAACTGGCCGCGGCCGTCGCCCAAAATGCCGAGGGAAAGAAAAAGTAACCGGCCATGCCCGACGAAATTTCAGATCCATTGCTGGCGCTCGTCAAGGAAAACGGGCTGATTGACGACCTCCAATACGAGGAAGTCGTGGCTGAGTTTAAGCGCGGCGGCACCCCGATCATCCAGCTTTTGCAGGACTTCGGCATCATGAACCTGGATGACATCCTGCATGTCATCGCCAATCACATGGGCACGCAAGTCGTTTCGATTCGCGACCGGGAATTCGCGCCGGACCTTGTCAAGATCGTGCCCTCAAACGTGGCGCGCATGTATCAGTGCCTGCCGGTCGGTTCCGAGAACGGCAGCGTGCAGATCGCCCTGGCCGACCCGCTCGACCCGGCGCGCGCCGACGAAATCCAGTTCGCCATCAAGAAGGAAGTCCAGGTTGTCGTCGCCGACCCGGCGGAAATTATCAAGACGATTGACCGCCTTTACGGAATGGAAAACGAGGACTTCTCGCAAATCCTCAAAGAGCTTGGCGCGGATGAAGACATCGCCCGCGAAGCCGCCGAAGCCGCGAGCGACGATAAAGCCGCCGAGGAAGCAGCCAACGCGGCGCCCATCGTCAAGTTCGTCAACGTCGTATTGTTCCAGGCGATCCAGGACCGCGCCAGTGACATCCATTTCGAGCCGTTCGAAACTGAATTCCGCATCCGCTATCGCGTGGACGGCGCGCTCTATGAGATGTCGCCCCCGCCCAAACACCTGGCGCTGCCGGTCATTTCGCGTATTAAAGTCATGGCCAGTCTGAACATTTCCGAACGGCGGTTGCCGCAGGACGGACGCATTAATTTCTCGGCCGGCAACCGGCAAATTGACTTGCGTGTTTCCACCCTTCCGACCCAGTTCGGCGAATCGGTTGTGTTGCGCGTGCTGGACCGCGCCGCCGTGAACCTGGACATCGAGACCCTCGGCCTTCCCAAGTACGTCCATGATTATGTCGCCGATGCCATTCAGCGCCCCAACGGCATCTTTGTGGTGACCGGGCCGACCGGTTCGGGCAAGACCACCACCCTTTACTCCTGCCTGCGCCGCGTCAACGCGATCGACTCGAAACTGCTCACGGCTGAGGACCCGGTGGAATATGATATTGAAGGCATCATGCAGGTGGCCGTGAACGAAGGCGCGGGCCTGACTTTTGCCAAAGCCTTGCGCTCATTCCTGCGCCAGGACCCGGACATCATCATGGTGGGCGAAATTCGCGACCTCGAAACGGCGCAAATTGCCGTGCAGGCATCCCTGACCGGCCACCTGGTGATGAGCACGCTCCACACCAACGATGCCCCCGGCGCCGTCACCCGTCTGATTGATATGGGACTGGAACCGTTCCTGATTTCCTCGAGTCTCACTTCGATCCTGGCGCAACGGCTCGTCCGCACGATTTGCAAAAACTGTCGCACCACCTTCGAGCCCACCGAGGAGCAACTGTCACTGCTGAACCTCTCGCCGCACGATTTGGGAGACAAAGTGTTTCATTACGGGCGCGGCTGTTCGACCTGCAACGACACCGGTTACAAGGGCCGCAAAGGCATCTTTGAATTGCTCGTGGTGAGCGAGCCGATCCGCACGCTGATCAACGAGCGCGCGCCCACGGTCGTGCTTCGCCAGAAGGCCGTCGAGTTGGGAATGGTCACCTTGCGCGAAGACGGCTTGCGTGGCATCTTCGAAGGTGATACAACAATTGAAGAAGTCGTGAAATATACGTGAGCATTGACCACGACCCTTGTCTTAAAGAGCGAGTATGAAACTGAGCGCCCCGCAACAGAGCCGCGCGCGTGAGCAAGCGGCGGCGAAATTGAATCCCGCCGGCAACGTGGAAACCCGCTCCCTCACGGTCGGGGCTCAGTTAGATGGCGCGTTTGCTCAATCAACTCCTTACCCCTTAATGTTATGCCAAAATATAGTTACATAGCCCTCGACCAGCGCGGCCAGGAATCGAAAGGCGTCATTGAGGCTGCCAGCCAAAACGAAGCCATCGGGCGGGTCAAGGACATGCAGTTGTTCCCCACGAAGATTTACGAAGCGGAAAAGGTCAAGGAAAAGGGCGCCAAAAAAGCCAAGGCGCCGGGCGCCAAAAAAAAGAAAAAGGGCGCGATGGATCTCGAAATCAATATCCCGTTCCTGAGCGGCCGCGTGAAACCAAAGGTCCTGACCGCCTTTACCCGCCAGCTCGCCACGCTCGTGGACGCCGGCCTGCCGCTCCTTCGCGGATTGCGCGTTCTCGAAAAGCAGGAGCGCAATCGCACGCTGAAAAACATCCTGGGCGAATTGTCGCTCTCCATTGAAGGCGGCAGCACGTTTTCCGAGGCCCTGGCCCAGCACCCGAAGATTTTCAATCGTCTTTTTGTCAACATGGTGAAGGCCGGCGAACTGGGCGGCGTGCTCGAAGTGGTGCTCAAGCGCCTCGCGGAATTTTCCGAAAAAGCCCAGAAGATCAAAGGCAAAGTCAAGGCGGCCATGTTCTATCCCACCGCGGTGCTCATCGTCGCCGTGGGCATTCTCATCCTCCTCATGGTGTTTGTCATCCCCAGGTTCCGTGACGTGTTCAACGGCATGAACATGCAATTGCCCGGGTTCACCCTCTTCGTCCTGGGCGTCAGCGAAATGATCAAGGACCATATCCTCAAGACCATGGGCGGCGTCGCGATATTCGTCGTTATCTTTTTGGTCATCATCAACAAAACCAAACTCGGACGCCACATCTGGGACAAATTTAAATTGAAAGTGCCGGTCCTCGGCCCGGTCGTGAGCAAAGTGTCCATCGGCCGTTTTTGCCGCACGCTGGGCACGCTGGTCAGCAGCGGCGTTCCCATTTTGCAGGCCCTCACCATTGTCAAGGAAACCGCCGGCAACGTCATCATTGCCAACGCCATCAACGGCGTTCACGAAAGTGTCAAGGAAGGCGAAACCATCACCGCCCCGCTTGAAGCTTCGGGCGTGTTTCCGCCCATGGTCGTCAGCATGGTGGACGTCGGCGAACAAACCGGCGCGCTTCCTGAAATGCTCCTGCGCATCGCCGACAACTATGATGAAGAAGTCGACAACGCCGTCTCGGCTATGACCTCCCTTTTGGAGCCCATCATGATTGTCTTCCTGGCAGTCATCGTCGGCAGCATCGTCATCGCCATGTTCCTGCCTCTTATCGCCATGATCGGCAACCTGAGCAACGACAACGGCGGCGGCAACGGAGGAGATTAAACGGCGAAGCGGGCTATTGGATTGTTGGATAGATGATGAATGGACGCGCATCGCGGAACGTTTATCCATTCGAAGCTCCAAACTCCAAGGACCAACATCCAGAGAAGCTCCAAGCTCCGAAAATCCAAATCTGCGGGTTTGGCACTTGAATATTCTCTGGAGCCTGGACGTTGGAGTTTGAAGGTTTAATCCGAAGCACCAACGTCCAGAGAAGCGCCAAACGCCGAACGTCCAACTTTGCGGGCTTGGCGCTTAAATATTTTCCGGGGGCCTGGATGTTAAGATTTGGAGGTTTTTGTCATACTTCCTTGCCAAAAAACCCCTAAATAAATAAGGTATTGACAAATCGGACCTGTGTGCGTAAATACATTGTAATAACATTGCATAGGCGTTTGCAATACAGTCGGCTGCCCTATGGAGTTTGATTGGAGCAATACGCCTTTTGAAATGGATGGTTCTTTGACTCAGCGCGAAATCGAGGAGTCCTTTGAGGATCCTTTTGCCATTCGGCTGTTGCCTGATTCGTCGCGTTTTAGCGTCCAGGCCCGGTTCTTTAACCTGGGCGTTTCCGCCGCCGGCATCGGCATCTTTAGCGTCTATCGCACGAATGGCCGACAGAT
Organism: Verrucomicrobiia bacterium; assembly: GCA_035933915.1. Classification (GTDB taxonomy): domain Bacteria; phylum Verrucomicrobiota; class Verrucomicrobiia; order Limisphaerales; family UBA11358; genus UBA11358. Next base: position 11,087 of record DASYYL010000034.1, read on the forward strand.
CCGGGTTCTATTGGCCCGCGCCTTCGTACCCGAAGAACAATTTTTTTATCAGCGCAAAGTCAATCAAACGTTGCAATAGTGACAACAGAGCCGCGCGGGTAATGGCAAGTGGCGCGGCCACCAAGCGGAAGAGAGCCGCGACCGGGAGGGAGCGGTTAGAGTATTAAATGCGTGCCTTCGCAAAATGGGAAGATGTGCCGCTCTTCGACAACGAAGAAAGCGAGGCGGAGTATTGGTCGGAGAATCGCCCGGACCTGCGCCTGATGGAGGCCGCCGTCGCGGGCGGAGCGGGAGACGCTGAATCGATCACGATCACGCTGCGGATGGACCCGCGCATGCTGGCGCGAATCAAACGCGTGGCCCGCTCGCGGTACCTGAACTATCAGAGCATGATCAAACAATGGTTGAGCGAACGGATGGAACACGAACTGAGAGAAAAGTAAACCTATGAAATTTACGATTTACGAGTGGCAGCGCCACCTGCCGTTACGATTTACGCCTCGCAGCAGCCGACGTGAGGAGGCTCCAGCTAATTCGCGGATTAGCCATCCAACCTTGTTCGCAGTCCAGTCTGTCCAACCGCTGGCCGAACCGAAACCGTTTCAACATTTCGACGGTTCAACGGTTCAACGAATTCCGAGGTCGGTCTCAGGCAGTCAGAGACTCCTTACGTCGTCTCCTACGAGATCAGCGTCCGCATTCACTTTAATTGAATTGCTCGTCGTCATCGCCATCGCGGCCATCCTTGCGGCCCTTTTGCTCACCGCGGGCGGCATTATGGTGCAAAAATCCAATATCCAGCGCGCCATCTCCGAGCGCGACCAGCTTGAGACCGCCATTGACGCTTACCATGCCAAATATGGATTTTATCCGCCCAGCAGCCAGGCAACCGGGAGCCCGTTATTGAACCAGCTCTATTACGAATTGATCGGGACATACACGAATTTTAATTCATCAGGTAGCCCTGCCTTTGAGACTTTGGATGAGAGCAGCGAAATTGACACCAACACAATCGTAAATTCATTCGGCGTCAGCGCGTTTATGAATTGTAAGAGAAACGGCGACGCCGATAATTCCATACCGGCCCAAACATTCCTTCCGGGCCTCAAGGCCGGCGAGATCGCTTCCAACGGCGCTGTGATGTTTATCGTGACCGCCGCGAACTCGGACTTGACCTATAGACCCATGCCGAATGTTTATTCGCTGGCCGGCCGGCCCGCCAATCCCTGGCGCTACGTCTGTCCTGGAACCAACAATCCGAATTCGTACGATCTGTGGGTGCAGGTTTTTGTGGGCAACAAAACCAATTTGATCTGTAACTGGCACAAAGATCCGCTGATTAACGTGCAGATGCCGTAATACCTATGAAAACCAAGCCGCTTCAACGCTTCATCGCGTTCACGCTCATCGAGCTTCTCGTCGTCATCGCCATCATCGCCATTCTGGCCGCGATGCTCCTGCCGGTGCTGAGCGTTGCCATGACCCACGCCAAAAAGACGCAGGCCAAACTCCAAATCAGCCAGATTGTCGGCGCCGTTGAGCAATACGACTCGGAATACAGCCGCATGCCTGTGCCGAGCTACGTGCAACAATCCGGCTCGAACAACGCCACCTTCGGCGGCAGTTACATCAGCACCGCTGTGAGCCCTGCCAATGCCAATCAATTTCCGCCGGCAGCGTGGACCGCATACCCGAACAGCCCGGGTGCCCTGGTTTCACCGGAGGGCCTTTACGTAACCAGCAATTCCGACGTGATGGCCATCCTGCTGAACCTGACGAATTATCCCAACACCACTGCCTGGACGGTCAATACGAATTACCAGAAGAACCCCAGGAATACGATATTCTTAAACGCAAGCTACGCCCCCGACACCAACTCAGCCGGCGTCGGCACAGATTTGAATTACCGCGATCCGTGGGGCAATCCCTACCTCATCACCATGGACTTGAATGACGACAACAAAGCCGAAGACCCGTTTTACGCGCCGGCCTGGATGTCATCGTCCACGGGAATCTCGGGAAATCCCGGGCCGGGAATTAACGGTCTTAGCTATCAGGAATACGACAAGTATTACCAATTCCACGGCAATGTGATGGTCTGGTCCATGGGACCCAATGGCCCGGCTAATAAAAGCCCTTCATCCTTTACCTTTCCGGCGACGTCAGTGGCGGCGCCAGGTGGCGGCGCATGGGCGACCGATCCATCGAACAAGGGCCATATTTTGAGCTGGGGCCAGTAATGAAATTTACGATTTACAATTTACGATTTACGCCTCGTAGCAGCCGACGTGAGGAGGCTCTGACTAACCCGCGGCTTGATCACTCGATGTTCGATGTTGCCCGGCCCATCCAACCCTTTCCCGGGCCAAAAGCGCTTCAACGCTTTATCGCAAGTGGCGCTGCCACCGCTTCACCGCTTCAACGTTCCCCCGCATTCACCCTGGTCGAACTTCTGGTTGTCATCGCCATCATCGGGATTCTGTCGGCGATGCTGCTGGTCGTGATCAGCCGGGTCCCCGGCCACGCTAAGAGGGCGCAAGCCAGGCTCGATGTCAGCCAGATTGCCACCGCCGTTGAGGAATACAACTCGACGTATGGCCACATGCCAGTGTCCGAGGCCGTGCAACGTTCCGGGTCCAATAATGTCACCTACGGCGGCGCCTATACCAGCGCCGCCACCACGGGCAACCGGTATCCTGATCCATCGGTCCCGGGCTGGCACACATCTACTTTTGGTTATTCGACGCCCGAGGGCCTTTATATTACCAGCAATTCCGACGTCATGGCGATTTTGCTGGACCTGCCCCTGTATCCCAATTCAACCCCGACCGTAAACGCCAACCACCAGAGAAACCCCCAACAGAAGCCGTTCCTGAATTTGAAACTCGTGGGCGACACCGTTTCGCCGGGCGTCGGCCAGGATTTGAACTGCCGCGATCCGTGGGGCAATCCCTACCTCATCACGATGAATTTGAACGACGCCAATAATGTCGAAGATCCGTTTTACGCCCCGCCGTCGATGTCATCGTCAACGGGTTTTGACAGTGGCGCGGGTGTGGATGGCCTAAGCTTTCAGTCCGCTGACGACCATTACCAGTTCCACGGCAATGTGATGGTGTGGTCCATGGGCCCCGGGGGCCCGGCTGATCGCAGCCCGACGTCCTTTACCTATTCGCCGGTCACGACCGCGCCGAGTGGCGCATGGGCGCAGGATCCATCCAACAAACACCATATTTTAAGCTGGGAGCAGTAATGAAATTTACGATTTACAATTTACGATTTACTCCTCGCAGCAGCGGAAGTGAGTCCGCTCAAACCAGTTCGCGGCATTATCACTCGATGTTCGATGTTCGATGTTCGATGTTCGATGTTGCCCGACCCATCGAATCCCCGACCGAATCGAAACCGCTTCAACGCTCCTCTGCCTTTACTCTCATCGAAATGCTCGCCGTCATCGCCATCATAGGCATCATTGCGGCGCTTTCGGTTCCGGTGATCAAAAATTTCGGGCAATCAAACGTCGGCGCCAGCGCGTCACGACAATTGCTCGATGACATTGGCCGCGCCCGGCAGCTCGCCATGGCCGACCGCACAACCGTCTATATGGTTTTTGTGCCCACAAACTTTTGGAATAACTTTGCCAAGCCAGCGGACCAACCCGCCTGGATGACGGCCCTACAAAACTCAGGCCAGCTGGGGAATATCTCAAACCTGTTTGACAAGCAGCTCGCCGGTTACACGTACCTGGCTTACGGGGCGCTGGGCGACCAACCGGGAAGGCACACCTGGCATTATCTTGCACCCTGGCAATCGCTCCCCGAAGGCAGCTTTATTCCAACCTGGAAGTTTTCATATGCCGGCACTGTTGGCCAGCCGTTGGGTTTTTCCGACCCGGCGAATCCGACCTATTCATTCAATAAAATCTATCCGTTTAGTTACACCAATACATTTCCTTTTCCCACGACCAATGTCATTGCCGGTTTCCCGTCTGGAACCCCCGCGGCCTGGCCATTATTGCCCTATATCGCCTTCAATTACCTTGGCCAATTGTCGGATTATTCCGGCAATATGCTGTCCTCTTCGGATTCGCCCGGCCAGGATTACGACCTGGATTTCGCCGGTGGCGGCGTGGACATTCCGCTGGCGCAGGGGTCGGTCATTCCCGGCAAAGATCCCACGACCAAGACCCCCATCATGGGAACTCCAGGAGTGAATGAAATGCCCCCGGGCAACAGCACCAATATCTCGTACACTGTGGTCCATATCGACCCTCTCACCGGTCGCGCGACCCTTGAATATCACAAGATGCAATGAAATTTACGTATCGTAGCAGCGGATGTTCCCGATACATCGGGATAACTAGTTCGCGGTTTACCCGTCGAACCGCCGGCGCCGTCGAGGTATTCCAGTTCCCGGCCAAATCGAAACCGCTTCAACGCTTCAACGCTTCAACGCTTCAACGAATTCCGGGGTTGCTCTCAAATAGTCAGAGACTCCTCACGTTGTCTCCTACGAGATCAACGTTTGGCTTCACCATGATGGAAATTGCCATCAGCCTGGCGGTCATCGGCATCGCGCTGGTTGCCATCATCGGCGTGCTGCCCATTGGCATGGGCGTGCAGCAAACCAATCGCCAGGAAACCATCATCGGCCAGGACGCCACCGTCTTCATGGATGCCCTCCGAAACGGCGCCCTGGGCTATGATGATTTGACGAATTACGTCTACGCCATCACGAATTATTGGGAGGAGTATCCGCCGTTGAACGGAGGCGCGACCAACCTTGGCGTCAACGGCTATAGTTTTAGCGCCGCTACGGTGCCCAAAAACTATTTAAACGAATACCGCACCATTTACAATGTCTCCGATCAGTCCATCGCGCGGCCGTTGACTAATGCGGCCATTATCCTGGGGTTAATGAGTACGCCAGAGTATATTTTTGCCCAGACCGCAACTCTGGCCGCCGGCGTTCTCTATGCAAACAACTTTGTCTATAGCAACCACGTCGTCGTTTACTGCCATTCCATCAGCGGCCCGGCCGTTGAAAAGCCGCCGCAGGACAATCCGATTTTACAGCAGGACTCGTTCAGCTACCGCATCTTTTGTGTGAACGCGCCAGATGCGCCAAGTACAAATGACTACATTAATGGCACGCCCTCGGCCTACGACGATCAAATGCTCGGCGCATTGCACGACCTGCGTCTCACGTTTGAATGGCCGCAGCTGCCCAACGGCAATCTCGGTCCCGGACGGGAAACATTTCGCACCCTGGTGGCCGGGCAGCTTCAACATCAGCCGCCGTTGAGTCCCTTCACCTTTCCTTCCAGTACTATTTGGTACGACTCCAATCTTTGGACTTACGTGTCTGGATCGTTTACGAACACGCCATGAAAATAAAATTTCGATCGCTCCGCCGTCTGTCCGTTGATTTCGAAAACGAGCCGGTATGCCGGGTTTCTATCCAGCGTCCCCGCTCGGAACAGAGCCGCGCGCGTAAGCAAGCGGAGGCGAAGGTGAATCACGTGAGCAGCGAGGAAACCCGCTCCCTGACGGTCGGGGCTCAGTTCCGACCGCTACACCGGGCCAATGGCACTTCGCGCTTTATCGTCCAAAACGGAAAGCTGGAATTGCGCTCACCCCGCTTCAACGCTGTATCGCAAGTGGCGCTGCCGCCGTTTCAACGTTTTAACGCCAAATCCGCGTTCACCCTCGTCGAAATCCTCGTCACTCTGGTCCTGCTGTCCATGATCGTCCTGGCCCTCATGGCGGTGTTCAGCGGCATCCAGCGCGCGTTTCGCGCCAGCCTTACCCAAACCGATACCCTCGAAGCTGGCCGCGCCGTGATGGACTTAATCGCGAACGACATGACGACCATGACGCCTTCTTATGGCGTAAGCAATATCGTGTTTAATGGTTCCGGGGTGCAATTCATTGGCCCGGTCAATTTTGCCGCCACGTTAGCCGCTTACTCGTCCCCGCCCTCGCCGCTGATTCAACCTCTTTTGAGCAGTTCATCCGGAGCGAGCCGGACCAATATCCTCGAAAATATTTTTATCCTGAGCAAAGCCAATATTAATGGAGTTCCAAGCTGGGTCGCCACCGGCTATTCGGTCAATACGAACCTCACTGACGGCACGTTGTATCCGCTTTATCGTTTCTACATGACAACCAACATCTCGGCAGGCCCCCCAGCGCTGGAGACAATGTATTATTCATTTGCCTACTATCCCAATTACAACAACTCCACTAATTGGAGCCATTTGATGGATGGCGTCGTGAATCTCACGGCTCGGGCCTATGACACCAATGGCGTTTGGATTACCAATGGGTATACCCTCCCCGCGGCCTATCACGAGCAAAACGTCTTTTCCCTGGGAAGCACCCTAGGCCCAAGCCAGTTGTGGTTTTTCAGCAACGCCGTTCCCGCCTCCGTTCAAATTGAAATGGCGACGATCGAAGACCACACATTGCGACACGCGGAATCCCTGGCCGGCGTCAACCAAAACAGTTATCTGACAAATTCCGCCGGTCAGGTCCATATCTTCCGCCAGCGCGTTTGGATACGCAACATGGACCCCACGGCTTACGAATAATGAAAACTAGAAAATTTACGATTTCCCGTTCTGAGCGGAGCAGTCCCGATTGGATCGGGACTCTGACTAATTCGCGGAATAGTCGCGAGGCCTCGCTCGCTGGCCAGCCTGCCCAGCAGTCGGGAGATGACTCTGCCAATCTGCAATCTCCAATCTGCAATCTCCAATCCCAAAGGGGCATCGCCCTCGTCATCACCCTGATTCTGCTCGCCGTCACCCTCGTGATGGCGGTCGCCTTCCTGGCCATCAGCCGCCGCGAACGCAATGCCGTCAGCACCAGCCAGGACGCGGCCACGGCCAAATTTGCGGCCGACTCCGCCCAAGCCAGGGCGATAGCCCGCATCGTTACTCAAATGGAGATGACGACCAATCCCTATGTCTTCAGCCTGATCGTTTCGACGAATTACGTTAATCGGCTTGGCTTCGTCCCAGGCGTGCCAAGTCTGACCAACGTTAATTACGACTACGAAGCTCAGGCTCCAAACGGGAACGGCGCCGGGCCTATAAGCAGTGCCGATTTGTTGCAAAATATTGCCAACCTCTATTACGACCCTCGTCCGCCAGTCTTTTACTCAAATGATTTCCGTTTTTACCTCGATCTCAACCGGAATGGCCGATATGACACCAATGGTTTGGTAGAAGACATGGACAATTCCGGACGCCCTATAATTAACGCCTCAGGTACGACGAATTATAGCTGGGAGGTCGGCGATCCTGAATGGATTGGCATCCTTGCGCATCCTGACCAACCGCACGGCCCGAACAATCCATTCATTGGCCGCTACTGCTTCATTGCCGTCCCTGCAAACTCTGCCGATTTGAATTATATTCACAATCAGGCATTTAGCGCCTCGTCCGCCTCGTCCGGCCTAAATAATTTGTTGGTTAATAATGACGGTTACTTTCGCAATCAAGGCGTCGGAACATGGGAAATAAATTTGGCGGCCTTTTTGGCGGACTTGGATACGAACATCTGGGACCCTAATAATTTCAATGGGTATCAATACCTCCAGCCGGTGCGTGCCAATTCTGGTCTGGCCTTTTCAGACGCCTTTGATTTGTTGACGAATCGGTATGCGAATTTTTATCCGTCACAGCCGCCGGTTCAAAGTCTTTTTGGTGTAAATGGGATTAACGCCTTCCAGTATGATGGTATTGATGCTTACACAAGGGGGCCGGTGCAGACGACTTTCGACGTGAATTACGCTCCTGAAACGTTCTACAACTACTCTTGGGTCGGCGCGCCAAACACCAATAATTTTTTTACGCCGGACGATCTCTTTGACACAAACAAAACGGCCAATTTCGGAATCCACCTGCAAAATGCCGGAGTGAATTTGCTCAACGCCGACGGCAATTCAGGTTCTCCGGCGACCGTTTCCACCTACGACCGCTATACCTTTTACCGGATGCTCGGCCAGCTTGGCACTGACACGCAGCCTGCTTCTGGCAAAATCAACCTCAATTACCAGAACGCTCTCCTGACTTACGACTTCACCAAAGCTGACATCGCCAAATATGGACCCGTTATCACGAATGTTGCCGCGAACATCGCGATTGTTCCCAATATGGAGACGAATTTCCAATCGTGGTCGCCGCACGATTTCTTTACCGCCGCTGCTGACAAGTTGTTGCGCGCTTATTCCACGGAATGGTATGAAGAGTCGCCGTCCAATTACATGCAAACCTACTACGGATATTACGGCAACAACATTGTTGCACCTATTTCTGGATTTAGTTTGTTTACAAATATCGATGGCTTGAACATCACCAATGTTCAGTTTTATGGCCAGACCAACCAGATTCCGTATTTCACTATCACCAATATTCCGGTATACGTGAACGGCTCGTTTGTGTATTCGCCGGCGGTGAACCGCCTCCTTCAGCTCGCGGCAAACATCTACGATGCTTCAACGAATGTCAGCACGACGATCGTCTCTAATTATCCGTCCGTTTTTCGTCCGGTCTTTTGCAAGCTGCTTGAAAGGAATAATTACCTAAACCAAGTCTTCACCAACGTTTATATCCGGGGCTTTCAATACGTTCCGCAGCCCCTAAACCAGAACTGGATTGATGCGATTTTGACGATGCCCGGAGAAGTGACCGATTTGCCAATAATCGGCGCCGGCCCTACGTATAGCGCCACCAACGTCTGGGGTGTTCCGTGGATTGTTGGGGCGAAAAAAGGTCTGCCAAACTTTAACGGGCTCGAAATTTACAACACATTTTTTATCGAGCGAAAGCTGCAGTTCAACCGAAGCAGCGCTGCTGTCGCGCTGCAGGGGGCGCTTTTCCCATTTGGGAGGGTCTACACCACAAATCAAATGTACATCATGGGCGTTAGCAACTGCTATGCGATGGACGACCAGAACTCTTATAATGATACCTATGCTGATCCGGTCACAATCGTGGCTCGGGATTCCTTCGGTTTTGGTTTGAGCAACGACGCCGCCGGCTATCTGCCGGCTGCGAGCAGCTATTTGACGACTTCGAACGAAACCGTGGCGGGCTGGCCCGGCGTTATCCAATCTTATAACGCTCCGCCCGTGCCGACCTACTCATTTGAGTTTCCGCTAGGCACAAATCAATTTCTCCCGCAAAATTTGAGCGCTCCTGTGAATGGGCCGACTTCATCTAATAATGAGTATATCTACCATTCCAGTCCCGTCCCTATTACGTTTCAAAGCGGTGGCCAAAGCTATACCTTTACAGGTCCATGTTTCGTTGCGACGTCTCTGACCCCGCCGAATTACATGGACACAAATAATGTCGGCACGCCCCCGTTGCCTCACCTCGTAATGCTGACAACGAATCGGTTGCAGGCGTACATGCTCGACACACAAAATCCTAATGCACCATACATCCTCGATTATGTTCAGCTTGGCGGGAATGGAATGAACAGCAGCCTGGACGTGAATCAGGCCATTGCCGACCCGAATGCCAACTTGCCCGGTGGAAATAACCAAACCGGCGGCATGTGGAGCACGAATCTCTACAGCGATAGCGAAACCCCGTTTGGAGTTATAGATCAGTATCTGGTGTCTTTGGGGGACACATTTCCTTCGACGGTCGATGCGGATGAAACCTCCGGGACTGGGCAGATCGGTTGGTCTCAGATACCCGTTCCGGGTGTCGGAACGGCAACGCCCGCGGCGCAGACTGCATATTTCCAGGCCTTTTTCTCCGGCCAGGATAAGGATAACAGTGGTCTCGTCACCAATCTCGATCTAAGCATGCAGGCGCCTTTCACCCCAATGCGGGCTGCGGTCCAGAGATACGTTTATCAGATAAATGATCCGTTGGTCCATTACATGACACAGGATCTTTTTGACTTCCCCGATAGCACGAACAGCCACTATAGCCTTAATCTGCCACCTGCCGGGCCTAGCTATGTTTACCCCGGCAATCTGAGCGATCGTTACATGCCCTGGGGCCAGGCCGGAAACCTGGCTAAGACCCCTCCTGCCGACAATAATCCTTTTAATTACTCGTATAAGGACCCAATGATCACTGCTCCGGACTATTGGGATTTTCCGACAAACAAGTATCCAACGGTCGGCTGGCTGGGCCGTGTCCATCGCGGCACGCCCTGGCAAACAGTTTATCTGAAATCGCCGGATATTTTATTTTGGTCAGAACCGGCCGGCAACCAGACGATTTTTAATGGGGTGCCGACCTGGCAACTTTGGACCGGCAACGCTTACAATGCGTATGATGCCATTAACACCGCGCCGGACCAGGACCGGCTGTTATTTGATTTGTTCACGGCCGCACCCGATGACGACGCCATGCGTGGACAGATCTCGGTCAATATCGGCGCGGACGATCCAACCGATATGCTGGCTGGCCTTGCGTCATGGTCGGCGTTGTTGAGCGGCAGTGTCGTATTCACCAATAACGTTCCCGACCAGACGGTGGGATTTCAGTCGCCAAACCCGCCTTCTTATGGCCTTTGGACCATTCAACCGCTCGGCGCTCCACCGTATCCAGACGCATCCATATCAAGCAACGCACTGTGGCAGATTGTGACCGGCATTAACAGCGCACGCACAAACTATGGGTTTTATCCCTACCCAGGCAGTGGGTTTTATCCCTACCCAGGCTATGCGCCCTATGCCAACCCTGATGGACTTCGAGGCGTCTTTGAGCACGTCGGCGATATTCTTCGCGTCCCGCAATTGAGCGTTTCTTCGCCATTCATAAATAATGACCCGGTACAGGAGCCAATTGCCATCAACGACGAAATGTACGAATGGTTGCCGCAGCAGATCATGGGATTGTTGACCGTGAGCGGCACGCCGCAAAATCCGCCGCGTTATGTGATTTATTGCTACGGCCAGACTCTCAAACCCGCGCCCAACGGCCTGGTGAGCAGCGGCCAATACTTTGGCATGTGCACAAATTACCAGGTCACCGCCGAGTCCGCCGCGCGCGTCGTGATCGAAGTCCACAACACGCCCACTCCGGCCAATCCGACTGCGACTCCGCATGTCGTGGTGGAGCAATATAATCCGCTGCCGCCGGACTAGGGAATTTACGATTGACGATTGACGATTGACGCGATCGCAGAAGATGACGTCAGGAAAATCCATGGGGGGGAATATTTGTAGTCATTGCGACTCCCCAACCGAAATTTGTGCGCCATTGCATTTGGACGCGTAAATCGCAAATCGCAAATTAATAGCGCACAATTACTTCGCCATTTCCTCCGGCAAAGCCGGTAACGGTTCCTGAGAAATAGCCGCCACCGCCGCCGCCGCCGGGAGCGTCTCCCGTTGAGCCGCCGTCACCCAGGTTGCCAATGCCGCCCGGGCCGCCGCATCCGGCGCTGCCGCCATCGCCGCCGCCGAACGTCGTGCCGTATTTTCCAATCCCGCCCTTTGTGCCCGTGACGGTAGATGCCGAAGTATAGCCGCTGCCTCCGGCGCCGCCGACTGTCAGAGTCGAAGTGGCACTGCTGCCGGGCGAACCGCCGGTGGCGAGGATGGTCCCGTCAAAAGAGCTGCCTCCTCCCGCTGCTCCCGCGGCCCCGCCGGCCCCAACGATTACCTGATAGTTCGCGCGAGGCGCTACATTGTAAAAAATCTTTGTATATCCGCCCGCTCCGCCGCCCCCGCCGCCGCCGCCAAAAGTGGCGCTTCCGCTGCCGCCGCCTCCGCCTCCGCCCCAGGCTTCGACAATAATCGTCCAAACATTTGAGGGAACGGTAAATGTATATGATCCGGGGGTCGGATACACGGCCATCTGAAGATTTGCGGGCACATTGGTCAACGCAGCGCCATTGCCGGCAAACGTTCCGGTGGCAACAACTCCGCCGACGATATTCGTGGCCGTCCCGGCGGTCGTGGCACTTGCCGCAGTGGCAGCCGTAGCGGCACTGGCGGCATAGGTGGCATACGGCGTCGGCAACACTTGCGCGCGCGGCAAAAGCTCCACATTGGTCACGCCATTCGAAACGGCGATATCCAGCCAGCACGCACTGCCGTTGAACGCGCCGGCGCCGAAGTCGAGGCCCACGGTAAACAAGCCATTGGACACCGGCACGCTATTGGTGCCGGGAATTCCGATGACCGTGCCGCCGGTCGCTGCGCTATAGAGCGTGAAGATCATCCCGTTTGTCCCATTGGCGTCAACGCCGTTGTTCAGGAGATGGCCTTGATAGGTAAAAGCCGTGGCGCCCTGGGCCAGAGCATTTGAAGAGTGAACACTGAGAACGAAAAGCCCGGCCAACACCGGCGCGACAAATTTCGGCAGCATCATGGCGCCTATCTTAAATTAAAAGTTCAAAATTGTAAACCAAAAATGGCATGTATGTCCCGGAAGGGACAATTGGAACCAGCCCGGCGTTTTAACGCCGGGTTCAAATCGGGAACTGCATAAGTCCCGAAGGGACGGTTGAATAACCGAATGTCTTACCGTGAGTTCCCATTTTCATTGCGTTTTTAGCACGAAGGAACGGCAAAAGCTGATCACGCCCGCGCTTCAGGAACGGCTTTACCCCTTTTTAGGAGGCATTGCGCGCCAAAATCGAATGACGCAAATTATCGCAGGTGGCACAGGAGATCACGTTCACATTTTGCTGTCCCTCCCACCGGCAATGCCAGTGTCGAAGGCTATGCAGCTCATCAAGGGCGGATCATCCAAATGGATTCATGAAACGTTTCCCGAGCATAGGCGGTTTGCGTGGCAAGAGAAATAAGGCGCGTTTAGCGCCAGTGTTTCACAGATAGAAACGATTAGCAATTACATAAAGGGCCAGAAAGAGCATCATCGAATACGCACGTTTCAGGAAGAATTTGTGATGCTTTTGAAAAAACATCGAATCGAATTTGAGGAACGATACTTGTGGGAATGATTTTAATCCCCCCTCAATGCCACGGTCAATGCATCGTCCAGCGATTCCATCCGCACCGGCTTGGTCAGGTGCGCGATGAAGCCGGCCGCGTAACTGCGGCTGATGTCCTGTTCCATTCCGTAACCGGTGAGCGCGATGCCTTTGAGATTGGAATCCTTTTTCATTTCTTCCATCAGTTCGCAGCCGTTGCCGTCCGGCAGCCCGATGTCCGAGATCAGAAGATTAAACTTTTTCTTGCCGGCGAGAGACCGCGCTTCGGCCAGCGAACCGACGGGAGTGACCTGGTAATTGCGCCGGGAAAGCAGGTGCGTGAGGCTCTCCCGCGTCGGTTCATGGTCCTCGACCAGCAAAATCCGGATGTCACGCGCCGGAATTTTCTTCAGCGGCTCAGGCCTGGATGGCGGCGCGCCGGCCGCCGGCTCGTCACAATGTTCGATTTCCGTTGCCACGGGCAGCTCGATCAAAAATGTCGCGCCTTTTCCCTTGCCGCTGCTTTCAGCGCGGATGCTGCCGGCGTGCAGTTCCACCAGCGCCCGCGAGATCGCCAGGCCCAGCCCCAATCCGCCAAAACTGTGCGTGCCCTGTGCGAACGCTCCGAATACCCGCTCCAATTCCTTCGCCTCCATTCCGATGCCGGTATCGGTGATTTTGACGACGAGCATTTCACCGGGCAACGATCGGGTTTCAACGGTAATCTTTCCGCCTGCGGGCGTGAATTTGACGGCGTTTTTCAACACGTTCCAAAAGATTTGGCGCAGCCGGACAGCATCGCCGCAAACAATGGGCTTTTTGGCCGCCAAATTCAAAGCCAGTTCAATCTTCTTCGAGTCAAGGTCCGCCCGCACCGTTCCCGCCGCGTCGTGCAGGGCCATGTGAATGTCCACCGGCCTGGCGTCCAATGTCAGTTTTCCCCTGGTAATGCGCGTCAAATCCAGCATGTCGTCAATCAGCCGCGCCTCCAGTTCAATGTTCTTCCGAATCGTGTCGAAATCCATGCGCGCCTGCGGCGGAAAATCGGCGTTGCGGATTCCATCGCTCGCCAGCAACAGCACGGGATTCAGCGGAGTGCGCAATTCATGCGAGAGCGCCGCCAGAAAATCGTCTTTGGCCCGGTTGGCCGCCTTTTCGCGCGCCAGGCTTGCCTCCAGCTTTTGCGCGTAATTTCGTCTCTCCGTAATGTCGCGGGCAATATTGGACGCCCCGATAATTTGGCCGCCCGCGTCGCGGATGGGCGAAATCGTCAAGGATACCGGAACGAGCGTTCCATCCTTGCGCCGGCGCATCGTTTCATAATGCTCAACCTTCCCGCCCAGCCGCAGGCGTTCATTGATTTTTTTCTCCTCATCCTGCAGGTCCGGCGGTGTCAAAATCGTAATGGGCAGTCCCACCAGTTCCTCGCGAGCGTATCCGTAAAGCTCGGACGCGCCGTGATTGCAACTGATGATTTTGCCGCGCAGGTCCCGGCCGATAATCGCGTCGTCAGTGGACTCGACAATCGCCGCCAGCCAGCGGTGCGCGCCCAGCATTTGCTTAAATTCGGTAATGTCACGGAAGACGTTCTTCAAGACCACCCGTTTGGATTCTTTTTCGATAGTCGGAATGCTGACCAATTCGATATAAACGGGGTCCTGGGAGGCGCTGCGGGCGAGTTGCAATTCGACCGACATTGGCCGGGTGGGATCAAAATTTTCACGGCACCTGTTCAAATGCGCCATGAACGCCTTTCGGTCCTGTTTAGCGATAAAGCTCACAAAAGGCCAGCCCGTTAGATGTTTCGGGTGTTGGCTCAACAGCCGGAGCCCAGGCAGGTTGATTTCGCGGATGATCCCGCTCGGGGTGAGTGTGACAAAGCAAACGGGCGCTGTGTTAAAAAGCTCCACATAATGGTCACGGGATAATTCCAGGTCAAATTGCGATTGTTGCAGCGATTGATTTTGCAGCTCCAGCTCTTCGTGGGTCCTTTCCAACTCTTCGTGGATCCTTTCCAGACTCCGGACGTGACTGACACGCTTTCGCGCGCTGGACACTTTGATCCGCGCGTTCAAGGTTCGTGTCACGGTAGATTTCATCTTTCTTCCAGCGACAATAATGTCAAGTTGCCCACTCTGTTGCCCTGCATCAGGGGGAGTCTGACCACCATTTTGCTTGTCAATAGAGGGAGGGAGAATCGCGCATTTAAAAACCGTCCGATCATATCCTTCAAGTCCTTTATTCCTAATACCATACCCGGATTTGCGAACAATTCCACTCCTCTTTTCTGTTATCATCGTCAATTAGCCGTTTTACCTCCAATATCAAGCCCCTTCTCGCATATTTGTCAGCCTTTGGCAACCAAAAACGCTCAAAAGTTGCTGACAGATTATGCTATTTGAAACACAACCCGATCCAATAGGGTGGGTCACGACGCTCCCATCGTGACGGCAATGGCAGATGGCGCCGCCACCGCCCTTTGGCGCGTGCGTGCCAGCCGCGTTTCGATTTTGTAGCGGCTTGTAGCGGCAAATGTAGCGGATTTAAGCTCTAATGCTCAACGTTGTAGCGGGTGTAGCGGCTTTTAGAACTTCTCCTCATCACTACACTTCTATATTTCGATTTCACACATTTCCGGGAGGATTTTTGCCCTCGTCGTCGTCCTCGTCCTCGATCCTGGGCTGCAATTTGACGATTTGGTTGCGGCTTCGCCGCGCTGCGTATTCCCGCATTCCGCATCCGGCCGGTGGCCGTGATGCGGACCGCCTTATTTGTGCTTCATCACCGGGATATAAAGCAGCCGCAGCTTTTTCCCTTCGGAGTTTGATTGATATTGGTAAAGCCCGAACAGGCAGGAGATTTTCTTTGCGCCGGGCGCGGCATCCCGACGGTACAGATTCCATAGAAAAGACTGGCTGTTTGCCCCGGTGACGGGATTGTTTTCGGACCGCCAGACGGACCAAAGCGGCGACCAGTTGCGGTCAATGCCGGGGCTGTTGGGGAAGAGCGATTCCGCAATAGCAAAGAGTTGCAGGCGCGTGGCGCCGTCGAAGTCATGGGTATGGAGCACCAACGGCCACAAATCCACGCGCCGCTTGAATTTTCCGGTGTCCGTGTTTCTCTCGATCGTGTTCTGATAAAGAAAAAATAAAACGCGCGTCCGGCGGCGGTCCAGCGGAGGCGCGTAAATGGAATTATATTTGTACACGGGCCACGCGTAAAAATTATCGACCAACTCGTTGTTATAAGCGTGATTGTAAAAGGGAAAGACCCTCACGGCGTGCTTTCCCGGGCCGCGCGCGACGACAATAAACGGCCAGGGCATTTCCCATTCGCGGTATTTCCTATCCCGGTCATTAATCCAGTTGAAGAACGGCCAAATCACCGAAGTCGAGTCGCGTTTGGGCGAGCGGATGGAAACGTAAAAAGGGATATCCGCGCGAATTTTTTCCGGATTGTCCGTGCCGATGCCGTTGTTCTCCCAAAAATGTATCGGCCACATCACAAACAATCGATCATGGGCGCCATTGGTTTCCACGCCCCAGGTATTCGTCACCAGGGTCACGACCTTGTGCTCCATTCCATAAAACGGCCAAAATTCCCAGCCATGCATTCCGTTGCCGTGGCGAGTATTGACAAACGGAAAAAAGTAATTGTTGTTCACGACGTCCCGCAAATGCGTTTGGCTGTAGCCGGGAAACATCACGAAGTAGATTTGATCACGGAACAGGAAATTTTTCAGATGGCCGTAAACGGGAAACAGCGCCGTGTAATTTTCGTTGGTGTTGGAGGAGCGCTGTTGAAAGTAAATGGGGAACAGCCAAAACCGATGCGCCTGGACCTCGCCCGGATTTTCGCCTCCGGCCACGCTGATTAGTTGAAAGAATTGCGCGCGATATTGGGTTCCATATTTGACGCAGGTAAAAACAGGATAAAGCGCGTCGTTTTCGAACTCGTCAATGCTCGGGTCCGCTTGATGAGAAAAAAACGGCGGCAGCGCCCAGGTTTTATCAATGTCATTGTGTTCGTTGTAGTAAAATGGGCCGGCAGCCTCGGTCCGATGCCCGATACCGATCGTTAACGGAAATTGGGCAAAAGCCGGTCCGGCGGACAAATCATCGCCAAAAGCGCCCCGGGCTGGCAAAAAAAGCGCAGCCAACGTTATCGTTATTGATAGCGCCTTATTCAGGGTTCTGAGGCATGATTCAGCGATTTTTAACATTGATGTTGACTTTTGGCGCCGTTCATTTAATTTGTCTTACCATGAGGTTTTTGACCTCGGTTCCTCCTGACCCAGTGTCGGCGATTGTCGGCGCTGGGTTTCTTTTTCGTTAAAACTCATTTTTTGATTAAAGGACGTTTACGCCCGAGCAAATTCAGAAAAGCGGGTAGAAAAGTGAGCGCAGCGACCATGCACAATGCAATACCCATGGCCATGACTTGTCCGAGACTGCGGATACCCCGATGCTGCGCCAGGATTAGACTGCCGAATCCGGAAATTGCGGTCAAACCTGAGACCAACACCGCTTTGCCGGTGCTGCGCGAGAGAATGCCCGGAGTGCGTTCCTCGGCAAATCGATTGAGAATCTGGATGCCGTTGGTGACGCCGATGCCGATGACGAGGGGAAGCGTCATGATATTCGCGAGGTTAAACGAGATGCCGAAACCTCCCATCAGTCCGCAAAGCCAAAGACCGCCGATAGCCACCGGCAAGAGAGACAGGATAACGGCGGTGAGGCTGCGAAAATGGATGAACACCATTATGGCAATGGCAATCAGCGCGTACCAGGCGGCCTTGACGTAGCTTTTTTCAAGAAGTGATTCGTACTCGTAAAGTTGCACCGGCGTCCCGGTCACATACTTGTCAATTGTCCGCATTTGGCCGATGAATTTCTGCTGGTTTGCGCGCTGCCACATATCGGCGTTCGGGAAGACCTGAATCAGATATTGGCCGTCGGGACTGACGAATTGGTCCCTCAATGCAGCCGGGAGATCATTCAGGGTCAGGGGAGAACTGGTATTCTGGGATTTAAACGATTCAAAAGTGTTGTGGATGTCGTCAAAGAAGGCCTGCTGGAATTCACTCAGTTTGCGGGCGTGGCCGGCCAGGATTTCCGGGCCGCCCGCGAGCATCGTCGTACGAAATGTTTCGATGGATTGGCGCAACACATTCAATTGGCTGGAAAGGGCCGGATCATTTGTTCCGACTTGTTCCAGCGCCGCGCCGCAATAGCCGTACAGCGAGTAGAGCCTGGCGCTAAGATCATTCAAATCGACTGGACGCGTGTCCGCCGGGCTGAAAGTCAATGGAGTTACGGTCTTTTTTATGCTTGTGATCATTGGCAGCTTTTTGACCTGGTTCGACCTGATAAAGTTTTCGAGCACATCCGGCGGCGGCTCAATATCCGCATTCGGGGACAACTTTGCTATTTTATTTTCCAGCGAAATGGCCTGGTCCAGGTTCGTGGCCAAAAAAGCCGCAGACAAAAGCGATTGCCCGGAATTATTGAAAAGCACCTGCTCATAGATCACGGACGAAAGCGTCGGGCTTTGCATTTGCATCAGGTTGTAATCAAATTTGACTTTGCCCTGGTAGATTTGGCCGGCGGCCAGGGCGGAAATGGACAGGGTTAAACCCAAAACCCAGATTGGCCGCTCCAGCCAGATATTTTCGATGCGGGCGCGCGCGATGTCTTCTTTCATCCGCCGGTCAATCACGTTTTGCCGGCCGCGTAACAGTAGAACGGGCAACAACGTCATCATGACCACAAAACACAGCAGCAATCCGCCACCGCAAATAATGCCCATTTCCCGGATGCCCCGGAAGTTCGTGAAGACCATGGCGACAAACGCGCCGGCGGTGGTGAGGGCGCCCGTTAAAATGCCCTGGCCGGTAAAAACGATGGCCTTTCGCAAGGACGTTCTTTTGAACCGGCCGTGGCGCAATTCCTCCTCGTATCGCGTAATCAAATGGACGCCAAAATCAATGGCCAACCCGATGAGCATGGGCACGAACGTAATCGTCAGAACATTCAAATGGCCCACTGTGAGCGCAGAAAACGCCAACGTGTATAACAAGCCGATGATGAGGCAAAAAGCCGCTTTGATTGGCCGGCCAGTCTCATTATAGCCGTAGATGAAAATAATGCTGCATAAAACCAGGGACACAATGCTGGCCAGGGTGGTGTCCTTTTGGGATTGGGTCATTTGATCATTGTCCAGCACCGGTTCCCCGGTCAGCCCCACGTTGACGCCCGGCACTTCCACTTGGGTTTCCCGAATCAATTGCCGCAGGCGATCAACCGCGTCTCCGGTGACGTCTCCGCTTGGGCCGCTCGATGGAGACATGGCGTCTTTCAGCAGCGACCATATCGTTGGAAGCGAATTGGCCGATTCCACCAACGGCGGGTGGGTTGTCAGCAGAAAAAGCCGGTTGGTATCGAAAGTGACATAAATATCCGACAAATTGTTCGTGCTGAACAGGGAAGCGACGCCGGGCGAAGGCGGCTTGCCGGAGGTGTTCATGCTGGTGGTCGCCTGGTTTAATATACCGGCCAATAGCGGCAACGACTGAATCATGGAATCCGTTTGCGAGTTTGTTTCGCCCGATGAGGTCCGGAACATCGTATTTATCTGCTCAAAAAAAGTGGGCAGATTCGACGTTTGCGTGAATTGCATTATGAATGGCAATTCGTTCCGCAGCGTTGTCTGGATGTCGGCGAGGTCGGCGTCAGGAACGAAATACAAGGCTTTAGTGCCCATCGCCGCCAGGTCATGCTCATAAAAAACATCCTGAAAGAGATTTGTTTCCGGAATCATTTTGGCGGCCAGGCGCTCTACGAATTGACGATTTTTTTCCGGGTCATCGCTTTGGATTACCACCGACAGGTCGTTGCCTTGTTCGGGAAATGCCTTCTGGAGAAGGAGAAAGTTGTGCTGAGACTCGAGGTTTGGCGAGACCAGGTTATTTTGATCGGGGTCGAACTTCAGGAACCCGACCGTGATCACGACAGAGACCAGGGCCAGAAAGATTTGCGGCCAAAAGAACCAGGACGGGCGCCGGATGACCGCCACGGTCAACCGGCGAAGCAGCCGCGCAGTAATCGAATCAGCGCGCAATGGCTTCATGGCGAATCTGCACAGCAGCGTTCATTCGTTGGGAAATTCCGCGTTGGAAAAAACCTCCTTGATATCGTCGTGATCCTCAAGCGCGTCAATTAATTTGTTTACGGCTACAACCGCGTCGCCGTTCAAGGGGACGGTAAGGGCCGGCAATGAAGTGATCTCCGCGGCCTCGCTTTTTATTCCGGCGGCTTCAATTTTTTTGTGCACAGCCTCAAAGTTCGCCGGTTCCGTCAATATTTCAAATCCTTCGGCGCCGGTTTTGAAGTCTTCGGCCCCGGCTTCAAGGGCCAGTTCCATCAATTTGTCCTCGCCTGCATTTTCCTTGGAAACAATGATTTGACCTTTGCGATGGAACAGGCGGCTGACCGAGCCCGGAGTGGCGATGGATCCGCCGTTTTTGGTCACGATGCTGCGGACTTCCGAGGCCGTGCGGTTGCGATTGTCCGTGCTGACTTCGGCCAGCAGCGCCACGCCGTGCGGCCCGTAGAGCTCATACGTCAGGTCCTCGAAATTCACGCCTTCTCCGCCGCCAACGCCCTTTTTAATCGCGCGGTCGATATTGTCGGCGGGCATGTTTGCGCCCCGGCACTTGAGTAAAATCATCCGCAGGCGCGGATTCATGTCGGGATCACCGCCGCCGACTTTGGCGGCGACGGTGATTTCCCGTCCCAATTTCGAGAAAATTTTTGCGCGTTTGGCGTCAATCGCCCCCTTGAAGTGTTTAACCTTCGCCCATTTGCTGTGTCCGGCCATGTGATTGGATGTTTATCGTTTGCGACTTTCAGATTCAAGCGGCTTCGACAAAAACAGCGGTACCGTAGCAAAGGACCTCCGTAATGCCCTGGGCAATTTCCGTGGCGTCGTAACGCACTCCGATGACCGCATTGGCGCCGAGAGCCCCGGCGTGTGTCAGCATCAGGTTAAATGCGTCTTCGCGCGCGCGCTCGCAAACGCTCGTGTAAAGGGAAATGTTGCCGCCAAAGATGCTCTGGATGCTCGCGCCAAAGTTGCCAATAACCGACCGGGATCGCACGATAATGCCGCGGACAACACCAAACGATTTTGTCACGCGATAGCCCGGCAGCTCGAATGTCGTCGTCGTCAATGGATGGGTCAAACTCATAGTCCGGCAATTGAACACGACCGGGAGGATTCACAAAAGCCAAAAAACCGAAGTTATAAAGGCGCCAGGAACGAAAACGCGGGCAAGTTTCGCAGCACCAGAAAAACCAGCGCCACGACCAGAAATGTCCAGAGGGCGGCGGGTGGAATAAAAAACGCGACGGGTTGGCGCCGGCGCAGCCGGTCCAAAAACCAGATGCCACGCGCCGCGAGCGCCGCGAGCGCAACGACGAACAAGACATTATCGTGCAGCGCGGCCAATACGTTTCCGTGCAACAATTGATACGAGGCCCGCGTCGCGCCGCACCCGGGGCAATAAAGGCCCGTCAATAAATGGAACTGGCAAACCGGATAAAAGCTGTGCCTGGCAGGGTCAAAAAAGTACAGGACTGCCGCTCCGGTAAACGCGGTAAACACAAGCACTGCGGCGGCGAAACCCGGGAGCGACGGCCGTGGCCGCCGGATTTTCGGGGGAACAGAGGGCTGGGCGGTCATAGCGCTAATATCGCGAAAAATGCCGATAGTAGTGGTAGTGAAAGTTTCCGTTGGCTGCGTCGGCCACCAGCAACATAATGCCCAGCAACAAACCGAGAGCTGAAAGCACGATTCCGGCGATGGCCAAGGCACGGCCTTCATACATGTCGGGACATTCGTTAATTTGCGAAAGACCGATCAACGACAAAATCAAGCCCAGCGCGCCAATCGGGATATTGACACAACAGCAAATGCAAAAAAACACCGCCACAATGCCGCAAATCAATCCCCACAACGCATACGCATTTGTTCTTCGATAGTGAGCAATAGCCGGAGTACTGACAGGCGGGGCCGAAATGGGAAAGCTTGCGGCAAATTCCGGCAGGGAGCCGAGCGGCTTCCATTCCGCGGCGCCTTCCGCCAGGGTTTGCGTCTGGGCGTTTGCCCGGCCTTCGACAATCCATCGCCGCAATTGCTCCGCATTTACCGGGCCGTACTGCCGTCCATCCACTCCGAGGATTTTGTACATAGGTTTGAGGAAGTTTTAGAGGCTATGGGGCCCGATTGCAACCTAAATGCCGAAACCGGCGGTTTCTCCGTCCTTATGAATTTGGCTATTCATTTTCGTTGTTACCGGGCGCTTTGCCAACGTCGGCCAGGACGCCGCGTTTGCCCTCCGTTACAAAATTTAGCAGAATTTTCGCCGGCGCGCTGGAGAAATTCTTTTGGGCCGCGGCAAGGGCTTCACGGAAAATCTTGCCACTCCGGAAAAGAGCCTTGTAAAGCTGTTTGAGTTCAATGCGGTCGGGGGCGGAAAACCCTGCCCGCCGCAACCCAACAACGTTGAGTCCGCACATTTCATTCACTCCCAGCGCCACGCAATACGGCGGCAAGTCCAGACTGATGGCGGAGCCGCCCTGCATCATCGCCAGCGTCCCGACCCGGCAGAATTGATGCACCAGACAATTGCCGGAAATGAACGCGCGGTCCTGGACCACCACGTGCCCGGCCAACAAGGCGCCGCCGGCGATGATCGTGTCATCGCCAATCACGCAGTTATGGGCGACATGCGAGTGTTGCATAAGGTAGTTGCGTGAGCCAATGAGGGTTTCTCCATCCGTTTTTGTGGACCGATGGATGGTCACATGCTCGCGGAACACATTGTTATCGCCAATCCGCAGGCTGGTTGGCTCATTCTTATATTTCAAGTCCTGTGGCGCGTCCCCGATGACGCAACCGGCGTGAAAAGTGTTTCCTGATCCGATTTTTGCCAGCCCTGTCAAATAAACGTGAGGCCCGATGACACAGTTCGCACCTAATTCTACACTTTCGTCTATGACCGCGTATGGGCCAACACGAACGGTGCAATCCACTTTTGCTTTCGGATGAATGATGGCCGTAGGGTGGATCATTTGTCGTGGAATTTTTGTCCACGAATTTCAAAAAGTCGAGAACGATGAGGCTGGTCCCCGGGTTTAAACCGGCTCGGCAATCAAATCGTAATCCGTATGGCCGATTATCCTGACCCGGGCAAATTCGCCGGCGGGCGCGTGGCCACGGATGAAGACACGACCGTCGATGTCCGGCGCGTCGGCTTCGCCTCGCGCGACAAAAAAGCGGCCGGCCATGGGCAGCGCGGAAGGCTTTTCGCCCCGCAGAAAGCCGTGTTCCCACGAGCTCACATTCGCTGTTTCCAATTGTTTCATGTCCGCCTTGCCCTCGACGAGGACCTTGATTTCCCGGCCGACGAATGCCTGGGATATTTCACTCGCGATTTTTCGCTGTTCGGCCATGGCCAGCTTGCGGCGTTTCTGTTTGACGGGTTCGGCGATTTGACCGGCCATCGCCCCGGCCCGCGTGCCATCTTCCTTTGAATACGTGAACACACCCAGTCGCTCGAATTTCGTTTCGCGAATGAAGTCCAGCAACGTCTCAAAGCACCGGTCCGTTTCTCCGGGAAAACCCACGATAAACGTGGTCCGCAAGGCGATGCCCGGCACACCTCCCCGAATGCGCCGGATTAAATCACAAATGTACTGCTGCGATGTTTCGCGCCGCATTCGTTCGAGCATGTTCTCGTGAATATGCTGGAGGGGAATATCCACATACCTGGCCACCTTTGGGCATTCGGCAATCGTGCGAATCAGGTCCTCAGTCCAATGCGCCGGATGGGTGTAAAGCAGACGAATCCAAAAATCACCTTCGAGCGCATTCAGTTCGCGCAACAGGGAACAGATGCTCGTCGCTTCGGAGGAGAGCGATTTTGCGGCGGCGGAGAACTTTTCCGGCGATGAAATGGCGCGGCTGTGGTTGGGCCGCAGATCCAGGCCGTAATAGGTCGAGTCCTGCGAAATGAGGTTGATTTCCTTAATGCCGGAGGCGATGAGCGCTTTTATCTCAGCCACAACGTCGCTCTGCGCGCGGCTCCGGTGCGAGCCGCGCATTCGCGGAATGATGCAAAAGCTGCACGGATGATTGCATCCTTCGGCGATTTTGACGTAGGCAAAATGGTTCGGCGTCAGCCGAAAACGCGGAGTTGCAAAGTCTGGAATGAATGTGGGCCGGGGATGCACCTCGAGCAAAGGGCTCTCTTTTAAATCTGGAACCATTTCCAGTTCCGCAAAGCGTTCCACGATTTTTGTTTTGCGGGCCTTTTTTGTTCCCGAATTGCCCTCATTTACTCTCGCGGCCCGCTTTTGGATAGCCGTTTTGACGATCTCCGATACGCGGGTCACCTGGTCGATACCCATGAATGCGTCCACTTCCGGCAGTAGTTTTGGAAGTTCCTCCCGGAAACGCTGGGGAAGGCAGCCTGAAACAATTAGGCTTTGCCCGCGGTTTTTCGCCTCGCGCACTTCGGCGGATTCGAGGATCGCGTCCACGCTTTCTTCCTGGGCGGAATCAATGAACGAGCAGGTATTGACGAT
This sequence comes from Verrucomicrobiia bacterium, assembly GCA_035933915.1. Taxonomy (GTDB): domain Bacteria; phylum Verrucomicrobiota; class Verrucomicrobiia; order Limisphaerales; family UBA11358; genus UBA11358. The sequence continues at coordinate 35,652 of DASYYL010000034.1, forward strand.
CAAGGCGTCGGCCTGGGCAGCATCGTTGGTAATCTCGACGCCGTCCTTTAGCAGGGAACCCAGCATGATTTCGGCGTCCACCAGATTCTTCGCGCAGCCGAGCGAAACCATGCCCACGCGCAACGGACGCGTGCCGCCCGTTTGCCCCTTTTCTTTGGAAGAAGATTTAGCCACAAAGGTACATTATAAACGATAAATAAGCCAAAACACACGAAAATTGTGGCGTTCGATCCTGGAAAAGAACCAACAATGACGGCCCGATTCGAGAGTATCTGCGTTTTTCGAGTTGCGAAAATCAGTTTGAAAGTGGACATTACGATGGCAATGGCCGGTTATTGTTCCGGCTGAATGCCGTTTTGCTTTTGGCAAACAAGGAGGATTTGAAACGATGTTTGACTTTTTGAAGCCGCGACATTTGCGCTATCGTTCAGTCGAAGAATGGCGGGAACGGGAGAATATTACCTCGTTTTTGCATCCGGGAAATCCCGCGCGGGAGGCGCGATTGCAACGACATTTAACCGAGTTGCGAGGGCATCTTTGGAAGCGTCATCTCAAGCGCCTGACCCGGGAGGAGCGCGACCAGTTCAAAACCGGAACGCACCCATCGCTCTCTCACAAAGGTTTTGAGCTGGCCAAACCCATTTTCGAGGAGTTCCGCTCGTTTGTGGCGGGTCACGCTTTCGTGACGGAAGTGACGATGGTCACGCAGCACATGAAACCGATCATTTTCCGCGTGAAAGTGGCGCGCGACGCGACGTGGCGCGTTTGGCAGGAATACATTCCTCCGTTTTATAGGGGTTTCGAAGTGATGGTGACACGCGCGATCGATTCCAAGCCGGTCTTGACCCGCGAGACCGCTGGCAAATTGATTCCGAACGGCATGAGCGAAGCGCAGGTGTACGCGCATCTGGGAACCAACGCAAGGGTTACGCTAGGCAAGGACTCTAAATCGCTGACCTTTTTATTTCATTTTCCCCCTCCGCCTCCCCGGGTGGACCCCAAAGTGGGCTCAATGACCGTGTTCATCTCAAATGGTGTGGTCGTGGACCGGCAGTTCGGAGAATAACAGAGCCGCGACCGTGAGGGAGCGGAAATCCTGCCTGCCTGCGCGACCAGCCGAAACCGCTTGCTCACGCGCGCGGCTCGGTAACCCCGCTCGCCGGTGTCCCCTACGCCTATCAACCCATCTGCCAAATCTCATTGACCCTTTGCCTTGTGCTGCTATACTTTTTTCCCGTTTTGAAACATATTTGAAAGAAAGTTTAAAAATTATGGCTGTTAAAGTTGCTATTAATGGATTTGGCCGCATCGGCCGCCTCGTTTTCCGTGCCATCGTCGAGCAAGGTATGATCGGCAAAGACGTCGAAGTCGTCGCCGTGGGTGACATCGTGCCCGCCGACAATCTCGCGTACCTGCTCAAGTACGACTCCACCCAGGGCCGTTTTCACGGCGAGGTCGGTTCAAAAAAGTCCGCCGCCGACAAGCCCGACGACGATATTCTCATCGTCAACGGCAAGGAAATAAAAGTTGTCAGCGCCAAAACCCCGGCTGAATTGCCGTGGAAAGCGCTCGGCGTTGAGGTGGTCATCGAATCGACGGGGCTTTTTACCGATGCCGCGAAGGACAATCCCAAATCCGCCTACGGCCACGTGACCGCAGGGGCAAAAAAGGTCATCATTTCCGCCCCCGGCAAAAATGACGACATCACCGTAGTGATGGGTGTCAACCATGAGAAATATGACCCCGCGAAACACTTCGTCATCTCAAACGCAAGCTGCACCACCAACTGCCTCGCGCCGCTGGTGCACGTGTTGCTCAAAGACGGCTTTGGCATTGAAGAAGGCTTAATGACCACCGTCCACAGCTACACAGCCACGCAAAAAACCGTGGACGGTCCGAGCAAAAAAGATTGGAAGGGCGGGCGCAGCGCGGCAATTAACCTGATTCCTTCAACGACCGGTGCAGCCAAAGCAGTCGGTCTGGTTTGTCCGGAAGTCAAAGGCAAGCTCACGGGCATGTCGTTCCGCGTGCCCACCCCCACGGTATCAGTGGTTGACCTCACCGTCCGCACGGTTAAGGAAACCAGCTACAAGGAACTTTGCGCCGCGATGAAACGCGCCAGCGAAACCTATCTCAAGGGCATTTTGGAGTACACCGAAGATGAAGTCGTCAGCAGCGATTTCATTCACAGCAAGGCCAGCTCCATTTTTGACGCCGGCTCGGGCATTGAACTGAACAAACGCTTCTTCAAGCTCATCAGTTGGTACGACAACGAATGGGGCTATAGCTGCCGCGTGGCCGACCTGTTGAAGTACATGATTGGACGCGGGCTGTGATTTTTCACGCAAAACAAAAAGGCGAGCCAATACCGGCTCGCCTTTTTTGTTTTGCGGGATAACTCACAACCTGCAACCGTAGGCTGCCAGAAACCTGAAACCTTGAACCTGAAACCTCAAGCCCGCTTTGCCCTTGCCGCATTCGCGATTGTCGTCCTGACGTTTGCGGTCTACTGGCCGGTTGTGCCCGGGACCTTCATTATGGACGACACCCGGCTCATCAGCCATGATAATGCGCTGGTCAACGGCCAGCTTACGTTACGTTCCCTTTGGTTTGGAACAGATTTCACGCTAACGACATTCGTGTGGTGGCTGGAGCACATTGCGTTTGGCCAAAACCCCGTCGGCTATCATCTGGTGAACATCAGCCTGCAGGCGTTAAGCGCCGTTTTACTGTGGCGATTACTGGCCCGGTTGAACATCCCGGGAGCGTGGCTGGCGGCAGCCTTGTTTGCGGTTCACCCGGTTTGCGTCAACTCGGTGGCCCGCGTTGCCGAACTAAAAAACACGCTGTCCATGCCCTTCTTTTTGATGAGTTTCATCGCTTATCTCCGTTATGAAAATGCCAGGCTTTATCCGCCGGCGACGCCTTTTCCCGCCGGCGAGACCGCCAAGGTCGGCGCTCTGTGGTATCTCGTGGCGCTCACCAGCTTTGTCCTGGCATTAATGGCGAAAACCACCGTCGTCATGTTTCCGGTCGTATTGTTACTCTGCGCAGTGTGGCAGCGTGGACGAATCCAATGGCGGGATATCTTCCATACCTTGCCCTTTTTCGGTTTGTCCCTGGCATTTGGAATCATGTCCATCTGGTTTCAAAAATATCAGGCGCTGCCAACGTCGCCGCTGACGCTGCAGCAATCGGGATTTGCGCAGCGACTTGCCGGCGCCGGATATGATTTCTGGTTCTATCTGGGCAAGGCCCTTTTTCCCTTTAATCTCAACCTGGAATATCCCCAATGGAAAATTGACGCGGGCACGGCTTTGGCATTCCTGCCCGATCTTCTTGCCGTCGTTCTTTTCGTCGTGTGCCTGTCCTTCCGGCGCAGTTGGGGACGGCATGTATTGTTTGGGGTCGGATGCTTTGCCGTGATGTTGTTCCCGGCGCTTGGTTTTTTTGACGCCCAATTCGAGGCGTTGTGGCAGGTATCAGACCATCTTCAATACTCGGCTTTGCCGGCTATCGTGGCGCTTCTCGCAGGCGCTCTGGCTGCGTTGGCCGGCCGGATAGCCTTTCGGGGCGTCGCCGCAGTGCTCCTCGTGCTCTGGTCGATTTACTGCTTTAAATGGGCGGGAACGTTCAGCAACGAGGAAAATTTGATGACGGATGCCGTTTCAAAAAATCCGGCCGCTTGGGGCGCGCTCAATGATTTGGGAGTTATTTTTGCCGAGCACGGGGATTACACGAATGCAATCGACCATTTTCAGCGATCGGTCAAATACGGGCCGGACAATACCGACGCGCGCCTGAACTTTGGATACGCCCTTGTACTACAAAAGAATTACCGCGCTGCCGAGGCGCAATATCTGGCCGCGTTAAAGGTCAGCCCGCGCGAACCGGTTGCCAATAAAATGTATGCGCGAATGCTTGAACTTGACGGAGACAATCGAGAAGCCCTCATTCATTTACAGCTTTCCGCCAGCTTAAGCCAGGATCCGGACACGTATACCGAGCTGGCAAATCTCGATTATGGTTTGGGCAACTGGCATCGGGTGGTGACCGACCTGCAACAGGCGCTGATGCACAAGCCCAAGCCGGCCACTGAACTGACGGCGCTGAACAATCTGGCGTGGGTTCTGGCCACTTGTCCGGATGATTCAGTCCGCAACGGGATCCAGGCCATCCAGTATGCCGAAAAAGCGTGTCGTTTGACCGGTTTTAAGCAATCGGGCATAGTCAACACCCTGGCTGCGGCGTATGCGGAATCCGGGCGATTTCCCGACGCAATCGCCTCAGCCCAAAGCGCAATTAAGTTGGCTAGCGCCGCCGGTGATACAAAGGCCGCCGCAGCCACGAGCCAATTACTGGCGCAATATCAGGAGGGAAAACCATGGCGAGACAGGAATGGTAAGTAAAGAGTGGTTTGGTCGTTCCTCACTTGCCTGTTGTGGGCGGCGGCAAATTCCGCATATCATACTGCGGATACCAGACTTCGTATTTGTGTTTTGCCTTGGCTTTGGCTTTTTCAGGGATGTCCGTCGCCCACCATGACACAAACAAAATCGCCGTATAATTGTTATACGCTTTTCCGTCCAGAGGACCGCTGGAATAGATGTGCGCGCGCGATTTATTGTCAAAGGCGAGCAAAGCGAACTTGGCGTACGAGACGTCGGTCATTTTCTGGTAAAAAGCCAATTGGGGAGTCACCGGCTCCTCTGCTGTCCCCGGTACCGGAAGCGGAATGCTTGGAATCCCGAAAAACGAGCTATTGGTGTTAATTGAAAAGGCCCCGGAACGGGCTTCTACAACCACGTCCGCGCTTTTGTTGTTCGCGGCCATCAAGGCGCCGGCCCGGCTAAAAGCGTCACGGATCTCTCCCTCCACATATTTTGAATCGTAACTGTCAAAGTATGTGAAATCGAAGAAAACACTTCGACCGGCGAAAATGGTTAAGTTGGCATTGGCGAGCGCCCGATCAGCCGCCGAACTCAACAACAACTGTTCCGTGGCTGAACGCGAGGGGCTGGTGATTTCTTCCGTAGAGCAACCCCCAATAATGATCGCCACGACAATGAAAATTGCACATACGCGTGCAAAATGCGTGGTGCACTCGCACGAATTTTGACGGTCCTCCATAGGCGACGCGATTATTTGCAAATCTTATGCCAGAATGGAGGTTTTCAGGGTTCAATCCTGCGACCCGCACACGCGCCGAGTTAAGGGGACTCAGGTTTCGCCTGGTGATCACAGCGGGCCTGCGCAGGATTTGCGGCTTATTTAAACTTCGCGATCAGCCGTTCTATCGCCGCGAGCCCAATTTCCAGCTTCTCCATTTCGGGACCAAAACTGATTCGACAATAGTTCTTGAAACGCATCATCGAACGGCGATTGCCCGGGTTCACGTCAAAGAAAACGCCGGGGACGACGATAACCTTTTCCTTAAGGCACTCGCGAAAGAAACTCATTCCGTCGTCCAATGGCTGTGGCAGTTTCGACAAGTTGGCCCACACGTAAAACGCGCCGGCCGGCGCGGCGTCTGCGGTGATGCCCATTTTTTTGAGCCGGGACAGGACCAGCGCCCGTTTCCGTCCAAAATGTTTTTGAATGGCCAGCGCCTCTGCCGTGGCGTTCTCCGGCCTAAGCAAATCCAACGCGGCGTTCTGAAACGGATGGTTGGCGCCGCCGTCTAAAAAGGAACCGGCGCTGGCGATCGCCTCAATCACCGCTTTGGGGCCAAGGGTCCAACTGATGCGCCAACCCGGATAGCGCCAGTTCTTCGTCAGGCCATCCACGACAATAATCGGGTCATGCTCGACATCATCCACATATTCAGCGGCCGAAATCATTTTTGGCCGGGCGGCTTTACCGTCCGTATAAATGTAGTGCGAGTAAAATTCGTCGAAAATCATCGAACACTGGCATTCACGAGCCAAATCGCACCATGCGGACAATTCCCTTCCTTCCAGCAATTGGCCCGTGGGATTGCACGGATTGCTGACCAACAAAGCGCTCAGCCCGCGTCCAAGAATCTCCTCTTTCAAATCCGCCAAAGAAATTTTGTAGCCGTTTTTAGCTTCGAGCAAAATAGGGATTGGCGTGAAGGCCTTGAAGACGCTGAGCAATTCCTCGTAGGCGGTGTAATCCGGAATAAAATGGCCCATGTTGATGTTGCCCAGCGCGCTCGCGAGCCGCGTGAGCGCCAGCCGTCCTCCACTGGCGATGCTTACATTTTCGGAGGAATATTTGGATTTCTTTTTCGCTCGAAAGGCAGTGTTGTAGAAATCCGCGACCGCCTGGCAAAGCAATTGGTTCCCGGCGACCGGGCTGTATTGCCGGCTGGCTTCCGAAATGGTAACTTCACGGACACGCTGCGGTCCATTGGGAATGTCGCCCGTTTCAGGAGAGCCCTGGCCCAGATTTGCCCAGTGACGGTCACCGTAGGAAAAACCGTGGCGGGCCGCTTCGTGCGTGACGTAGATGACGCCTGTCCGCGGGACCGCTCGAAATCCGGGTATCGTTTTTGGTTCCATTTAAGGTGGAACGATACGAAAATCGAAGACTAATGACGAGCCGTTAAATCGAAGAAGCCTACGTCAAAACGATCTTGTCCCCTTCTTTGAGGGTCACGATGGCCTTTTTCCAATCCGGGGCCTGGCCGGCCTGGCTGGTGCGCTGCCGCTTGAGTTTGCCGTGGACGTTTAAGGTATTAACCCGCGTGACCTTGACCTTGAACAATTCCTGCACCGCCTGGCGGATTTGAGTTTTGTTCGCGCGGCGGTCCGCTACGACGGTGTATTGGTTGTACTTTTCGCCCTGGCGCGTCCCCTTTTCAGTGAGACGGACGGTCTTGATGATTTCAAAAGCATTCATGTGTTTGGCCGTTCGAAGGTTTATTCAGCCGCCAGGCGCGATTCGACTTTTTCAAATGCGCTCCGGGTGAAGAGCAGTTTGGCCGGACGCAAAACGTCGTAGGTATTCAGCGAATCACTGGTCGCCAGCGCCACATTCGGAACGTTGCGCGATGCCAGCGAGAGGTTCTTGTCAACGCCGGTGGAAACAATGAGCGTTGAACCTTTCAATTCCAACCGGGAAATCACGCCCGCAAAATCCTTTGTTTTGGGAGATTCCAGCTTCAAATCGTCCACTACCATGACGTCGCCCGCTTTGATGCGCTCGCTCAAGGCCTTGCGCAAGGCGAGTTGTTTGGTCTTTTTGGAAACCTTTTTGGCGAAATCGCGGGGTTTGGGACCAAAAACCACGCCGCCGCCCGCCCACAACGGAGAACGAAACGAACCGGCGCGGGCCCGGCCGGTGCCTTTTTGCCGCCATGGCTTTTTGTTCGTGCCCGCCACTTCGCCCACCGTCTTGGTGCTGGCGGTGCCGCTTCGTTGCGCGGCGCGATAGGCCACAACCGTCTCGTGGACCGCCTGTGTGCCGCGGCCATCTTCAATCAAGGGGAACTTGATTTCATGTTCGCCCTGATTTTTGCCTTCGAGATTTTTAATCGCGATTTTCATTGTGCGTTAAAGCGTTATTTCTTGGCTTCTGCCTTGGCCTCGGGTTTCTTCTCGGTGGCCGGCTTCTTCTTCATGGGCGCCGCGCTCACCGGCGGTTTCCATCCCTTGGGCCGTTTCTTGGATTCCCGGATCACGATATAGTCGCCTTCGGGACCCGGGATTGAACCTTTGATGAGGAGGAGATTCTCGGCTTCACGCACCTGAATGACTTCCAGGTTTTGCGTTGTGCGCCGCACCTGGCCCATGTGACCGGGCATTCGCAGGCCGCGCTGAACCGTACCGGGAAACAGGCGCTGGCCGATGGCGCCGCTGCGGCGGTGCCAACCCTTGGCGCCGTGCGTCGAATCGCCGCCGGCAAATTTGTGCCGCTTCACCACGCCTTCAAACCCACGTCCTTTGGTAACGCCGATGGCATCCACAAAATCGCCGGGCGCGAATAAATTAACGCCCACGACGTCGCCGGCTTTGACTTCTTTTGAGAAATTTCGAAATTCCTTAATGTGTTTGACGGCCGCGCCGTTGTGTTTTTTGATATGTCCCAGCAACGGTTTGGTCACGCGTTGTTCTTTTTGGTCGTCAAAGCCGAGCTGCACGGCGTTGTAACCGTCTTTGCCGGCCTGGTTTTTAACCTGGAGCACGCGATTCGGGCCGGCGAGCACGACCGTAACGGGCGTGATGACGCCATTCGCGCTGTAGACGCGCGTGTGGCCGAGTTTTTTTCCTAAAAGTCCGATTGGCATAAATTCGTAAGCGTTGAAAGGTTAAAACATCGGGACGATTAGATT
>DASYYL010000036.1:0-12107 GCA_035933915.1 Verrucomicrobiia bacterium
GGGTACCGCGAGAATGCCATAGGCCAGCAGCGGTACGCCAAAAAACGGAATCATGGCCTTGTGAAGGTAATTTGTCAGCGGCTGCATTCGTGTCCCGCGTCCTGCGGCAAGGCAAACAAACATGCCGAGATTAAAAAGGAAGTTCTTGCGGACGGCCACCAAAAAAAGAAAAAGGGGGACAGTACGTGATGCGTATTGCGTGTTGCGTCAAGCATCACTGAGCGATGGCCGACGATTCTTGACGCGTAACACACACCACGATGAGCGCCCAATGACGCTCCAGGGCTTTTGGGATCGGGGGACTTCTTCCAGCTTAACGCAACTAAATGTGACTTTCGGTGTTTGAATTTCGGGTCAATAAGCCCTATACTTTATTTAATGAATCGTGTCGGAAGACTATTCATCTGTATTGCCGGTGGAGTGGCGTTAAGCGTCGCTGCGCGCGGTGACGTCACGCCATATGCCAATGTCAACGTGAATTCATTGCACGGGAATACCAACTTAATGAACCGGAATCAGCTGATGAAGAAACATCATCTGAAAAATCCTCCTGGTTTCCCTCAGTTCCAGGGTCCAAATACGCCTCAGGCGAATGTTCTTCCAGCCAACATCCCGCAACCGTTCAAAAGCCCCACGACGGATGCCCATACGGCCCCTGCCGCCGCTGTCGCGCCCTCCGGCAACCCCTATGAATCCATTGTCACACGCAATGTGTTTGGGCTGAATCCCATTCCAGTTGTCACTATTCCGGATGCGCCACCAGGTCCGCCGCCCCCAAAAATCACGCTCACGGGCATTATGACGATTTTTGGCCCGACCGAGGCCCTCTTCAAAGTGGCCGGGGTGGTGCGCAATCACGGGCAGCCGCACGACGAATCCTATATTTTTACCGAAGGGGAAATGCAGGATGACGTGGAAGTCACCAAGATTGACACGAATAAAATGATGGTGACCTTTATGAATCACGGGGTTCAGCAGGACATCGGGCTGACGGAGGGCGTGGCTTCGACCGGTCCCGCGCCGTCCACGCCGACATTCCCGGGCCAGCCGGGCATGCGCAAATTCGGACGGCGGTTCGGCGCCTTCGGCGGCGCTCCTGGCGGCTACCAACCCCAATCATTCAATTCTTATGGCGGCGGTGGCGATAACGGTTCTCAAAACAACAATAACCCATTGGGCGCGTTTAACAATAATTCCCAATCAGGCAACTATCATAATAACACGTACGTGTCTCCCACTATTTCCCAGCTTTCTGACGAAGATCAGTCGGCCCTGGTCGCCGCAGCCCACGCCCAGGCGGTGCAGTCAGGCGACCCCACCGCAGCAATCTTTCCCCCAACACAATTTGATCAGCAGGCAGCCTCTGAGCTTGGCGGAGGCAACTCACAAAATCCGTCAGGTTCACCCTCGCCCGGAAGTACCCCGCAACAGAATTACTACCCGCGCCGGTGATGCCCCAGCGCTAAACGGTCACCACCACCTTGAGCGAATCTTCCGTGGGATGCGCCGCCAATTCAACAGCTTCGGCCGCTTTTTCGAGCGGGAAACGGTGGGTTATCAGCCTTCGCATGTCAAATTCGCGCGAGAAGATGAGGCGGCCAACTTCCTTTTGAATCGTAAAATCCGCGGCGTAACTGCCCATTAAGTCCTTTTCATCGACACAAATCGAGGCCAGATCCAATGGATACAAACCAGACGCCGCATGACCGTCGCCGCTTGCCGTTCCGGTCCCGGCGCGTTTGGTATGGGCAAAGAGCATGATCTGGCCGGCGCCTCGAACCATTTGAACGGCCTGCCGGACGGCGGCATCCGACGGCACCGCGATAACCGCGGCATCGAAAGGCGCCGTGCGGTTTACCGGGCCCGCACCGCCGCGCTTTTGTTTTGGAAAAAAATCTTCCGGGATGGCAAGCGCGCCATCTTGACTGTTTGCACTAACGGCCCATTTGGCGCCGAATCGCCGGGCGAGCTTAAGCCGGGACCCCAGGAGGTCGGTGGCCAGCACGTGTGCGCCGCGCAGTTTAAGGAGTTTGGTGAACATTAGCCCGATAGGTCCCTGGCCGGCCACGAGCACGCGGTCGCCAGGCAGCACGTTGAGGCGATTAACCGCCTTGAGCACCGTGTTGAGCGGCTCAAACATGGCCGCTTCGTCAAAGGTATTACGCGGCGGAATTCTGACCACGCCGGGCAAAACGAAAGGCATCACGCGGACATATTCGGCAAATCCCCCTCCGGCAGGCTCGAACCCGGCGGTAATGCCGGTGAGCTTGTTTGTGGGACATTGGGCAAACGCGCGGTGCCGGCAGAAATGACAGACCATGCAGGGAACGTGATGGTGCAGGGCCACACGATCACCGGCTTTGAGGACAAACTTTGGCGCCGAAGGAGGCCGGACCGTGAGAGCTGTTTTGTTGCCACCGATTTTGACGATGGTCCCGGCGGTTTCATGGCCGTAAATGCGCGGCGGCGGCAGAAGTCCGTAGTGGATTTTCTTGATGTCGGTGGGGCAAACGCCGCAAACGGCTACTTTGACGAGCAGTTCGCCATCACCAATCGCCGGCACCGGAACCGTCTCCAGGCGCAAATCGTTGACGCCGCGATATACAATCGCGCGCATGGATTTCGGAATCTCGAACACGCTGTAAGATTAGAAAGGAAACCAGAAAAAGAAAAATGGAATTCTCGGGAACCGACCCTCATTCATTTCCAAAAACCTTTGGCAAATCCATCATCGCATGCTTTACGCGAAATATTCCATTTCATCGGCTGCTTTTTTCAAGCATCAGCAAAATTCGCGCATAATATTTCTGTTTTCCAGCGCCATTGCGCGAGACTATTATCATCAGCGTGAAGCGGTTCATTCTACCCATCATTTTCGTCGCCGTTTTTGCGGTATCGCGGATTCCGGGTTTGTTCCCGCCGGATTTTAGCGCCGTGTATGCGCTGGCGTTTTGCGCGGGAGTTTATTTCCGGGGCGCGATGGCGTGGTGGCTGCCCCTGGCGGTCATCGCCGCCACAGACGTTGGTCTAAATATTTTTTACTACCATGTCAGCGCCGTGCGCTGGGACATGCTGCTCAATTATGCCTTGTACGCCGGGCTCATTGCCATGGGCAAATGGATCGGAAAATCCGCGCCGTTCTGGAAATTATTGTTTGGCGGAATCCTGGGCGCGCTGTTGTTTTACGTGCTGACGAACACTTTGTCCTGGTTTTTATATCCGGGTTATCCAAAGACCATAGCGGGATGGATTCAGGCCCTGTTCACCGGAATGCCCGGCTATCCGCCATCGTGGGAATTCTTCCGGAACACACTCCTGGGCGGAGGCCTGTTTACCGCTTTGTTCGCCGGCGCCGCCAAAGTCGCGGAAGAATCGCCGGCAGATAAAACCGCCGGTGTGGCGGAAAACAACGAAGACGAGACCGCAAATCAGCCCGCGGGAAATTAACTTCATGGTTTTTCCTTTTTCCTTTTTCCATTTTCCTTTTTAATTCGATGATGATTCATGTTGGCATTGGCTACGACGTTCATGCGCTGGTCGCAGGACGGAAATTGGTCCTCGGCGGCGTCGAGATTCCGCACACCAGGGGCCTGGACGGCCATTCTGACGCCGATGCGCTGATGCACGCCATTTGCGACGCCATCCTGGGCGCGATTGGCGAAACGGACATCGGCCATTTCTTTCCGAACACCGACCCGCGCTGGAAGAACGCCCCCAGCAAAATATTCCTGCAGGAGGCGGCCGCGCAGGTTTCCAAACGCGGCGGAGCCATTGTGAACGTGGATTCGACCCTTATCGCCCAGGCGCCCAAATTATTTCCGCACATTGCGGCAATGAAACGCAACATCGCCGCGGCGCTGGGCATTCCCGAGACAAAAGTGGGCGTCAAGGCGACCACCAATGAGGGCCTCGGATTCGCGGGGCGCGAGGAAGGCATTGCGGCAATGGCCGTCGCAAGTGTTAATTTATCTGAATAAATGACGGATCAGCGGAAAATTGGACAAATGCGCGGCCATTAATCCAAATATTCACAAATCCATTAATCCAGTTTTTCCGATGCCTAAAGCTGAAATCAGTTGGAAACGGGTCACCGAGGATGGGACAAAATTGCAGGTCTACGCGCAGCACGTTGGCAGGGATTGGAGATTTTTTCATCGCGGCAAACGATTTGAAGTTTGGCAACCGGTCGCAAACCCGCCCCTCGAAGACTGGCTTGAATTGCTCGACGCCGTTCAACGGCTGATAACGCGGAGACGTTACCAACCGGACGACGAGGATCGATTACGAAAGCAAATTCGCGAAAAGTTTCCCGAGGCCGGGGTATAACTGCCGTGCCATGAGGGTCACGAGTCATCCGGCAATCCCGTCCAAAACCAGCATTTTTCGGCCATCGGGTGATTGATTTTCCAATGGGCGGCGGGTATCTTTGCGCGATCAACAGGGGCATTATTTTTCAGATAAGGCACGGATGAAAATTCCGGTTGAAAACAAAATTTTGGCGGGATTTGTGGTGACGGCGCTGGCGCTGGGAATGATGGGCTGGTTGTCCTATCGCGCCACGGAGGACTTTATTCTCGCTCAGAAATGGGTCACGCATTCGCAGGATGTCATTACGCGGTTGCAGGCGATGGTGGCAACTGTCGTTGAAACGGATACCGACCAGCGCGGCTATCTGCTCACCATGGATGAAACATTTCTGAATGCCCGCTCCGAAGCCGGCGGTAAAATCCCCACACAAATCGAACAGCTCAAAGCCCTCACCTCGGACAATCCGACCCAACAGGACCTGTTGAACCAATTTGATGCTCAAACCCGGACACTAATCTCACTCGGAGACAAACGGATCAGCGCTTTTCAAAAATCCAATCTGGATGGGGCGCTGGCAGCCGTGCCGATGCAAAAGACCAGGGTCGCCATGGCTTCCGTCCAGTATTTGACTGCGCAAATGTATTGGGTCGAGAAGACCCTCCTGGATCAAAGACGCGAGCAAGCCCGCATCACCGGAAATTGGACCGAACTGGCGGTGATCTCGGGCAGCACCTTCGCCGTAATCATCGGCGGCCTGGCAGTTTTGTTGAGCCGGCGCGATTTAAAACTTCGGGCCCGGGCCGAAGTCGCGCTTCAACAAAATGAGGAGCGCTTCCGTTTAATGATTTCGGCGGTTCGTGATTACGCAATCTGCCGGCTCAACCCGGACGGGAGAGTTGCCAGTTGGAACGAGGGGGCGCAACGAATTAAAGGTTATACCGCGGACGAAATCATCGGCCAACATTTTTCGAAGTTTTATCCGCCCGAAGCCGTTCAGAGCAACGCACCGGAGCGGATGCTGCTGACGGCTGCGGAGAAAGGACACTCCGATGATACAGGATGGCGGATTCGAAAAGATGGTTCCCGCTTCTGGGCGAATGTCACGATCAGCGCCATTCGCAATCCGCGGGGAGAGTTGCTGGGGTATGTCAAAGTCACGCGCGATCTCACCGCCCTCAAGAGCGCCGAGGAGGTTCGCGAGGAACGCGACCGCTATTTCGATTTGTCGCGCGAACTGATTTGCGTTTTGGGTTTTGACGGCTTTTTAAAGACGATCAATCCGGCCTGGAAATGGACACTGGGACTGCCAAACGACGATCTGTTATCGCGCGCTCTGATCGAATTGGTCCATCCTGATGACCAGTCCGCGACTGAAGCGGAAATCGAGAAACTAAAGACAGGGAGCGAAACCATCTATTTTGAAAACCGTTTGCGCGCCAAAGACAATACCTGGAGGTGGTTTGCCTGGAGCGCGGCGGCCGCGTTGCCACAAAAAGTGATCTACGGAACGGGCCGCGACATCACCGAACGAAAACTGGCCCAGGAAAAAATCGAAAAACTGAACGAAAACCTGCAACTGTATGCGCGGCAACTGGAAGAATCCAACAAGGAATTGGAAGCGTTTTCGTATTCGGTCTCACACGATCTGCGGGCGCCCTTACGGCACATCGACGGCTTTGTCAAAATGCTGGTCAAACAATCCGGGCCCCAATTGGATGACCGTGGAAAACGTTACCTGGACATCATCGCCGATTCCGCTCAGCGGATGGGCGCGCTGATTGACGACCTGCTGGTCTTTTCCCGAATGAGCCGCGCCGAATTGCGGTGCAGCAGGGTCTCCACCGATTCCCTGGTGCACGAAGCCGTGGAAGGACTGCAAACCGAGATCAATGGACGGCAAATCAACTGGAAAATTGACGCGCTTCCCGAAGTGGACGCCGACCCGGCCATGCTGCAACAGGTTTGGGTGAACTTGATTTCAAACGCCGTCAAATACACACGGCCCAGAGACTCGGCCAAAATCGAAATCGGCTGCGAAGATTCGGGAAACGGCGAATATATATTCTTCGTTCATGACAATGGCGTGGGCTTTGACATGCAATATGCCCATAAATTATTCGGCGTTTTCCAACGACTGCACCGGGCGGAGGAGTTCGAAGGGACGGGCATCGGGCTGGCCAATGTCAGCCGGATTGTGCATCGGCACGGTGGACGCGTATGGGCCGAAGGAAAGCCGGATGCCGGGGCGACATTTTATTTTTCTTTGCCCAAATCATCAACTGAAAAGAAAGTTTAAAAACTATGGCACCATTAAAAAGGATACTGCTGGCGGAGGACAACGAACGGGACGTCGAATTGACGCTCGCAGCGCTGGATGAACACAACCTGGCCAATGAAGTCGTGGTGGCGCGCGACGGCGCGGAAGCACTGGACTACATTTACGGGCGCGGCAAATTCGCCGGCCACGCCAATGGCCTGCCCGTGGTGGTCCTGCTGGATTTGAAAATGCCCAAAGTGGATGGCATGGAAGTACTCCGCCAGATGCGCGCCGACCCGGAAATCAAGCGCGTCCCCGTGGTCATGGTCACGTCCTCGCGGGAAGAACAGGATTTGGTGCACAGTTATGAACTGGGGGTGAACGCCTACGTGGTCAAGCCGGTGGATTTTCAAAAATTTGTGGAATCGGTAAAACAGATCGGAATGTTTTGGGCGATCATCAATGAACCCCCTCCCGGCACCATGAAGCGTTGACTTGCCGGCGTTCCTATGCTATTGCCCATAGAATGAAAAAGACCCTTCTTATCGTGAGCGCCGTCGCGGCCCTTGCTTTTGCTTATCACTCGCCCATGCTCGCTGACGACCAGACCAATTCGGCCAGCGCCACTCCTCATTCTCCGCCGCCAAAACCGGATTTGCTGACCACTTGCCCGGTCTCCGGGGACAAGCTCGGCGAAATGGGAAAGCCTTTCGTTTTCGTCTATAAAGGCCAGGAGGTCAAACTCTGCTGTCCGGACTGCAAGACGGATTTCGATAAAAACCCCGCGAAATACATGAAGTTGATCCGCGCCGCGGATAAAAAGGCGAAAAAATAAATGGACTCCCGCCATGCGCGCCATCCCTGGCCGCAACGTCACAAAGATTTAACAGGGCAAACGCGGCCGGTTATGGTATTTAAGTTGGGCTTGTCGGCGGTAACCGATTTTAGCAGGATTAGAAGACGCCGCACGACGCGAAATCATGAAAACTTTTGCGGAACTGAATTTTCCAGGACGCCTCATCGCCGTTGAAGGTTTGGATGGGTCAGGAAAGTCCACGCAGATTTACCTGCTGAAGCGATGGCTTGAAGCCGAGGGAATCAAGGTGTATTTCAGCGAATGGAATTCCTCCGAACTCGTAAAATCGGCGACCAGCAAAGGTAAAAAGCGCGAATTGCTCACCCCCACGACCTTCAGCCTGATTCACGCCACGGATTTTGGCGACCGGTACGAACGGCATTTGCTGCCGTTGTTGCGGGCGGGATATATCGTGTTGTGCGACCGTTATGCTTTCACCGCGTTTGCAAGGGACGTCGTTCGCGGCTGCCCCCCGGAGTGGGTCCGCGGCATCTACAATTTCGCGGCGCTCCCGGACATTACGTTCTTTTTCAAAACTGATTTGGAGGTTTCGTTAAACCGCATTCTGGAGGGCCGGCCAAAATTAAAATTTTTCGAGGCCGGCATGGATTTGAGGCTTTCAGCGGACCCGTATGAAAGCTTCCGGATATTTCAAGGGCGCATTTTGGAGCAGTACGTGGCGATGAGCGACGAGTTTAAATTCCTGGTCATGGACGCCAACCAAAACGTCGAAAAACAGCAATGCATCGTCCGCAAGCTGGTGGGCGAGAAGATTGAGCTTCGGAAATTCCGGCGCCGCAGTCCCCTGCCCCTGCCCCCGGCGTTTCAGCCGGCTGAAGCCAGGGCGCCGGAACACGATGAAGATCTGGCCGCGGTATGAGCATATCTCCTGAACAAAAAAACGGGTTCCGCCGCTTTTACGGCCATGGAATTCCCCGGGTGAAGATTGACGAACTCGCCGGAAAGTTGATTGTGGTGGAAGGCGCGGATGGCTCGGGCCGTTCGACACAAATCGCCCGGCTGGTAGACTGGCTCGAAACGGGAGGTCATCCGACGGTGCAAGTGGGCTTGAAACGATCCACGCTGGTGAGCAAGGAGTTGGAACTGGCGCAAAAAGGAAACATTTTAAGCCGCACGACATTGAGTCTTTTTTACGCGACGGATTTTGCCGACCAGCTTGAAAACATCATTTTGCCGGCGCTCAAGGCGGGATTCATTGTGCTGGCGGACCGTTATATTTACACGCTGATGGCGCGCGACATGGTTCGCGGCATGGACGAGGGATGGCTTAAAAATCTTTACGGCATTGCGGTAAAGCCGGATGCCGTCTTCTATCTTTCCGTACAACCTCAGGAATTGGTCCAGCGCAACCTGGCCAAAAATGCAACGCTGGATTACTGGGAAAGCGGGATGGACCTGGGGTTCTCGCGCGATATGTTCGACAGCTTTGTAAAATACCAGACAGCGATGCAGGGGGCGTTCCGGAAATTGCAGAAGACTTACGGATTCACGATTATCGACGGCAATCGTCCAGTGGGTTCGATCACCAAAGATTTGCGCAAAAAAATCCGGGTAGTGCTTGCGGAAAAACAAACCAGCTAAATCACCGGGCCGTTGGTCGCTGAGGAAGGCTGGACCGGGGGCGCGTTTGTGGACGGCTCGCGCCGCAACGAATGTTGTTGTCTCATCAAAAACTCAAATTCCTTTTGCTGTTTAGGTGTCAGGACGTTTCTTATTTGCTGGCGTGTGTCACGCCAGACCAATTGAAACTGCGGCGCGACAAGCTTCCAAAGATCGTGGGTATTTTGCTGTGACTGCGCGATAATTTTTCGGATTTGCTCCCTTTGCGCGGGGGTTAAGTCCAATTTGTCATTTAATAGCTGCACGAAATTCGTCTTCAAAATTTCCGGGCGCACCTCCGGAGGCACACTTTCGTAGGGAGTATGCGCGAGAGGCGCCGGATGTGGCGGCTGACGAAACGGGAATAACGGACGCGCCGGATGCTCCACGTGACTCACCAGGAGTCCGCCGGTGATGACGCCCGCGCCGAAGATCACGATGGTTGCGAGGATGACCTTCCAGTAATTCACTGGGCCTGGTCGCCCTGGTCAACGGAAGCCAGAAGCGTGGTTTCGAGATTTTGGGAAAGATCATCCCCGGAATTGCTCGCCGGGTTGAGAAATGCCCACGCGCCGCACAATGCGGCCACGACGACACAGCTTGCCGCCGCCTGCCATAATCCACGCACCCACAACGCCACGTCATTGGTCGGAATCATCCCCGGAATCAGCGCGATCACGCGCTTTTCAAAGGCATAAGGGACACGGTCGTCCGGCGCATTGGCGCGCGCCGCCGCGATTAGTTTCCGCTGAAGTTCAGTGACGTTCATACTATTTTAGACGCCGGGCAGGTCGCATGGTTACACTCACAAATACTGGTCTTTTGCCATTTTTGAAAGAATTTTTCGCATTTCCCCCCGGGCGCGAAACGCCCGAACCTTGACCAACGGCACGGACCAGCCGGTCAATTCGGCGATTTCCTTGACCGAACGGTCCTCAATTTCAAGCAAAGTAATGACCAGCCGCGCCTGCGGCGACAATTTTTCCAACACCCGCCCGATGAGCAGTTTGGCGGCGTCGGCCTGTTCAGTGGCCGATTCCGGAGCGGCAACAAATTTTTGGAGCCAATCGCTCTCCGATTCGCTAAGGTCCGAAAAGGACGATTCGCGATTTCGCTGGTGACCCCGCAGGAAATCGTAGCAAGTGCGAACGGTCATACGCATGAGCCAATGCTCGAAGGGGGCTTCGCCGCGGAAACTTTTCAATTTTTCAAATGCTTTAAGCCATACTTCCTGGGCGATATCTTCCACTTCGCTTTCGCGCCGGGCGTAACGGCGCGCCGTGGCAAAAACACGGGGCGAATATTTCTGAACGAGCGGCTCGAAACTCGCCGCGTCGCCCTGCAACACGGCTGCGATCAATTCCGCTTCGCTTCGTTCCATCAAAAAATTATGGAGGATTTGAGAGAAAGATGAAGCGCAAACGTCTCCGCACCCGATCTTTCCTTCAGAAAGCGCGCTCGTTAATTCACGACCGGCAAACCGTTTGTATCCGTCGGCAGCGAGGGCGGCAGCTTCAGGTGCACTTCCGGCGCAGGCGTCTCCGCCTCATCCCGAAATCCGAAAAAACGACCCGATTGGAAATTCTTCAACTGCGCCAATTGTTGCGCCGAAAGCACCGGCTGCATCTGCGCCAGCGCCTTCGCAAAGATCACGGTCAACTGGGCTTCTGCGCCGGCAGATTGCGCGGCGTATTGGCGCGCGACCTTTTCATCAAACTTACCGCCGACAATTTCGCCCAACAGCGCGGCGCGGGACGAACGGATTTTTTCCTGCAAAGGCTGGATCTGGTCGCGTTGGGAATCCATGTTCCGCAGCAACGACAACCGTTGTTCATCCGTTAACAGCCGGCCGAGCATCGGGAAAAAACGGTTTTCCAGGCCGGTTGGACGATTTTGCTGGGCGGAACATTTTGCCGCCAAAATGGTTAAAACAAAACAGAGCAGGGCGCATTGCAGCTTTTTCATAACATTATATTCAGACGAAAAATTGTCATTGGCAGTTACGGCCTATGTATTTGGATATGAGGCATGAAAAGGCGCAACACCGGTTACAATGTTGAATATCAATGGCTTAGGCCGTAACAAAGATGCAACAAACCCGCAACAGGGGCGCAACATTTTGGGCCTTCATAGCGCCTCGCAACCGCTTCCTTCCCAACAGCATGGTTGCCGTTAAGGCCTGGTGATTTTGAGCGCGGTTTCGAGTGCCTTCGAGAATTGCGCAACCGTCTCGGTAATCCTTTGAGGTTGCCTTGCCATGGAATCGAGCATTTTCTCAAAAGTTTCGGGGCGCCGGCGCATCATCTCGATCGCGGAAAGAATGAGGGCAACATTGTTGTTGATGTCGTGGCGCAGATCAGAAAGGTTGCGATTTAACTCCGCAATCTGCTCGGCGCTCAAGGTGAGCGGTTCTGTTGGCAAAGGCATTGGCGAAATTTCGGGGCAAATTCCGGTGAAATCAAGCCTGCAAAGTAAAAAAGCCGAAACATTTCATGTTTCGGCTTTTTTGAAAGACTGGCGGCTACCTACTCTCGCGGAAGCTATACAACCACTCCCATCGGCCTTGCAGTGTTTGACGGCCGTGTTCGGAATGGGAACGGGTCGGACCACTGCGGTAATGCCACCAAAGTATTTGCGCACGGTACCGAGGCATCCGCCCCAGCAAATATTGCCGTGCCACTGTAAAAGAACGTTTCCGAAGCGGGTTCGGCGGTTCTCTGAAAACTACACACAGGGAAAAAAAGGCAGGGCTACAATTCGCGAGTTGAAATTGCATTTCCTTGAAGGAAAAAGCAATCAAGCCGCACGACCGATTAGTACTGGTCAACTAAACGCCTCACGGCGCTTACATTTCCAGCCTATCAAACGGGTAGTCTGCCCGTGGTCTTCAGGTGCCTTGCGGCACGGGAAACATTATCTTGGGAGGAGCTTGGCGCTTAGATGCTTTCAGCGCTTATCTCTTCCGCACATGGCTACGCAGCGATGCCCCTGACGGAACAACTGCCACACCAGAAGTGCGTCTAACCCGGTCCTCTCGTACTAAGGTTAGAACCCCTCAAGTTTCCT
>DASYYL010000058.1:0-14265 GCA_035933915.1 Verrucomicrobiia bacterium
CATCGTCATCAAACCGCCCTGCGAAAATCCGCCCAGGGTCACGTCTATGGGCGCAAAGCCCTTGATCTGCAGTCCGTCAAGCAGTTCAAATATCAATTTGCGGCTCCGCAGAATTCCCGGCGCCATGTTGTCCGGATAATCGAACCATGAATACCCGCCGTAATAGGCATCCGGCGCGTTGACCAGGAGGAAATTCAGCCATGGCAAATCCATCGCCTCAGGAAGCCAGCGATATCCTTCAATGCTGTCGCCCAGGCCGTGCAGCATCACCATCAGCCGTTTGGAGGATTTTTCCGCCGCCGGAATGAACGCGCTTTCCAGCATCTATTTCCCGCCCGCCTTTGATTTCAACGCAGTTCCTTGCGCATTGAGCCATTGCGTAAGGGTGTCTCGCTGTTGCGATGTCAGCCGCGCGTCCTTGTGAATCAGCGTGTATTTTCCCAGCGGCATGTCGCCATCGTCAATTTCGTCGCTCATATCCCCGATTTTTTTCCGCGCCAGGTCCGGTCGATCCACTGGCCACTCGGACATATTGACGTGCCGGCGCCCGTGGTTGACGTCCTGGGCAATTTGCCATGATATCGGGGCGACGTAACTATACCACGGCCAGCGCGTCTCATCCGAATGACAATCATAGCACGCCGCATGAAACATTGCCGCCACCTCCGGCGGCGCGCCGGTGGCTTTCAAAAAGTCGGTTTTTACCGGCGGATTCGTCCGCGCTGGCTGCACCAACTGGATCGCGGCGAAACCAATGACCGCCACCAGGATCAACCATTTTATAATGCGTTTCATTTCACAGCAGACGAGCATTGTTCAAAGGAAAAGACGCTAATCCAAGCTAAAAAAAATTTCGTTTCGCGGTTTTCGCCTGTTCATTTGCAATCAATTAGTGGTTAGATGTACGTGTGCGCGCGGATGTTCCTTCAAGACGCTTGAAAACCAGGACGACCGCCGTTCAATTCGCAAATGCGACGGTTGACCCGCGCATCGATTTCTGCGATTATATTTACGCACGGCTTGTTTTGCCAGGCCGTCTGCTTTCTGGGGGCGTACTGGTTTCGACCTGATAAATGCGCCAGAGGCGGCATGTCGAGGATGATCGTTGGCCTCGTTAAAAATCGGTCAAAACAAAACTGCTAACGAAGAATTAGCTCTCGCGGCCTAATTGCCGCGACGTTCACCGGCCGACGCCTGCTGGGCCGGATGAACGCCACAGCAGGCGGGGCGCTACGCGGAGACCGCGCGCGGCGCGCCGACAAATTGCATGCGGACTAAGTGGTGCGACTCGCGTCTGAACGTTATCGCACCGATGAAAATTTTTTCAGACTAAACATGTAGTCGCGGCTGGTTTGTTTGCCAGGGACGCGGGTTCAACTCCCGCCGCCTCCACCATTTCGAACATCGTTCCGATTCGTCGGACGTGTTCCGAAGGGCAATGGTTGTTTTAGCCAAGCAATCAAAGGGTTTTTTGAAGGAAACGGTTAACGTTTGAGCGCGCAAAAGGCGGTTCGAGCCGACCGAAAGCAGAAATGACTTCATTTCCACCAAGTCGTTGCTTAAAACGGCTTTTTGGGCCGTATTAGCCTGTAAAACCCACTTTTTCAAGGGTTCTAACCTGTTGGCCTTGCTTTGTTCCAAAGCGACGATTTCCTGCTCTAAACCGGCCTTTTGAGGCACGAGGAGGTTCTTGAGTTCTTTGAACTCATCAACGCCCAATGCGCCTTCGGCGAAGGCGTTATTAATCCGGTCAATCTTTGCCTTAAGTAAAGCTAGATCGGATTTTAAGCGATCGATCTTGTCCTGCTTTTCATTGGAAACCTCCCCTTCCCATGTCTCAATGCGTGCGAGGAATCTCTCTTTCCAGTCGTCTGGGATGACAGCAAGCTCGGCGTTGCGTTTCACTTCGTCGGCGAACTTCGTATCACGGACGAACTTTCGCTCATCGCACTCCTGCTTTTTGCTCTTGAAGCTGCAACGGTAGTAATAGAAACGGAGGCCACTTTTCTTGATATGCCGTTCGCCGACGATTGAATACCCGCAGCAACCGCAGGTGGCGAAGTTCTTGAACAGGAAATCCTTTCCCTTGCGGTTGCCGTTTCGCGGTTTGCCAACCGCGACCAACGCCTTTTGTATGTCATCGAAGGTCTTCTTCGAGATCATTGGCACGTGCGTGCCCTGGTGCAATTCGCCGCTCTGGAGAAACGCGCCATAATAAAAGGGATTGCGGAGCATCCATGCGATCGAGTTAAGGCATGGCGGCTTCTTGTTCCGCCACCCGCGAAGGTGCGTCTGTGCGATCTCCCTTTGAACGGCGGTCAAAGAGTAGGTGCCTTTGGCAAAACGCTCCAAAATGCCCTTAACCGTGTTAAAATGCTCTGGGTGCGGTTCGATGGTGCGGAGCCTGGGTTCGTTGTAATATCCGAGTGGGGCCTTGCCCGAAAAGACGCCTCGCCTGTTTTTCTCACGGATACCGCGCTTTATGTTCATCGAAAGGTCCCGGACGTATTGATTTGCCATTCCAAATTCGACCGCCATAGTAAGGACATTGTCGTTGGGGAAATAGCACTTTTCAAAGGTTCGGATCTCTTGGATTACACCACGTTGAAGAAGGCCGATGATCCTGCCGGCGTCGTCGAAATTGCGAGCCAGCCGGTCGAGCTTCCACGTTAAGATCGCGTTGGCTTCGCCTCGTTCAATGCGGCGGAGCATGTCGTTGAATACCGGCCTGCCTGGCTCTTTGGCGCTCATGCTTTCTGCGAGCGTGCTTATAACGCAGAGGTCGCCTTTAACGGTGATTGAATGCAATTCAGACAATTGCGCATCGATCGAGAGCATTTGGCGGTCTAGCGCTATAGCGCTGGCCCGGATCGGCTCGCCCGCTCATTCGCCAAGCCGAAGTCTTGCCCGGTTCGCAGTCCCGGAGCGCCTGTGTTCCACCCTTGCGGTGGCAGGCCGGAGGGCGAGAACCCGGCAAGTCTTCGACGCTCTCGCGATAGCGGTCCACTGTACCCGTTCACCAGTCCAACCCGTCCGTTCCATAAAGGACAACTAGCCTGTCCTTTAACCGTCCCACCCGCCCGTGTGTGTACCGGTGTCGCGTGAGCGACGAGGGAGGTTTTTGGGCGAGCATGGCCCATAGGCCACGCGCAGCCCGAGAGCCCGTGAGGGCAAAAACCGACCGAATTCGGGGATGCGAGCAAGGGCTGCTATAGCGACAAAACCATTGCGAGGCAATGCTAATTGCAAATGTTTACCTGTCCCGCTGCGGGGATAGGGTCGGGGATACCCTAGATGGGTTCGATTCCCGCCCCTCGCACGGGTTTAATAGTCAGGGTTCTCGTCGAAAAAAGTTCTAACATCTTGCAGAAGACACCACCATTTCGAACATCGCTCCGATTCGTCGAACGGGTTCCGAAGGGCGATGGTCGTTTTCGCCGGGCAATCAAAAGTTTTTTGATGGAAACGGTTAACGTTTGAGCCGATCGAGTTAACTTTGGTTTGCCTCGGCGTCGTTGTAAAATCGAACGGTCAGGTTCATTTCGCCGCGCCCCTCGTGGATCACCAGACACGCCTGCTCGAAACTTGGAAACTGAAAACCTCGCCGCAACTTCAATCCGAAATCCGCGTGCTCGACAAGGAAATCGGCTCGCTCGAAAAGAAAGCGGCCAAGACGACCGAACCGATGGAACGCGACCGGATGCTCGGCGAATTGGAATTCAAGCTCGCCCGCAAAGATGAAATGACCGCCCGTGCCGCGATGCCTTGCATCATCGCCCAGGACGTGACGACCGAGTGCCTTGCCGTCCTGTTGCGCGATAACCGCGAAGTTGTTTTTTCCTCCAGCCCTGACGCGCGGGTATTCGCGGGCCTTGTTTATGGGGGGCCAGATTGCCCCGCCTGCTCCTTTTTCCCTATGGCTACCAAAACGGGCATCCATCTTTAAGTGGTGTTACTCGCGCTCGTTCGGATGGACGGCGGATGTCCAACCGGCCAGGATAAAATCGGCGGCGTGAACAGTGCCCGATATTTTATCCGCCGCGAGGACGACGAACCGCCCCGCACTCCGCCCGCAAGTCCATTCCGGCGGTTCGACGTGAAGTGCCTTAAGTGCGGCTCGTATCGCCTGACCCTGACCAGCGGCTTTGATGAAACGACCGGCGAACAGCGTTTGTTGCTGACCTGCTCCCGCTGCCGCCAGTGCGAAATCTTGAAGGTTCGCTGACTGAATTGATTTGAAACATTTTCCCGCGCGCATTTTCTGAAACCCTTTGAAACAAAAACCGCGCCGCGCATTTTTTTTGGCCGCGCTATTCCCAAAGCCGTCAGGCGAGATTGAGCGACGGCTGCGGCAAAAACGTTGAGCTGGCCAGCCGATTTAAGGCAAGTGTTAGCCACTCGTCAGTGAAAAGTTTTTGTTTGCGCTGGGCGGCGTCACGACCACCTGGCCAGTGGGTTAACCCTTCGCGCAATGCGGGCACAGTCGCGGCGCATTTTTCCCGGTTCAGCAGCCAGTCCACTGTCCCCAAAAGCTCCATTCCCAGCGGAGACTCGAATCCATCTATCACCTCTGTCGTCCGCTCCAATGCGGGCAGGTATTTGCGAGCCGCGCCACTGAACAAAAATTCCATGATGCTGTCGCGTTTGGAATCCTCAAACCGAATCGGTTCGAGCGGGCCAGCATCAGACAGACGTTTTTCGCAGTGGAGATAACTGCCATCGAGACCATTTAACAAATGCCGCAAGTTGTCTGCATACGGGCCGTATTTGTTGGCCGTGAACTTCAGGTTGAGCGGGTTGTCCAGATGCAGCGATTCGATCGTGCGCTGGAGAAACCACGCCAGTTTTTGAACTTCAAGATTCGTGCATTCAATGCCGAGAATGGAATACCGCCGCACCAGTTCGGCAATCATGGCGCGGGCGGGGGTCAATTCATCCATTCCCTTACGCTTGGCGATGTTCTGGTAGGCGCTGGTAGGTTCAAACACAATGGCGTTGACGCCTTCCAATGATGACAGCGCCGCCTCAATTGCAGGGCGGACTTGATCCCATTCCAAGCCGCCGTTGCCACAGCCCAAGGGCGGCAACGCGATGGACTTGATTTGTTTCTCCGCAATCACCCGCTTCAAATCTTCCAGACCGTCCCGCACCCACTGGAATTTGGAGGGATGCCGCCAGTGCTTCTTGGTGGGGAAATTGATGATCCAGCGCGGGCCAGTAAGTGCGCGGTTTTCGGTGACAAACATCCGCCCCACGCGCACCTCGCCATTTTTACACGCGGCTTCGTAAGCGGCGGTGTTGGCGGGAAATGCCTCGCGGAACATCAAAGCAACACCCTTGCCCATAACACCCATCTCGTTGACGGTGTTGACCAGCGCCTCGGCCTGGGCATCCAGCAAATTGCCTGTGGTGTAGCGGATCATCAGAAATAGCAATTCGGTTTTACCGTAATCTGCAAGGTTTGTCGCCGTTTTTCAACCTCGCCCTGCAAGATAGTTTTTTGCGCATCTCCGTGGCAGATGATGCCCGACAACTCGGCCACCGGCAAGTGCCGATGCACCAGCGCCTCTGCCTGATAACGCTCAATTTTGCCGGGGTCGTAAAGATCGCGTTTGAAATCACGGGTTTGCAGCAAATTCCATGCGATGCAATCGAGCCGCGCGAGGTCGGCAAAATACCCCGCCGTTTGCAGATATGCGTGCCGGTCGGTGAAAACAAAAGAAATTTTCCGCGCCACGAGCACGGGCAGCGAGGAAACCATGATGACAATTTCGCTCATTGGCCGCTGGGTGATGCCGTTGTGCCCGGTCGTGATGTTGAAGAGCATCGGCGAATGCGGCGTAAAATAAAACGGAATGTAGTCGCTCAACACGCCGCCGGGCGGAATGGGCACGGCGCGGTGGGTGCGCTTTTCGATCAATTCCGGGTTGCCGATTTCCACATAATTTGGGTCGCGCTCCGGTGAATTCCGGCAATGCAGGCCGTGATCCAGAATCCACGGCACATTGGCAATGTGCGCGATGCGAAAAATCAAGCCGTTTTCTGGTTTGAGCGAACTCACGGCAAATTGAGTGATTGTTTGAGGAGTTGGTTCAAGATTTCTTTCAGCAGCGAGAGCGTGACATCTACGCCGGACTTTTTGATGCGTTCGCCGGCCTTGTGCCAAATCGTGTCGTTGCGGGCGGCGTCGAGAAATTCGTGTCCGGCCCAGGTTGGCCGCAAGATGACTGTGCCGACGGGCTGGCCGCTGCCGTCGAGAACGGTTTCTCCGTGAACCAACTCGGCTTCGATGAGCAGAGCAGAATGATACACGCGCTGAGCCGCGAGCCAGCGTGAATCTTGGCTTTTAAGAAATCCGCGACGGCACCGCGATGGTGGTTGTCCCTGATGCCTGAATTGGCCGGCGGATTTGGCATAATCTGTGTGCATGATGACGGAACGAGCCGTTGAATTCAAACCGATTGATTCGCTGAAATTAAAATCGCCCTTTTGTGATAAATTTCCGCGCGCATGAATCGGTCGAGACAAATCACCCAGCCATCCGCGGACACAGATTGAATTTGAAGGATGTTCGTTGTCCGGCCCGGAAGATTTTCAGCTCGAGCGGGAAAATCCAATGCTGTTATATATATGGGGCCGGTGACTACGACTGGAATGGACATTGGGGCCAACATGAAACTATTCTCGCAACTTGGCAATTTGGCCGGTGTCTCTAGACTGGCTTTGCCGTGCGTTATATGAATCGCTTTTTGCCATTACTCCCATTGGTGGCCGCCATGGGTGCCTCTGCCCCGGCCCTGGCCGAGACCAATTCCGACATTTATTGCGTTCTCGACTATGGAGCGAAGGCGGACGGCAAGGCCGACGCAACTGCCTCCTTTCAAAAGGCGATGGATACCGCGTCGGAAGCCGGCGGCGGAATTGTCTATGCCCCGCGCGGAAACTACTTTTTTTCGGGCCACCTCAACCTGCCTCGCGCGGTGACGTTGAAAGGTGTCTGGGAATCCGTCCCCGCGCATAACGGCATTCGGGACCACGGCGGGGCGAAGCCGACGGAAAACGGAACCACATTTTTGGTCACAGAGGGCGCGGGTCACGAGGACGGCGCGCCATTCATTACCCTGCACGATGACAGCACGCTTAAAGGAGTCGTACTCTACTATCCGAACCAGATTCCGGATGCCGAACCAACACCCTATCCCTGGGCCATCGCCATGCGTGGAAAGAACCCTGCAGTTCTCGGTGTTGAATTGCTCAATCCCTATAACGGAATTGACGCCTCCGAAAATGAACGCCACCTGATTCGCGATGTCCAGGGGCAACCGCTGCGGCGCGGCATCTTTGTGGATGCAATTTATGATATCGGCCGCATCGAGGACGTTCACTTTAATCCGTGGTGGAGCGTACATCGGCGGCTGCTCCGGTGGCAGGAAGAGCACGGCGAAGCATTTATTTTCGCCCGCAGCGACTGGCAATATGTGTTCAACACGTTCTGCTACGGCTATAATATAGGCTACAAATTCGTCAAGTCTGAAGCCGGCGTCTGCAATGGAAATTTTCTGGGCATCGGCGCCGACGACTGTTTTACCTCGGTGGAAGTGGATGCCAGCGCTGAGTATGGACTCCTCATTTCCAACGGCGAGTTTACCTCGTTCCACGGGCCGGATCCAGCGATGGTTCGTGTGGGAACGAACAATACTGGCAGTGTGCGATTTGAAAACTGCGCTTTTTGGGGACCCTGCAATCAGATTGCCGAAATCGCAGGCAGAGGCGCTGTCGGCTTTGGCGATTGCGCGTTTTGCCAATGGGACCGCAACAGCGAAGGCCGCGCGGCCATCCAGGCCACAAGCGGAACCGTATTGGTTCGCGGCTGCGAATTTCAGCACGACGCGCCCCAAATCGAACTCGATAAAGACGTCCGTCGTGCTGTCATTACCGGCAATGTTTTCACCGGTAAAGCTCGTATCTCCAACCGTAGCCGCCACGCTGTGATCAATGATAACGCCGGCGATTAGTGCTCCGACCTCCCGGATGTTACGTCTGCCTGGCGGATCTTCTGGTCATGCTATCTTCGAAAATGACAGCTCATGACCGGGACCGCATAATGTTTTTACTCTAAATTGAATTTAGCGGACAAATCCGCTGCCGAACTGCCTCCCACCATCACCGTAAATTCACCCGGTTCCAGTTCCCATTTACGCTCCGCCCCCCAAACCTCCAGGTCGCTTTGTTTGATATGAAGAGTTATATATTTGGTTTCACCGGACTTCAAATGGACGCGTGAAAATGCTTTCAACGCCTTGCCCGGCGTGGCCACGCTGGCGGTGGTTTCTCGCGCGTAAACCTGCGCCACTTCATCGCCGTCACGGTCGCCCGTATTGGCCAGATAAAACGAAACCAGTACATCGCCGCCGCTCTGGACAGTCGGCGCGGCCACCGTCAGGCCTTTGTATTTGAAAGTCGTGTAACTCAATCCATCGCCGAAGCTGAACAAAGGCGAATCGTCCCCGTTGATGTAATGATTCGTCTTGGAGGGAAAATGATTGTAATAAACCGGCAACTGACCAACGCTCCGGGGAAAGGAAACCGGCAACCGGCCGCCCGGATTGTTATCGCCAAAAAGTGTTTCCGCAATGGCTTGACCCCCAAACTCGCCGGGATACCACCCTTCCAGAATTGCCGGCACATGTTGCGCCGCCCAGGAAATGCTCAAGGCCCGCCCATTTTGCAGCACCAACACCAACGGCTTGCCCGTCTTCGCCACCGCTTCCATTAATGCCTCCTGATCACCCGGCAGGTCCAGGTCAGAACGATCGCAACCTTCGCCGGAGATGCCGTGCCACTCACCCAATCCCAGCACAACCACGTCGGCCTTTTTCGCCAGCCTGACGGCCGTTCGGATATTCCCCCCGTCGGAAAACAGCACGCGCGTTCGCGGCGAAACCAATTTTCTAATTTGATGGAGCATCCCGTATTCGGACGTTTCTTTGGCCGCATCGGCATAATCGCCCAGTCGCGCAATGTTCGCGTTGGTCCCAATCACCGCAATACAACCGATATCTTTTCTTAGCGGCAACAAATTGTTTTCGTTCTTCAGCAGGCACATGGATTGCCGCGCCGCCTCGAGCGATAGCGCCAGGTGCTCCGGCGAGCGCCGGACCTGTTGGTCCAGATTCGGGTCCACGAGTGGATGATCAAAAAGGCCGAGCATGAATTTGGCCCGCAGGACGCGGGACACCGCCGCGTCCAGCGTCGCTTCGGATAGTTTCCCGTCTTTCACCCCCTGAATAAGCGCGTTCTGGAAAACATCATGTGGGAAATCATAAAATTGCATATCCACGCCGGATTTAATCGCGAGAACCGAAGCATCCGCCGGCGTCGCCGCGACGTGATGGTCGGCATACAGCCTTCCGATGGCCCCGAGATCGGACAGGACGAATCCTTTGAAGCCCCATTCATCCCGCAGAACCGTGTTCAGCAGCCATGGATTCCCCGTGCAAGGCACCCCGTCAATGTCGTTGTACGCCGCCATTATCCCCATCGCGTGCCCCTCGCAAACGGCCCGCTCAAACGTCTTGAGCATCGCCGAACGCACTTCGCGCTCGCCGGCGTGAACAGGCGACGTGTTCAGCCCGCTCTCCGGAGAGCCGTGCGCGGCAAAATGTTTCGGTTCAGCTATGCAGTTGTGATCACTGGCAAGGGAATCGCCCTGCATCCCTTCGACATAGTTCATTCCCATCTGGCCCGACAAAAACGGGTCTTCACCAAAATCCTCTTCGACCCGTCCCCAGCGCGGATCACGCGCCACATCCAGCACTGGGGCCAGAATCATATCCACGCCGTCCGCCCGCGCCTCGGACGCGATCGCCGCGCCCGTTTCCCGCGCCAATTCCGGATTCCACGTGGTGGCGAGGTTGACGCTTTGCGGAAAAACGGTCTCTCCGTGCGCCATGTAACCGTGCAATCCTTCCTCAATGAATAGCGCCGGTATGCCCAGTCGATTTGATTTGATGACCCACGCCTGAATAGCATTATAAAGTCGCGGTGGCGGATAAATGTCATGGATCGAGCCCACTCCGAGCGTTCCGATGGCCTTCCCGGCTTTTCCAGGATCAAACGTCGCATCAGGCCGGGCATGAGTCCTGTCAATCGTCTGGTCTTTCGTCAGAAAGTCCTGCGCCCCAAAATACATGTCCAGTTGGCGCGCCTTTTCTTCCAACGTCATGCGCCCGAGCAAATCCCGCACGCGCTCGTCCACCGGCAAATTCGGATTCTGGTAATCCAATGGGGCGCTCCGGGCCACAGATATGGCCGCCAAAAACAATGCCATAGGGCCGAACAACAATTTTTTCATAGTTTTTTATCAGACTGTCTTTATTGAGCTTTTAAGTCCGAACCACAAAATGGTCCAAAACATCATCAAAACCGGAGCCGCCGGGAATAGCGTGCCCGCCGCCGGGTGTCATCTAATACGTCGCGTCCGCTCCTGCCGCCTGAAGCCGTTCATAAAGCTCCTTGCCTTCCAATCCTGGAACAACCGGGTCTTTTTCTCCATCACAAATCAGCAACGGCGGAGCGTCTTTGCGCACCTGTCAAATCGGACACATTACCGTGTAGAAGAGACGGTGCGCTTTCAGTGAGAGATTCTATTGCCCCAACCATGGCATTTCGAGTCGAAAGCGAGACCATTCCCCGCCGATCCCTCAGATGAAACCGCTCTCACTCTCTCCTCTTCCGTCGTCCACTACCATCCAATTCTCCATCCGTTCCGGCTTTTTCTCCATTCCACGCATCACCTGCCTTCTGTTACAATAACCGTTTAGCGCCATTAATTAATTGACGCGGCCTTTTTCGTCGCGTGGCCAAAACCTGGCCTGCTTGAAAAAGGACGCGGTCATGCTCGGGTATTCCATACGCAACAAAGGAAAATAAGGAAAGGAAAGGAAAAACCATGTTCACAAATTCTCATTCACTCATATTCTCACGTTCTCACGTCTTGCCGCGCCTCAGCAGCGCGAAGGCGAATCTCGCGGCGTCACGCTTCGGCGTTCGGCGTTCCGATTGCCAGTGGCGCTGCCGCTTCGATCTTCGATTTTCCCATCCTCTCATGGTCTCACGCTCTTTGCCTTAGTCACCGCCATCCTCACCCTCCTCAGCGCCACCCCTTCGGCTCGCGCTTTCACCGCCGCCGACGCTTACAACCTCGCGTTCAACTTCAACTACAACTTCTACAACAAAAGCGGCGGCTGCTACCTAGGCAAGACCGGAGGCAGCTTTGACCAGCATGACTTCTGGGAAAACGCCGAAATGATCGAAATGGCCGTCGACGTCGCCGACCGGACCGGCTACGCCTCGGACGAAATGGTCGTCAGCAATCTCGTCGCCGGCTTCGACCGCATTTACGGCTCCGATTGGACCTGCGATATAGCTGGGCCTGCTCAGCCTCCGTCGTCGCCCTAAACGCGCTGCCGCCGCAATCGCAATAGCGGGGACGTTGAACCGTTGAACAACTCCGCCAATCCAATTGTCCGGCTGATTCAACAATCCAGCCATCCAAGTTTCGGAAGCCCGCACTCTTTTGTATATATGCAAGTAAATTTGTTCGATATTCATTCTCCCATCTCCCAATTGAGGGCGTCAAAAAGACTTTGCATCAGGGGCGGTTCGGCTATTTTCGTTTTCATGGAAAAGCCGGATGCTCTCATGCGGGTCATTGTAAAACTCAATACACAAATCAAGGGGAACGCTCAACGGCGCCAAAGCTGGCTGGAAACTCAGAAAGCGAAATACCCCGATTTGTCCGCTCTAAAACCTGAATTGTCCGCGCAAGAGTCCGTGCTGGCTCCCGCCATTGACCGGGTTTGCTGGACGTGGGTCCATACGGGAAAACTTCCACAACTTTCCCCGGACGACGCAAAAACCCTGGGGCCTTTTGTCTGGGACAGGTTTTTCCGGGGACTGCTTTTTGCGAAATACCTGCATGATGGCGGCTGCCGAATTTACGGCAAGGGTGACGAGGAAGTCCTGACGTGGCTCCTGGTCGACTCCTGGAGGTATTACGGACGAGTCGCCTGGAGACAAACACCCACCGAATCCCTTTAGAGCGAAATTGGGCTCATCCTCCGTATTCCGTTGCGTAAGAAATCAGTCCCGTATCCGTGTCCATCCGTGGTTAAAAATTCTTCGCGTTCCATGTGTCCTATCGCGGCTAGAAATTCGGTTCATTCTGCTTGTCTCGCCATCTTGTCACGCTGTAGCCAGGCGAAGGGGGTCGATGTTCCCTTCGGTACATTCCATCTCAGCCGGTCTTCCGCTCTCTTGACCGCGCGCGCCATCAGCCAGAGAACAACGAGATGGATTGATGGCCCTTAAATTTCATCATTTCATCGTGGTTGTTTCGTTGCGGGTAATTTGAATTTGCTCCATCGAACGCGCGTTGTCGCGGAACGCCAGTCGGCACAGACGTTTCATCACCAGACAAACTAGAGTCCCAATGCACAGGGCCAGCACCGACGTGCGGAGGATCGAGGCATCGGCAATCGAGATGCCGATGCCGGTGAAAAGCGCCACGTATCCCGCCACACAAATGGGACATTTGGGCAGCAGAACTAAAGTGGCGCCGGGGACGATCCATGTCGCGAACCTTCCGCCACGGCGCCAGCGCGACGGAGGCTGCGAGGCGTTGTCCCGGCATAGCGCCTTCGTCCGGCAGCATTGGCGCGGGTTCATGCGCGGGTCTCTCCTGCCTGACAACAGGCCTTTGAATCAGGCGAATCATATTCGTCATTACGCCGCCACCAGATGCCCTCATCCTCGTTGCGGCCCAGGGGAGCGCGGTCAAGCCACTGATACATGCCCCAGAGACCGTCCAATCCCCGGGCATAGGTCGAATAAGCGTGGTAAATCACGCCGTCTTCAAGGACGAACGTGCTCATGCCAGGCAACTCGCGCAAATATGTGGCGGCGTCGGTCCCGCATTGAGTCGCGAATTCGACAACCGGCTCAGGGGGCGAAGTGGCAGCCTGCGCGAAAAAGCTCTTCGGCTCGTAGTTGTACAGGACGTTGCCTTCCTTCTGCTGCTCGGCGGTGGCGGCAACGCCGAAGTCTGCGTTGAAGTCGCTGCCCAGCGAGGACGCCCACGGAAAACTCCATCCCATCCGCTCTTTATAAGCCTTCAGTTTCGCAAACGGCGCCCGCGAAACCGCCGAGAGCGTGACATCATGGTTCGCCAGATGGATGGCAAAGCCGTTAAAGCCGTCGGCAATCGCCGAGCAGGACGGGCATCCTGCCGTGTAATCGGCGCCAAACATGAAGTGATAGATGAGAAGCTGGGAGCGGCCCCGGAAAAGGTCTGCGAAAGACACCTTGCCTTTCTCCGTCTCGAAACGATATTCCTTTTCAATACGAACCCAGGGCAGCGCCTGCCGTTGCTTCGCCAGTTCGTCGCTGCGGCGCGTCAGCGCCTTTTCGGCCTTGAGCAATTCCGCGCGCGCCGCGAGCCATTCCTTACGTGAGGCAACGGGATGTCCAGTGGATGATTTTTTCATATTTATCTCCGTATAGTGGCTGAGAGGTTTCAGGAATGAGCAGCCGCCGCCTGCCGGGAACCACACACCGCGGCCTTGAGCGGTACGCCAGTTTCGAGGAACGATTTCAAGCTCGAGAGCACGCGCGGCCAGCCGCCGGATACCCGGGTCATCATGTCCGAACCATGCTGGAAATCGCCATGGATGACATCCAGGCGAACCTCGTCATCGACCGGTTCGATTTGAAAGGTGACGCGGGAAACGTCGCTTTCTTTGGCCGGATCGGCCCAGGTAAGCACCAGCCGTTTAGGCGGCACGCTTTCCACCACCTTGCCCGTCACGCGGATCGCGCGTTCACGGTCGCTGGTGGCATGCACCCATTTCGAACCGGGTTTCCAATCCGAAATATTTTCGTTGCCGCCCCAATACTGGCGGGTGAATTCAGGGTTGATGATGGCGTTCCACAATTTTTCCGGGGTCGTCCGGATATAGGTCGTATAGATCAATTCAGGTTTGTTCATAATCATTCATTCTCTTTCAATGCTTGTTTCAGGTTAAAGAGCGCTTGAACCTGCTTTCGCTCGAACTTCCCGATCCAACGCATGTAAATCTCATGGATCGGCACGGGGTTCAGGTAATGCAATTTCGCGCGCCCCTGTTTCACCGAGACGACGAGGTTCGCCGCCTCGAGCAAAACGAGATGCTTGGTCACCGCCTGACGGGTCATGTCATGCCCCTG
>DASYYL010000076.1:0-30606 GCA_035933915.1 Verrucomicrobiia bacterium
GATCGTCAGCCACGGATATTCGAGCAGGGCGTGGATGACGGCGCCGCGGCTGGCCTCAATTGCCACGGCGACCGTACCAGCGCCATAACGTTCGCCCAACTTTTGGAGCCAACTATGGAGGTTTTCGGCTGAGTGTGCCAATGTGCCGGCCTCGGATTTTCCAATGGCATCCTGGATGGCGAAGGCGTGTTCTTTGTCGCCCCAATCCAGTCCGATCCAGGCGAGAGGAGCTGTTTGAAGTGGAGTATTGTCCTTGGGTGTGTTCATGTTAGGGTTGCTGTGTGAGTGAACGTGGGGCGCAGACCGTATAGAAGGAGACGTTGTCGTCGTCACCTGAGGATGCGTATCCATGTTCGGGTTGCGGCTCCGGTCGAAAGATTGGGCTATACTCGTAACGCGAGCAGGGCAAGTGTTCGTACCGGAGCCCAACCCAAAATAGGCTGAAAAAAATATGCGTGAAAAGCCACATCGCGGCGGCGTTATTCACCGGCGGAGTGGCGGAGCAACTCAGAACGCTCCTGCCCCGCCGGTGAATAACGCCGGATACGCTATACGGGGTCGAGCGCGAGTCTATGAGTGCGACCGCCCCGGGTAAAACGCCCACAAATATAGCCGCTGACTGTGAAACCGCGCGACAGTGCGAATCTGAACTGCGGCCTCTCTCACGCAACCGTGGGAATCTACACATTTTATGGGTATAGGCGGTGCAACGAGAAACGAAGCCGGGTTTATGTGCAAAAGGTGTGGTTTTATTGGGGTTTTTGAAGATTTAGGCACCGTGGGAGGGAACCGACGATCTACTGTGTCTAATCCGCGAATTGACGCGAATTGGCGCGAAGGATTTTTGTGCGTGGCAGCCCCGAAAAGCTTTCGGGGCTCTAATTTTTCCGGGTTGGACGATCGAACGCGGTTGGCTGTAGTTAGAGCGCGCTGACGCGACGCTGCTACGGCGAGCTTGGGGAACAGGTGATGCACATTTTATGAGTATAGGCGGTGCAACGAGAAACGAAGCCGGGTGCAAGGGCGAAAGGTGTTGTTTTACTGGAGAATTGAAAGATTTTGACGGCGTGGAATGGAAACGGAGTCTTTTTTGCAAGAAAGAGAAATCATTTAGTTTTCGAGGAACTTTGCTATCCTGGGGCGCCGCGTTGCTCATGAGAACGACCACGCCCGAGCGAAGCACCGCCGCAGCGTTTCCCCGGTATCTGACCGGCGCAAGGCAATCAAAGTAAGGGTGAAACCTTAATTATAAAAAAGAAAGGAGAGCAAAATGGAAATCAAAAAAGTTGGTTCGCAAGCGTCTGTCAAAGGGCCAGTGGACTGGTTCACTGGCACTGTGAGAATTGACCCGTTATTCCAGGCGCCATCGCCCGCCCGAGCAGCCGGGGCCAGTGTCACGTTTGAGCCGGGTGCACGTACGGCGTGGCACATGCATCCGCTGGGCCAAACGCTCATCGTCGTTTCGGGCGCGGGCCTGGTTCAGCGTGAAGGCGGGCCGATTGAGGAAATCCGTCCGGGCGATGTCGTCTGGTTTCCTCCGGGTGAAAAACATTGGCACGGGGCCGCCCCGGCCACCGCGATGACTCACATCGCTATCCAGGAAGCGCTCGACGGAAAGGTGGTGGATTGGATGGAAAAAGTCAGCGACGAACAGTATAACAAACGTTGAGGAATGAGCTATGAGAGCGGGCACGTTAGCAACCTGTATTGTTATTCTGTTCCTTATTTGTGGCCTTGCCTGCGGGCAACCCGCGGTGGGTGCCTCCGACGCCGGCACTTCCTGGAAACAATTGCAGGAGGCGGCTGGTTTATCCGGACGCCAACAGACTGATGAACAGGCGGTCGCCGCAGCCCTTGCCGCTTCGGAAAAAGCCAATGCCTTTTACACTCAATTTCCCGGCAGTTCCAACGCACTGGCAGCGAGGATAATTGAATGCACTATGTTGCAAACGGCCTATTACCATGGAGACCAGCAAGTATTTTGGAAATGGGTCAATCTGCAAGCCAATCTGGCGCCCAAATTGTCTGCTGATGGGGTTTATCGTATCCGCCTGCCGGTTTTGCGGGAATTAATCAAACGTTATCCACAGAAGGAAGGGTTCTACGAGAAGTTGCTTTCTTTAGCAACGATGGTTCCTGATGACAAGGCGCGGCCCATTGCCAATGAAATTCTCACAGACCCGGTTTCCGATTCCTTGAAGGAAAAAGCAAAAGCGCTGCTTCGGCGTCTTGACAGCGTGGGAAAACCGCTCGACCTGAAGTTCACGGCGGCGGATGGGCGGGAAGTGGACATTAGCCAGATGAAAGGCAAGGTGGTGCTCATTGATTTTTGGGCAACATGGTGCGTGCCTTGTGCTGAAGAAATTCCACTTCTAAAAGACACCTACGAAAAGTTTCATTCCCGGGGATTTGAAATAGTTGGCGTCAGCTCTGACAAGGATGAGAAAGCGCTCAGGAATTTTGTTCATCAACACAATCTGCCCTGGCCCGAATATTTTGAACGCCATGGTTCAAAAAATATGTTCAACGCGAGGTTTGTCATCGACACCGTCCCCACTCTATGGCTTGTGGACAAAAAAGGCACTTTACGCGAAACATCGGACGCTTTCCCAGACCTTCAAGCCAGGGTTGAAAAACTCCTGACTGAGTGATTTGCGACCCTATCAGGTGGACACAGATGTTAATTCTGCCAGCAGATCCAGTGGAAAGGGAGTTAGAGCCTCCTCACGTCGGCTGCTACGGAGATAAGGCCTTGGTGTTTTGCCTCGTCCACGCTGGCCGACCTCAATTCGAACGTGGATTCCACCGCGGCGTGACGAAGCACCAGGCGTCATATCGAATTTCGCTCCAGGCCAGTTCCTGGGGAAGTGCGCCTGGGAAAAGCGGCGTATTCACGGGAGTGAATTTAATTCGGATGCGGATGGAGGAACGGCCTTGCGTCAGGTCCAGCGGCAAGAGGAATTCGTCGTCGCGGAAACGGCGATTGGACGTTTCGATGCGATGTTGGGTCGCTCCGAGTTCGCCTTTTGGATTGGAATACACACACGTGTTGCCGCCTGCCAGGTACCAAATTCCTGCCGGTTGCCAATCGGCGTTGCCGGCATCGCCGTCGGCGACATAAACTTCCGCCCGTTGATTGGGGAATTGATAGTCCAGTTTGCGCCGCAACATGACGCCGCGATTTCCGGGGACGATTTTCAGGGTAAATTCCGAAGCGCCGGTAGTCTTTCGCCCGTAATCTGTCGTCGCGGGAAAAACTTCGTGTCCGTCAATGGTGTCCACGCCCCATTCGTACCGGGACGTAATCGAATAGGGGCCGGATGCCTGCGGAGAAAGATAGTCATGAACTTTCTCGCTGGCGGCGTCGCCGATTTTCAGTACGTCCGTTTTCAAAAGCGCGGCCTCGGGCGCGCCGTACCAATAGGCCACGGTTTGATAGTGCTCGGTGGAATTGTCTGTGCCGCCATGTTCCAACTGAATGCGCGCGTTTTTCCCAAAGGGCATCAAATCCGCCAGCAGAAAACGATAGGCGGATTCGATTTTGTCTTCGTCATTTACTGCCGAGGCGGCTTTGCGCGCGCCGGTCGGATGGCCTGCAAACGGCAGCGTCATATTCTGGCCGCCCCAATAGTCGCCGCCACCGCCCCATTCTTCAGTCCCCGTTCCGTAGGCCTGCGGCGTCTGGCTGTCATCAAAAAAGAAGCGGGGATCGCCTTCCAACGTGGTCAGGTTTGCCCGGTCCGAAAAGATAAAGCTGGTGCCAATGAAACTTCCGCTCCAGTCCCCGCCGCCTTCCGTTTCGCGCGTATCGAGCAAAACCAGGTCATGGCCTGGCACGGGGTTTCCCTGGTCCCGATAGGTCGCGTGAAAATAACCCACCTGTCCGGGACTGCCGTTAGATGATTCAAACCCAATGGAACAAACGACATTGCTGAGATTCTCATCGGACGCGCCGATTAACTCGACATTCGCCGACTGAAAGAACGGCATGGGAAAGAAGCACGCCAATTCGACATTCGTTTCGTCAAACCGGATATAACTCGGGAAGGCCTTTACCAGATATCGACGATTGTCACGGTTATAGAGCGTGCCGGCTCCGAAAAAAAGATCCACCGGTGCATCCACAGCCGGATCGCTCCGGTCGTCCCATGTAATTCTCAACCGCGCATGACCAAAGGCCACAGCCTGATTTCGCGAAATGCAAAACGTCAATTTTCGCACCAGGGACGGCGGCACGTTTGTGAGATTGAAAATGACATTTGTTCCTTTGGGCTGAAGCAATTGAACGTCGTTGGTTATTGCGGTGAGGTCCGCCGGGGCAATATCCGTCCCCGCCCGATTAATGAGGTCCAGCACGTCCCTGTCCGGCGGCGTCTGACCGTCCCATGCCCGCAACGGTTGCGATAACGGCATGCCGGGCACAAATTGATCGTAGATATAATAACCGGTTCCGTAGTGGGTCCGCGAATAGCCCATGCGAAACGATTTTTCGAACGGGATTGGCACCCAGGACAAATCTGCGCCTTTGGTGACAGACCAGGTCAATCCCAGCGGCGGCGGGAAGAGATTTGCGGGAAGAAAAGTAGAATCTGGAATCGGATGGGCCGGGTCGGCGGTGCTGCTTTCCTGGATTAAATGGTCCGTTCCGTCTACGACAAAATGCCACGGGCTGCCGTGCCAATGATTGTATCGAACAAAACACAAAACGCCCGGGCCGGCGACGTTGAGGGTAACATTGTCATCGTCGGCCAGTTGATAGAGAAAGTGGCTGCCGTCCGCGCCCTCGTTGCCCCCGCGCCGGTCATAGGTGCTCCGCATGTATGCGCGCATGCCAATCCGTTGATACGGCCAACGCGCCCATTGCCGGTACGCGTCCAGGCCGATGGGGAGGGGGACAGGTTCAAGGGAAGAAATAGAATTGGTTGGAGCGTCGGCTGCGGAGGCTTCCAGAGAAGCCCAGGCGAAAGGACATAATAGGAACAGGGTGAGAAGAATGGTTCGTACGGGAGACACGCGAAATCTAGAAGTCATCGTAAACATTTAGCTGACAGTAATCCATTGAAAATCCGAAGGAAGAATATACGGAGCGCGGACAGCTTTATCCGCGAGGACCTGGGAAAAAGCTCGGTGAAACGCTTGGGTCTGATGGTATGCATTGGAAGGCCTGCAACTCGCGGACTCGGCGGTCCGCGCTCCGGTCCAATGTGACTGGCGGCATGCTACGATCGGCCGCCCTCTCCATGAGCTGATACGCGATTTGGCTTGGGGTGGGGACAGCTTGTCCCCACACGAAATTTGCGACGTGCGATGCGTGGGGACAACAAGCTGTCGCCACCCCGGTTCATGGCTTCGTTGCGCGATTCCAAAATCGTCGCGAACCTGCTGCGTCCGGCGTGGGCCGCGTGAGGGCACGCGGCCTACAAAATTCGTCCGTCCTTGTAGGGCGTGTGCCCTCACACGGCGTTCCCTCTCAAAATGTTGCGCCCCTGTTGCGGTTTTGTTGCATATTTGTTACGGCCTAAGCCATTGATATTCAACATTGTTACGGGTGTTACGGACTTTTAGACCTCATATGCGTGAATACGGCTAAGGTAAGAGATTATTCGCGATCACGTAGTTGGTGGACGTCATGTTGTTGGTAATGCCACCGGCTTGAAAGCTGTTTCCTACAACAACTGCGTTTTGCACTTGATTGTCCAACTCGAGCCCGGTGCTGCCGGGGAGGAATTGGCAGCCGTTTACGGTCGCGGACGTCGCGTTGGAAATCCAGACCAGGGGATTGTTCGTCCAGCCGGCGCCGTATGGCGTGGAACGGTAAAACATACAGGAATCAATCAGGACATTTTGCGACTGATAAACCATCACGGCTTCCTGGCTGTTGGCGTGCCATTTGCCGCCAACAATGGAAACCTGGGCGTTGGTTCCGTTGATGGTGGCGCCCCAAAATTCACAGTCCCAATCACCGGCGGTGATTTTGACCTGATGATTTCCGTTGATGCTGATTCCTGTCGTGGCGGCGTCCATGCAACAGTTTACAAAATCGCCGGTAAACGTGCCGTTGGTGGTGGAGGTGTCCGTGTAAATTTCAATTCCCGGTGTGCATTGATAGCCCAGCAGGCCGTTAAAAGTTCCGCCGGCAATGCTTCCGAAATCAAATCCCGGCCCGGTCGAAAAAGCGGTGTCGCACCAAACTTCGATGTGGTTCATCTGGACAAAATCGCTGCATCTGCTGATTTGCACTCCGATGTGGACGGGTTGGACGATGTAAATGTCCGATAACCGCGCACGGTTCGGCGAGGCGGCGACGGGGGTGGTAATGCCGTCGTAGGGAGTCTGGATGCGAACGCTGCCTAAGGTGATCCCTTCGCCCTGGAGGCTGATGGCGGGCGCATTGGTTGTGGTTGGAGAGCCCTGGTCATAGTCAACGGCCACACCGTGAATGCTCGCGCCATTTTGCAAAATCACGCCGGGTGCGGTGAGTTGATGAATTAAAAGAGTTGGCATGGGCATGTTGTCCGCCGGCCAGCCGCCGGCAAATTTTCCGATCATCTCGAGATTGCTGAAGGTGAGGCTGGAACTGAGCACGTATTTGCCCATGGGAACGTAAATGCCCGAGTTGGTTCCGGATTCCGCCGCGGCGATAGCGTTTTGAAAGGCAAGCGTGTCATCCGTGACGCCGTCGGGCACAGCGCCGTACGCCTGCACGTTGAGGTCATTCAGGCCGGTTTGGGCGAGGGCGGTGAATGGGAGAAATGTGAGCAAGACGAGGAGCCAGTGGATTGATGGATTGATGAATAATTGGATTAATGGATTTTTGGATTGAGGGATGGTTGGCTGGGCGCTTGCGTCCTGGAGCGCGGTGGCAAGCGAAGCGCGACACCGCTTTCGAATCGAAGTCGTTTTCCGAAGTGGAATTCGCGGTTCGGTGTCTCTTGGTTGTTCGAAAGCGGTGTCACAGCCACCGCGCTCCAGGACCTTTCGGCGGTTCGGACCGTTCATGAGGAATTTCATAAATTTGCTTGTTGAAAGCTACTGTTTGGATAGACGATAAAATTGTTGTCCGTTCGTCACGGTTAGATCCAGATAGAACACGCCGTTGTTGCTTTGGGGTACATTGGTTATGACGTTCCACGCGACTGGCGGCGCCAAATTGGCGGTTAAATAGACCTGATAACCGTCGGCCCATCCTGGCCATGACAGGACTAAACCGCCGGAACCGTGGACCAGCGTCATTGCCGGTGAGATGATGACCGCGACCTGAGAAGAATTTCCGCTTTGGCCCGCCGCATTCACTGCTGAAACGACATAGTAATACGTGACGCTATTGGTCACTATCAAATCGCTCCAGGCAGATTCTGGAACCTTGGCGATAATCGCGTATGGCCCGCCATCGGATGTGGCCCGCTTGAGATAATAATTCGCGGCTCCGGACACGGCGTTCCATGTCAATTGGATCTGGCCATTGGATGCGATCGCCGCCAGCGCTGCAGGAGTGGCAGGCAATGGGACTTGTGGTGTGGCACTCGCTTCGGCCGAATTGACGCTGATTCCGTTTGTGTTTGCCGCTGTTACCACGAAGTAATATGTCACGCCATTGGTCAATTCTGTGTTTGTAGATGAAATGCCGCCGGTGGCGGAGATGATTGCGTAAGGGCCGCCGTTCGCGAGCGATTGTTCAACGATATATCTCGTCGCGCCCGGTGAGGCGGTCCATGTCAACACGACCTGCGAATCGCCGGGCGTAGCCGTCAAATCTGATGGCGGCGCGGGCGCGGGCAGCGACGGCGTGGCGCTGATCTGGCTGGAATTGGCGCTTTCGTTTCCCGACCTGACTGCCGAAACGACGTAATAATAGGTTGTGCCATTGGCCACGTTGGAGTCCGTGTAATTCGTGACGGTCAGGTTGGCAAGCGTGCTATACGGTCCGCCATTCACCGTGGCGCGTTTCAGGTTGTAACCTGTGGCTCCCAATGGCGCGGTCCAGTCCAGCGTCACTTCTCCATTACCTGCGGTGGCTTGCAGGGCCGACGGCGGGCTGGCCGTGAAAAGATTCGCCGCCACGACGGCGTTGGACGTTATATCGTTCAGGACTCCGCCGTCCTGAAAATTGTTGCCGTACACAATCGCCTGTTGATTTTCATTGTCCAATTCCAAGCCGGTGCTGCCGGACAGAAATTGGCAATCCTTGACCGTGACCATGGCGCAATTCTGGATCTGGACCAGCGTGTTGGAGGCGGGCGTGGCGCGACCGAACATATCCGCATCCAGTATCACATTCGCCGCCTGCGCCACCTGGACCGCCTGGTTGTTGTTTGCCTCCCATTGGCCGCCAAGGACTGTAAACTCCGTATTGGTCCCATCTACAAATGCACCGCAACTGTTCGCAGTGAAATCACCGCCGGAAATTTTTATTTTGTGGTCGCCGATGACCCAGACGTCTGTGGCGCAATCCATTGCCGAACAGCCCGCGAAGCCGCC
Source organism: Verrucomicrobiia bacterium (assembly GCA_035933915.1). Lineage (GTDB taxonomy): Bacteria > Verrucomicrobiota > Verrucomicrobiia > Limisphaerales > UBA11358 > UBA11358. The sequence continues at coordinate 8,479 of DASYYL010000076.1, forward strand.
CGTGAAAAATCCGCCGTTCGCGTTGGTCGCCAGGTCGGTAAAAAATTGGTAGCCGGTAGCGCAATTAGACGCCATTAGACCCACGTAACCGCCTTCATCCACGCGGCCAAAGGAAAATGCTGCGCCGGCGGACATGGCGCCGGGACAGATTACTTCGATATCGAGAAACTGGACGAAATCATAGCATTTGCTGATTTCGACGCCGTTGTGAGCTGGGTCAACAATCAGAATGTGCGAATATCGCGCGCGGCCCGGCATGTCGGGCCCGGGCGTGCTGATGCCGTCGTAGGCGTTCTGGATTCTTAGGCCGGACAACGTGGTTCCGACGCTTTGGACGCTGATGGCCGGCGCATTGGTGCTTGTCGGCGTTTCCTGGTCGTAGTCGAGGGCCAATCCGAGCAGGCTCGCGCCATTGGTTAGGGACAAGCCTGGCGAGTTGTATTGTCGGATGAGCAGGGTGGGCAGTGGTGCTGTGGCCGAATTCCATCCCCCCTTCAGACGTCCAAACATTTCCAATGCGCTGAGCGTTAGCGGCGAGCTAATGACGTAGCGCCCTGTGGGGACATACACGCCGTCATTGGTTCCGGATTTCGCGGCGGCGACGGCCTGTTCGAAAGCGACGGTATCATCTGTGACTCCGTCGCCTTTTGCGCCGTATGCTTTTACGCTTACATAATTGATCGGCGTGGTAAGATTCGTGTACGCAACGGTCAGCGCGGCTGGAAGACTTGTGGCGCTCGCGTTGTAGGCGTTGTTTACCGTGACCGAATAGTTTCCGGCGTCGCCGTAACCAACGTCTGAGATTTGGAGGTTCGCTGTTGTTGTACCGGCGATTATGGCTCCGGATGGTGAAAGACCGTCCATCAACGGAATCCCGTCATCCTGCCATTGATACGAAAATGGCCCGCTGCCCGCCGCTGTCACGGAGAAACCGGCCATGCCGCCGGGACTGACAGTTTCCGCTTGTGGCGTTGAAACAAGGACGGGATCAGCCGCCGTCAAAGTCGCGCCTGAACTGACGGCCATAGCGCCGGCATCGTTCGTAACAACACAGTCAAACACTGCGGCGCTGTCGCTATAGCTGATATTTTGCAGGGTCAGCGTGGCCGAATTGACGCCGGAAAAAATAGTGCCCGAAGAAGCAACGCCGTTCGTGAGGTTCGTTCCGTTCTCCTGCCATTGGTAAGCGACCGTCGGTGTACCGACTGCCGCGATCGTGACACTGGCCGACCCGCCCGCCACGGCAGCCTGGTTGACGGGATTGGTTGTGACGGCCACGCTGAGGACGTCCAGGTCTGACGAGTTCGTGACCGCGGCCAGTGAATTAGTGACGATTAACGAATAGACACCCGCATTTGCCGCCGTGACGTCAAAAATGGAAAGGGTGGGCGTGGCCGAACCTGATACATTCCCGCCGTCGGCGAGGTTGGCTCCGTCAAATTGCCATTGGTAAACCAGCGGACTGACGTTTGTGGCGCCTGCGACCGCCTGTGCTGCAAACATCGCTATGCTGCCCATGACGTTGGTTTGGTTCGCAGGTGCAACGGTTAACTCGGGCGCGCCGGTTGCGTAACTCCACGTGTCTCCCACGCGCAAGTCGGCCACCAGCAAATTGCCCCAGATGGTTGAACCGGAACGAGCCAGGAGATAGAAATCGGCGGCGCTGACCAATTGAGCGTTGGCGGAGGATGTGCTAAAGCTCGCGGTTGGCGTTGGCGGAGTTGCTGTGCCGAAACTGCCGACTGCCGGATTGACCCAAAGATTTGCGACGTCAGGTCCGCCGCGAACTCCAAACTCATAGTCCATCACGACAAAGAGAACGTCATTTGAGCCATGACCGCCGGCATCATAAGCCGCCCCTGTGCCGCTGCCGCTGGCGTTTTGGATGCCGATGGACCAGGTCGTGGAGGCCCCGGGCGTTGCGCTGTTGCCCTTCAAAAACAATTTCATGGCCCGCGATGGAAGCGAAACACTTTGGTCGCCGGAATTTGTGGCGAAACCGCCGAAATAAATCGGAGAGCTGCTGGTCAGGTTGCCGAGGCTTGGAATTAGCAGCAGAAACGATGCATAGATTTTGTTGGTCGCATGATTATTTGGGTCGGCCGAGATGGCGCGAGAGAATTGCAATGCCGCGCTATAACCGGAAACCGCCGAAGCGGTTCCGGGCAACGAGACGCCTGTCGGCGGCGGCGAAGGAAAGCCCGCGGGAAAATCCGGATAAGCCAGGTTGCTCGCCACGCATGAGACCTGAGCTGTGGAACTGCCGCTGCTGCCGCTCCAGAGCGACCAGCCCTCAAGCATGGCATTGGTCTGATGATACAATGCCGAACCGGCCGTATAAGCTGTTCCACCGGTGGCGACGGCGCTTGTAAAGGGATCAAAACCCGGAAAAGCCCAGGCGGAAGGACATAACATCAACAGGGCGAAGAGGATGGTTCGTATGGGAGGCACGCGGATCTACCGCGCAAATGTACGCGCTCTGCTGACATTTTTCCAATAAAAATGAAAGGCAGTGATTGTCAGCCAGACTGCGGCGATTGGTCAATGTTCGTTCTAAAAAACCTCCCTTCGTTCATACCTCGCCTGCGCCGTAAAATCTCTCATAACTCCAATAAAAACAGCTCTTTTTTGACCTTTTGAAGCCCACGTTCCAGTTCGTTCACGCGTTCACGCCCTATATATACCCTACACGTGAACCATGGCCTTGAGATGATTACCCCGGAAATTGAGGCGGAGCGGGGGATGCCGCAGATCAGATTCGGTGTTTGCAAACGGCCAGCGTGGCAGCGCCACTTGCCTTGAACCCGTAGAAAATTGGCGTTCGAAAGGTTCTTCCCGGCCCTCTCCCGCCTGGAGAGGGAGAATTGTCGTCAGATGGCTGGACATGCTGGACGACAAGTGACAACGAATGGCGGGGCCGCGAATTAGTCAGAGCCCCGAAAGCTTTCGGGGCTACACAAATTAAGTTCCGAGCGCGATCAAAACTCGAATTTCACGCTGCTGAGGCGCTTGCCGATTTCGTCCAAAATCCGGCTCTCGTCTTCGATGTTTTTGGCGGCAAAGGTCACGCTGAAGCGCAAGGCGGCGCCGGCGTCGTCCCAGGGCACGGTCGAAAGTAATTTTTCCGTGATGAGCCATTGGGAAATGTCTTCGGCATTGCCAAATTCAATGCGCTTGCTGCCATTGACCAGCGCGGCCCTGGGCGCCTTCACGTAAAGAAAGAACGAGCCTTTCGGTTTTTTCGCGTCAAAACCCGCGGCGCGCAATGCTTTGACGAGGCCGTCCATGCGCCGGGAATATTTGGCGGAAATTTTGCGCGTGATGTCCGGATGGTCCAGGCACCAGGCCGAGGCGTGCTGGATGGCAAGAAATTGGCCGGAATCGGAGTTGTCTTTGACGTCGCCGTAGGCTTTCACCAGCAACGGATTGCCGGTCACGAATCCGCAACGCCAGCCGGTCATGTTGTACGACTTGCTGACCGAATGGAGTTCGATTCCCACGTCTTTGGCGCCGGGCGTGGCCAGGAAGCTCAACGGCTTGCCTTCAAAAATCAGCCCGGCGTATGCGGCATCGTGGATGACGATAATATTATTCTTTTTCGCGAATTCGACGACGCGCGCAAAGAATTCCGGTGTGGCGGACGCGCCAGTAGGATTGTTGGGATAGTTCAGGACAAGCACTTTGGCTTTTCGCAGCACTTCGCCAGGGATGGCATCGAGGTCCGGCAAGAAATTATTTTCGGCGCTCAACTTCAAATTATAAACGAGGCCGGCATAATAGCGGGAGTGCGTCCCAAAAACCGGATAGCCGGGCACAGTCATCAGCACAAAATCACCGGGATTGATGAAGGCGGCGGGCAAGATGGATAGAGCCGCTTTGCTGCCGATGGAATGAATCACTTCTGTCTCAGGATTGATGCCGCTGACGCCAAAGACCGAGGCCATGTAGCGCGCCGCCGCCTCCTTCAGCACCCAGTCGCCGTTGTCCGAATAACCCCGGTTTTCCGGTTTGGCGGCTTCCTCGCAAAGTTTCGACACGACTTCCGGAAATGCCATTTCGTCCGGTTCGCCCACGCCCAGGTCAATGATCTCCGCACCCGGGTTCAATGCCATGGCGGCGCGTTTGGCGCGTTTAATTTTCTCAAATTTGTAAATGTTTTGAGATTTCCCGTATTGGCTGCCGCCAATACGGTCTGCAAAAAGACTTTGAATATACGATTCAGACATATGTGGTAAATTTCCCCAATTCGTTCACCCGGATAATTGATCGCTCTCGTTGATCTGCCTTTGAGTACTCGAAATATGGCATAAAAATAATGCGGGGGCAATTTAAAAGCAGTACCCAGGGCAGCCTCACCGATTCGACAACCCTGGGCTGAGTGATCTGAATCCTTTCAGGATTCGGGATGCATCTGACGCGCTACATAAAGTTGGATGTAACCAGTCTGGTAATCTTCATTTTTACCTTTTAATTTCGGCCCCATGTGCCCATCGTTTGGCTATGCAATCGCACGAATTGTTCCGGGAGGTCTTTGATAAGAAGAAGCCGAAGGAAATTGCCGCCGACCTCGGGCTATCTTCTTCGATGATTTATAAATGGGGCGAGCCCAACACCGCGGGCAGCGGCGTTGGCAATCCGTTGGATCGCATGGAAGCATTGCTCAAAAGCACCGGCGATCATCGTCTGGTCCAATGGATTTGCGAACGGGCTGGCGGTTTCTTTATTGTAAATCCGAAGAATACCCCGCATCCCCACCAATTAATTCCCGCGACAAACCAAATCGTCCAGGAATTTGCCGACCTGCTCCACGTCATCGCCAACTCGACGACCGACGAAAGTATCACGCCGCCGGAAGCGCGCCAAATCCGCGCGCGTTGGGAGGAGCTCAAATCCGTGACGGAAGGTTTCGTCAATGCCTGCGAGGAAGGCGATTTTGCAAGATTGCGGCATCACGCGGCGACGAGGCAGGCGCCGCCGAGTCAGATAAGAGCGCAATGAAATGCAGATTGCAGATTGCGGATAGAACAGAGCCGCGCGCGTAATGGCAAGTGGCGCTGCCACCAGGCGGAAACCAAACGCACTCCCTCCCTCACGGTCGGAGCTCTGTTAGAAGGCGCCGCGGGCGTCAATTTGACAAAATTGGAAGTGGTGTTAGTGTTGGTTCATGGAGCTTGGGTCTGTCGGTATGGGTGCGGGTCGTAGCGGCTGGTTGTCGGCAGCGGGAGCGATTTTATTTTTCACATCGTCAGTTTATTCCCAAAATCTGGTGCAAAACGGGAATTTTGATGCCAACGGCGGCAGCTTCGAGAATTGGCAAATTAGCCACAGTGCGATTTCGTCGAATTATAGCGGTCCAACCGTTGCCAGCCCGGGCTTTGGCGGCAATCCGAATTATGCCCGCTTTAACTTCGAGCCGGGCGGCGGCAGCGACACGCTGTCGCAGAATATCGCAACGGCCCCGGGCGCTGTGTATGATATCAATTTTTGGGCCGAGGACGGGGCCGGCAATAATTTTGGCGCCGAATTTAATTTCGGCGCTTATTCAGCCAATTTGATCAACGCTTTTGCAATCGGGCCAGGGCAATGGTATTCGGGATGGAAGGATTTCAACTTCGAAGTCACGGCCACTGAACTTGAAACTGATTTGTCGTTTGTGGTGGCCGCGGACTCCGGAAGCGAGTTCGGCGTGGACAACATTAGCGTTATCCCGGTTCCGGACTTCGACGCGGTTGCCGTGGGAAGCAACTGCGAGGTCACGGTTTCCAGTCCGGCCTACTCCACAATCGTCCAGGCTTCTACGAACATGATCAATTGGGTGTGTGTCTGCACCAACACGCCGCCGTTTACTTACACGGATTGCATGGCGCAATTGCCGCAGCGGTTCTATCGCGCGGCGATCGTATTGAAACCGTCGCAATAGCACCGCCATGCGTTAAAACCGCAACGAAATCGTCATCTGTCGCCCAATATCGAGGACGAGGACGAGGACGAAAATATCCTAGCGGGAATGAGCAGCGCAAAGAATCAGCCTTTTGATTCTTCCTTTTTCTTGACGAATATGTCCGTGGCGTGGCCGTAGTAGGCATCGGCGGCTCCCATCAACGTTTCAGATAGGGTGGGATGTGGATGAATGGTTTCGGCGATGTCCTCGGCTGTGGCGCCCATTTCAATGGCCAGCACGGCTTCAGAAATCAATTCTCCCGCGCCGGCGCCGCAAATTCCAACGCCGAGCACGCGGTCGGTGTTGGAATCGACGATGATTTTGGTCACGCCATCTGTGCGGTCAAACGTGATTGCGCGGCCCGAGGCCGACCATGGAAATTTGGCGACCTGATATTGGATTCCTTTTTCCTTCGCCTCCGCTTCGGTCAAACCGCACCAGGCCAGTTCCGGGTCCGTGAACACGACGGCAGGAATCACGTTGTCGAACACCGCTTTGCCGCCAGTAATGGCTTCCACGGCGATGCGCGCTTCCTTATGTGCTTTGTGTGCCAGCAGGATGCCGCCGGCGATGTCGCCAATGGCGTAGATATTCGGGTCGTCGGTCTGGCGTTGTTCGTTGGTTTTGACGAAACCGCGTTCGTCGAACTGGATTTTCGTGTTTTCCAGGCCCTGGTCGGCCTTGTTCGGGACGCGGCCAACGGCAACCAAAACGCGGTCGAAAAGTTCCTCCAATTTTTGCCCGTTATATTCCATGGCCACTTTGATTTGTTTCCCGGCAGTGGCCATTTTTGTCACTTTCGCCTTCAGACGGATTTCCTTGAACATCTTTTTGCCATTGGCGGCCACGAGCCGAACCAGGTCCGGGTCCGCGCCGGTGAGGATAGCGTCGAGCGCTTCAACAACCACGACTTTGCTGCCGAGCGCGGCGTAGACAAATCCCAGTTCCATGCCGATATAACCGCCGCCGACGATGAGCAGGCTTTCGGGAACGTCGGGCACTTCCAGGGCCTCCGTGGAGGTCATCACGCGAGGATTGCCCAGGTCAAAGGCCCTGGGCATCGCCGGCAGGGACCCGACGGCGAGGATCGCCTTATCATATTCGACAAATTGTTGTCCCTGGTCGGTCTCGACGCGCAATTTTTGGGAGCCTTCAAAATAGCCCCGGCCCTGAATGACCTGGACGCCGCGCATTTTGGCGAGGGTGGCCACGCCCCCGGTCAATTTGGTAACAACGGAATTCTTCCACTGGCGCAACTTGTCCAGCTCCACTTTCGGCTCGGCAAATTCGATGCCTCGGTGGGCGGATTCGCGGGCATTAACGATTTGATGGGTGGCATAGAGAAGCGCTTTGCTCGGGATGCAGCCGCGGTTGAGGCACACGCCGCCGAGCACTTTTTCGCGCTCGACCAATATCACTTTTTTCCCGAGGTCCGCCGCGTAAAACGCAGCCGCGTAGCCACCCGGGCCTGAGCCGACAACAACGATTTCAGTTTTGATTGAATCCATAAATATCTTACAAATCGATTTTAATGTTTACTTCGTTCTAGTCCTCGAATTGAACGATAGCTAACCGTCTCCTGAGTTTCTGATCCGCCATTCTCGGGTCCGCCCGGTTCCTCATGCAATGCGCTAGGCGAATCAAATCGCTCAACCAAACGGCAGAGCATTGAAACGATTCGTAAAAGCATCGTCTTTCCTTCAAGCACTCGCTCTCCGGTCGTCGCGCCTTTTGCAACTAATGCGTCCAGACATGCCACGCATTCGGTTGCTGAGCCTCGGGCGCCGTCAAAAAACTTTGCGCGTACCTGGCGCTGCCGTTTCCCAGAGCCTTCAGCAGTGTTCAGCAAGGAGGATAAGCTGGCTCGATCAATTTCGTCCCGGACCTCCCTGGTTTTTCCAGGGTCGTTCCTAGAGATTTCTTCCAGCAACGGAGTCAGCCAGGCGATAAACTTGAGCAACAATTGATAAACATCCAGCTTTTCATGGTCGAATAGCGTGGCGGCCTTGGGCCGATTACCTGGGGATGTGGGTTCTTCGCTCATTTCGAGGACGAGGACGATAGCGCCACGAGATCCTCTTTGAAGTCCTGCAACGCGCCGACCAAATCCACCATAAAGCGCGCCGCTGCGCCGCCGTCAATCACGCGGTGATCGTAACTCAACGCCAACGGCGTCATCATCCGGGCCTCGATTTTGTCTCCGCGCACCACTGCCTTCATGGTGCCGCGTCCAAGGCCGAGAATGGCGACTTCGGGCTTGTTGACGATAGGCGTAAAGTGGCCACCACCGATCGCGCCCTGATTGGAAATCGTGAATGTCCCGCCTTTCATTTCTTCAGCGGAAATTTTCCGGTCACGCGCCTTAGCGGCCAGTTGCTCCAGTTCCTGCGCCAAATCCAGGACGGACTTCTTGTGCGCGTCGCGGATCACGGGCACCATCAGGCCCTGGTCGGTGTCCACGGCGATGCCCAGGTGGACATACTCCTTGACGATAATTTCGTTCGCCACTTCATCCAGGCTCGCATTAAAAATGGAATGTTTTTTGAGGGTGACGGCGACGGCTTTAAGAATGAGCGGCGTCAATGTGAGTTTCGCGCCTTTGGCTTCGTAAGCCGGGCCGAATTTTTTCCGTAATTCGTTCAGTGTGGTGCAGTCTGCTTCGTCAAATTGAGTCACGCGCGCGACGGAGTTCCAGCTTTCGAGCATTCGGCGCGAGATGACCTCCCGCAACGGTGTGAGCGGTCGTTTAACAATGGGACCCCATTGCGCAAAGTTAATTTGTTCCGCAGGGGCTTTCGCAGGAGCGCCCGGGCGGCCCTTGGCGGCTTTGGCGGCGGCGGCCACCAGGCGATGGATGTAATTTCGCAAATCGGCCACGACGATGCGTCCGGATTCGCTGCCACGGATTTTGTGCAAATCAATTTCCAGTTCGCGCGCCATTTTGCGGACGGACGGCGAAGCGACCGGATCCGGATTGACGATTTCGCCATCGTCTTCGAACGTTGCTTCCTCTTCCGCTTCCTCGGGCTCGGGAGCACGGGCGGCAGAAGCGGGCTTTTTCGCGGCCGGTTTGGGAGCGGCCGCCGGGGCGGCAGCGGGCTGGCCTTCACCGGCTACGGCAATCAAGCGTTGGCCCACGCTGATACGGTCGCCGTTCTTCACAAAAATTTTCTCAACTTTGCCCGCGGCGGTGGAAGGAATGGAAGCCACCGCCTTTTCATTTTCCAGTTCGATGATGGCCTGGCCGTTGGCGACGGTGTCGCCTTCTTTAACGAAGATGTTGACGACAACGCCGGAATCCGCGCCTTCGCCCAGTTTGGGAAGCTTTACGTCCATAATTTTAACAGACGGATAGAATGCCTTAAAATGGCCCCGGTTTCCAGAAAATTAATTTTGTTAATTGGACTGCCGAGATGGCCAAATTCGCAACGTTACCATTGCGCTTAGCGCTTTATTATCAAGCACAATTCCCAAATGCACCGGTTTGCGGTGATTCTCGGTGTCTTCGTCGATTATCTCCTGGCGAAGATGAAATGGGACACCCCCGGTGTCAATGCTCACGCGCACGGCTCCGGAACCGTCAGAAATTGTCAATTCATCGGCCGCCGCGCGCTGAATTTTGCCCCAGGTAACGAGGGCAGATTCGAAGCTTTCCGGCGTGGAGAAATGGGCTTCGTCACGGACCTCAAGGCGCCGCGTTTGTCCGCGCTGATAGACGAAGGTGCGTTCGAGTTTTTGCAAATCCGGAACCGAATAAGCTGAACGAAGGTCGAAGACAATGCTATCGGCAGTTTCGGTGAAATTCGTGGCAAGCACCACGGCGCGAGCGTCGATTCCGTGGCGCTGCAATTGACCCGCGACGACAGGGACGGCATGGCCGAATGAGTTTAGAACTTTGCTCTCATAACGTCGCGAGCTGAAGGTCCGGGCCGTATAGACTTCGCCACCGGGATCGCAAATGACCATGTTTGTGCCGACAACCAGGCTGAAGCTGCCGGCATCGTTGTGACCATGATTGACGCCGTTATTGCCGCCTTTGATGGCGACCGCGCAGGGCGACTGAGGTTTAATCCCGGGCCGACAAATCAAGATGCCCGCGTCTGGAAACCAGGTTCGCCAGGGCAGGGCTTGCAAGCTGCCATCCGTGGGCGCGCCGGGAATAGGCGGCAAATCGGACGGCAAAAAAGCCATGGAAACCTGTTCATAGAGCGATGTGCCGAGTCTGGCGGCAGGCTGTTCCGGGAGGTTGAGATCAAAACGACGGGCCACATAATTCACCAGCATCGGTGATGGAATACCATCTGGATTGCAATCGGCTACGCTGAGATAAACACCATTTAAGATTTCCGAGCGAATACCGAACAGGGCCGGTTGGGCGGCGTTCGGCAATGACATCAAGTCCAGTTTGCCGCCCGTTACCTCGCGAATATTTTCGGCGAGTAAAATGAAGTGCCCAAACCCGTAGTTCCAATAGCCCAATCCCTCGACGCAATAGCCGTCCGGCGTAAAACCGCCATCCAAATAGCTGCTGAGGTTCTTTTCCGCGACGGCGATAAATCGCGCGCGTTGCTCCGGCGAATCAATCGTGGCCAGGGCGGCGGCGGTAACGCCGTCATAACACACGGCATCCCAGTTGTTCGACATCGCGCGCATCCAGCGAAATTCCGGGCGATCGCCGTTCACGGCGTCGTCAAATGGCTTGAAAATCCTGCGTTCGAGATTTTTTTGAATTAATTCTCGAGTCTCTGGCGAGAGGCGGTCGCCCAGCAGATAATCCGCGGTGGCCAGGTCAGCCGCCAGCATCGAAGAACCCAATTCGATGTCCACGGTTTTGCCATAAAAATTCTGAAGCCTGCCGTCGTGGGCGGGCAGGACCCACGCGCGCTCGGCGCAGATGGCCTGGATGGCCTGCTCCAACGGCGCGATAAAACGGCCCTTGTCTTCGAGACATTCCGCGAGCGTGAAAATTCCAATCCGCGCGCGGCGGGAAAAGGCGACATTTTGCCAATGGTCGCGGTTGCCGTCGCGCGAAAATTCCAGATAGAGAGAATCCGGCTGCGCCGGCAACGGGATTGCCGCGTCCCTGGCCGCTTGCCGGATGATGCCTCTCAGTTCGGGATGCCGGGTGAGCGCGTTCTTCCATGCAGCACGATCGCTTATGGGGCGGCCAACGCCCACGGCGTGTGGCGGCAACATAGCGGCGATTTCGTTAACGCGAGCGGCATCAATGGTTTCGGCGGCGCGAAGGTTGGAGACGAGAACGAAGAGAACAAGACAAAGGAAAGAACACACGGCGCGTGGATAATTGAGTTTCATTGAAAAACCGGGACTATTCAACAGACGCCAGATGGAATCAAATGGTTACTGTGTGCATGCCGATCGAGCGGACTGAAAACGCAAATCATATCGAGGACGAGAACGAGGACAAGGACGAGGAGGATCTGCATTATGTGATTGTCTGTCGCATTGAGGATGGGAACAATGGAAATCCATTTGATGAGCATTGTCACTAAAACCGGAGATTCGGGAACGACCGCGCTGATGTATGGCCGGCGCGTGCCGAAGATCCATCCACGGGTCGAAGCCGTTGGCGCCGTGGACGAATTAAACGCCGCGCTTGGCATGGCGCGAGCGACCGCGTCCGATGCGTTCATTTCTGAAAATATTCTCATTATCCAAAAGAACCTTGTCACGCTGATGGGCGAACTCGGCGTTTTGTTGGAGGATTTGCCTCGCTACACCAAAGACGGATTTGGGCTGGTCATCCCGGACATGACGGCGGAATTGGAAAAACTGGTGGCCGAGATTGAGAGACAGAACGTCAGTTTCAAAGGCTGGGCCACGCCCGGCGCAAATCACAACGCCGCGGCGCTTGACGTGGCCCGCACCGTTTGCCGCCGCGCGGAACGGCGCGTGTGCGAATTAAATGAAGCCGGCCAGCTAAAGAATCCGGAGATTATCATTTTTCTGAATCGTTTGGCGGATTTGCTGTGGCTTTTTGCGCGGTGGGCGGAGGGGGTGGAGCGTTGAAGCGGAAGTAGGGCACGTGGTGCGTGGCCCGTAAATAATTTTCGGGCGACCAATTCAGGGGCGTGCGGCATTGGTGGGAGGGTGGATAAACCGCGAATTAATTAGAGCCTCCTCACGTCGGCTGCTACTGAGAAAGTGGGCTGTGCGAGATTTAGTAGAGCAAAATCGTTCGGTAAAACTGCGCGCTCGCGGCGGCATTGTTGGTGAGGGTGAAGATGCCGTTCATCGGGCAATTGGTGCTCATTGTTGTCCAATTGACCAGATTGGGCGAAGACTGGACCGCATAGGCATGGTTATCGTCTCCGGTGAATTGGATGACGACCTGGCCATTCGCCGTGGACATCGAGCCGATGGAATCCACGCGCAACAAGGGCAGGAGTTGGTCGGGGATGGCCTCGTATGCGAGATCGCTGATGCCGGCTCGCTCTTGTGCCGAATCGTTCCAGTTTAAAAAGGGTGACTGGACGCTCAGTTGCGGGACGGCGAAAATATTTCCCGGCGTAGTGAAAAGTTGGCCTGGCGACGATGTGCGAGCGGACTCGACGGCATTTGCGATTTCGGCGGCTTGGGTGGAATTGGAGGAAATCGTTAGGGTCGCAAATTGCGGCATTGGGTTAAACCCCAGAACAAAATCGGGCACATCATTCGTCAGTGCAGTCATACCACTAAGCAGATTTTCCCAATCGTTAGGATTTGGATCGTTCGCTGAAAAGAGCGACGACTCGTTGTTGGTATTGAACATTGATGCCAGCAAAGCAGCCATTTGCCAGTCCTGCATGGGAGCCATAGACGCGGCATCGGCAAAGTTCAGATCACCGGTCCAAAGCGCCCAGGTAACAGGACCGATTAGTATTTGTTGCGACCCGGCTACTACTGTGAGGCCCAAAATGTTCGGCGATTTGAGGTAAACGGTTTGCCACGGCGTGCCGCGATGAACTTGGCCAAGCCATGACGCATTGAGCGCCTGGTTCGTTGGAAAATTCCAACCGTCTGAATTTGTTACCAATGGGTCCTTATAGGCGAAGTTATAGGGGTTGTTGTCAGCGGGTACACCGTTTTGCGTTATCCTGGCTAAATTCCCCTCAAGTCCCCAAGGCATGTAACGATCGCTGATATAGCCGATATAGGTAATTTTGGGCGCGGGCAATTTTAGCGAGTAATGGCCATTGGTATTGTCTGGAAAGTCATTCAAATCGGAAGCAAGGTAATGAACCAGCGGGTCGTTCGCCGCATAGATAGCCCTTTGGACAACCAGCCGAGCGGGCGTGAAAGGCGCAAAAATCGTTAAATCTAAATTTGTAATGTAACCGCTACCTTGGGAAAAGGGCGCCTCGTCATTCGGGCTGAAAAAGGCCTGGAAATATGCGATCTGTGCCGCCGGAGCTGCCGTTCCAATGCCGGGAACAGGGGCCGTGGACCAACCGATCTGGCTTCCGATCCCAGTTCCGCTGATTTCATCGCCATCCACGACGGGAAACGGACTGCCAAACGAAACAAGATATTGCTCGATGACTCCGAACGGCGTATTCGCTGCGAAAATATTCGTGCTCCAAAGCCCGCCGAATTCGCCCCCGGCTAAGTTGCTGTTGGGGTCTGCAATCGCGGCGTTGACGTCGAGGCTGTTGATAATGCCGCCGAGTTGAACATAATCGAGAATGCAATTATTCGCGTCCATGATATAAGCCCGGAGCCAATTCGTGGAAATCATGACCAAATGTGGCAATGATGGCGTTCCAACGTTCATTGAGGTTTGAACACTCGGGGAGGCAGGAACAAAACACGGTGCAGTATAGGTGACTCCGTCAATATTGGTGGAAGGAAATGCTGACCCGTCGAAATATGCGTACAAATTATTTGCCGAAGCGACTGTCTGGGGCGGCGCGAGGTTTTGCAAAATTCCGTTCGTGCCCAATGGCAGGATAAACGCATCTCCAGGCCAATCATTTGTCTCTAAGGGTGAATTGAAATTGCTCATCAAAATGGTGTTTGTAACCTGTACAAATCCTGGCGCGTCGTTGCTTAGCCCAAAAGAAAACCTCTGCTGCGCCACAATTGTTATTGGGGTGGTGTAAGCTTCTGCATACGAGTTCCAGTCTTCCATAGCGAATATATTACTGACACCAATGATGTACATTTGATTTGTGGTGTAGGTCCGGGTCGTGGACCCTGGAATGTTGTCACTGCGAATGAACTGCAACTGGCGCTCGATGAAGAAACAATTGTCCAGCTCCAACGCATTGAAGTTTGGCAGACCTTTTTTGACGCCAAGGATCCATGGAATCCCGTAAATGTTGTTGGTGATGCCGCTCAGGCCAAACGGCATATTCGTGTCGCTCACGTCCATTGGCGTGTTCAGGATTGGCGGATTGTTGCTTGCGAGCGGTTCCTGTACGTATTGGTAGCCGGCGATGTAAATGTTTGTCTGCCAAACGCCGCCGCATTCCTCGTTTGTTTTCCAAAACAGCGGGCGAAACACGGACGGATAATAATTTGTCGTCGTAGCATCCAGAATATTCGCCGTTACCTGAAGCAGTCTGTGAACCGCGGGCGTATATTGGTTCGTTGGATAAATTTGGATATGATTCAAATTCGCGTTCAGTTGCGATGAGAGCAGACGGGAGGCAACGTTGGTAAAGAAATCGAATGGACACGCCGGAGTTAATTGCGGGGATGCCGCAGCGATTCGTGTAAAGGCCGCTAGCGCGCAGACCAAAAGAAGAGCAGTGATTCCACGGAATTTCACAGGCAGTCGAATTGGCTTCAAGGGTTCCATTCCACTGCAAGTATGACAGACGTAAGATCGAATTGCGAGTTGGCAACGGGCGGCAGAGCCGGCATGGTTGGCGCCGCTGCGACAGGCCAAAGAGTCCTTTTCGCAGAACAGTTTCGATTTTGCCTCCTCGGACCGCATATTTAATCTTTCTCTATCCCGTAAAGGAAATTCCGGGAATAGTTACAAGGCCGGGAATCCAAAGGCGACTTGACACCCGGACTCCGGCATTTAATCCTCCTTGCGATGTTCCAAATCATCTTTACACCCGTGAGCGCGGCGGAACTGGCCCGGATGCCCAAGGAATTGCAGTTGCAAATCCTGGGGGACTTTCGCGGTTTGCCACAACAGGTCATGGGGACTGAGCTCGACCAATTTGGCAAGCTGGAATATGGCCGGCGCATTTTGCATCGGTTTCGCCTCGGCGATTATCGTGTGTATTTCGAGCGTCACGAATTGGGTGTGCTGGTGCATCGCATTTTGAGCCGTCATTCACTCAAGGATTTTCTATTCCGCTCCGGCCTGCCCGGCGGCGAAGATGCCGCGCTCCAGGAAAATCCGAAGTTCTGGGAAATGATCGAGGCGGCGAAAAATTCGGCGAAGGTGTAAACGTCCCAAAGGCGGCGTAACACCTTCTACCGGTTCGACACGAAATCGGCGGTAATTTCCCCCAATAAGAGCCATAGTTTCTGCGGCTCATTGATTTTTAGCGCATCGAATGTATATTGTGCCGCAAAGGATGTGGTCAGTCCGCCGGGATGAAATTAAAACTGCCAACTATACACCTGAAACGGTATAGGGAAATTGCGGCGCTCCTATGGAAATACGGGCGCTCGGACCTGGTGCGCCAAATGGGCGTGGATGATCTTCTGGCGTCCCGGGAGGAAATCAAGGCAAACGGCCTGCCACCGGAAGAATTGGCCAACGATCTTGAGGCGATGGGACCCACTTTCATCAAGATCGGGCAACTGCTCGCAAGCCGTTCCGACCTGATCCCGGAAGTTTATTTGAAACCGCTCGCGCGCCTGCAGGATAGCGTCAAGCCGTTTTCCTTTGAAGAAGTCGAGCGGATCATTCTTTCCGAACTGGGCGTCAGAATTTCCAAAGCGTTTTCCGAATTCAATCCCAAGCCTATTGCCGCCGCCTCATTGGGGCAGGTCCACTTCGCCGCTTTGCGCGATGGACGGCAGGTGATTGTCAAAATCCAGCGCCCGGAGATTCGCAAGCAAATCGCCGAAGATTTCGAAGTGCTCACGCAAATCGCCGAGTTTCTGGACGCCTATACCGAATTTGGCCGGCGCTATCGTTTTCTAACCGTTCTCGAGGAGTTTCGAGTCACCATCCAAAAGGAATTGAATTACGAACGCGAAGCGCAAAACCTTGTCGCCCTTGGCGAAAATTTGAAAACGTTTCGTCAAATCCGGGTCCCTCAGCCGGTCGAGGATTACACGACGCGGTCGGTCCTGACGATGGATTTCGTCCAGGGCCGGAAAATTACGTCGCTTTCTCCGCTGGCCCGGCTGGACCTGAACGGCGCGCCGCTGGCGGACGAGTTATTCAGGGCGTATTTGAAACAAATCATGGTGGACGGCATGTTCCACGCCGACCCGCATCCGGGCAATGTGTTTTTGACGGACGACGGGCACATCGCGCTGATTGACCTGGGCATGGTCGGACACCTTGCGCCGACGCTTCAGGAGAACCTGCTCAAGCTCCTGATCGCCGTCAGCGATGGAGACAGTGAACAGGCCAGCGACATTGTCATTGGCATCAGCCGCACCGACGAGAATTTCGATGAAATTCAGTTCAGCCGGCGCATCGGCCAAATCATCACGGCGGCGCAAAATCAAAGCCTGGAGCAGCTCAACGTGGGCAAATCGCTGCTGGACATGAGCAAAATGGCGATCGACAACGGCCTGTTTGTGCCCAGCGAATTGACGTTGCTGGGCAAGACCCTGCTGCAACTGGATGAAATTGGAAAAATCATTGACCCCAGATTCGATCCCTACGCGGCCGTGCGCCAAAACGTTCCTTCGCTGCTGGCGCAACGCCTGAAGAAACAAGTGAGCCAGGGGTCGGTGATCAATTCGTTGCTCGAATTCAAAAATCTATTCACACACCTGCCTGGACGCCTTAATCGCATCCTGGACTCGGTGGCGAATTCCGAATTGGAAGTCAAAATAAAAGCAGTGGACACCCAAATGCTGGTGGAAGGGTTCCAAAAAGTCGCCAATCGCATCACGGCCGGGGTCATCCTCGCTTCGCTCATCCTGGGCGCGTCTCTGCTGATGCGCATCGAGACCCGTTTCACGATTTTTGGATATCCGGGCCTGGCGATCCTGTGCTTCCTGGGCGCCGCGACCGGAGGCATGTGGTTGCTGTTCAGCATCTTTTTCCAGGACGACAAGATCAAGAAACGGAAGAAGATTTAAAATGGCCCTCAGCCATTAACTTGCTCAAATTGAACGTGTAACTTATAGTCGCGGCTTCCGTCTGAGATTAGATTAGTTGAGCATTATGAAAAAATCATTGATAAGAACATCGCTGCTTGTCGCACTCAGCCTGCCGATGCTGGCTGGATGCGTGGTATATGAACGCCCGGCGCCTCCACCGCCGGTAGCAGTGGATTACGACAATCCTCCGCCGGCACAATATGAAGTCGTGCCCGCGGCGCCCGGTCCGCTGGACGTCTGGGTCTGGGTTCCAGGTCAATGGGAATGGCGCGGTAATTGGGTATGGGTCGGAGGCCGCTGGGCGCCCAGACCGCATCCCGGGGCTGTTTGGGTTCGTAGCGGCTGGGGCTGGCACGGTCGTCATCGCGTGTGGGTGCACGGCTATTGGCGATGATGGGGACGTTCAAAAGTTAAGGAATTACGAAAGCGGATCAGGAAACTGGCCCGCTCTTTTTTTACCAGTATTGGTGAACCAAGGGCTTGATGTCCGCGTCGTAGAGAGCGCGGATTTGTTTCATCGTGTCGGGTGACAGGGCCGGCATATCCGATGCGGCGGCGTTCTCCACGACTTGTTCGGGGCGTTTGGCGCCGGGAATTGCGCACGTGACTGCCGGAAATTCCAAAATCCAGCGCAATGCCAGTTGAGACAGTGTCGCGTCCCCGGGGACGAGTTTCTTCAATTCTTCAACGGTTGTCAGGCCCACTTTGAGGTCCACGCCGCTGAATGTTTCACCACGATCGAAGGCCTCTCCGCGACGGTTAAAGGCGCGATGGTCGTCTTTCGCAAATTTGGTTTCACGCGTGATTTTGCCTGTTAACAGTCCGGATGCCAGTGGGACGCGCGCAAGGATTCCCACGTTGTGCTTGCGCGCCAGGTCGAAAAACAGGTCTGCCGGCCGTTGCCGGAAAATATTGAAAATGATTTGCACCGACTGGACGTTTGGAAATTCCATTGCCTTGATGGCTTCCTCAACCTTTTCAACGCTCACGCCGTAATGGCGGATTTTGCCGGCCTTGACGAGATCGTCCATTATTTCAAAGACTTCGGGCATGTAATAGACTTCCGTGGGCGGGCAATGGAGTTGGAGCAAATCCAGCGCCTCGGTTTCGAGGTTGCGCAAACTGCGCTCGATGAACGAGCCCAGGTTTTCGCGGCTGTAACCTTCGGGCGTTTGTTCGCGCAGGCGCCGTCCGGCTTTGGTGGCGATGAAGAAATCTTCCTTTCGCTCTTTTTTCAATTTGGCCAGCAATCGTTCGCTGCGACCGTCGCCATAGACGTCGGCGGTATCAAAAAAATTAACGCCCGCGTCCAGCGCGGCGTTGAGCGCGGCGAGCGAATCCTTGTCATCCACTGAGCCCCAGGCCCCGCCGATCGCCCACGCGCCAAAGCTGATGTCAGAGATTTTCCAGCCGGTGCGGCCGAGTTCCCGGTATTTCATACATTTTTTATACGAGCGCGGCCAATGATGCAGTCAAATCCAGACCCGCGCAAGGTTGCTGTTCGTTGTGGAGGGAACAAGACAGACCGAAAATTTTATTTATTGAACTTTGCAAAGATTTTATTGGCTTCTTCCAAAGTTTCTTTTGAACCGATGTCGTACCAAAGACCGGGGACACGCCAGGTATAAACGGGCGTGCGCGGATAAAGCCATTGGACCAAACGTCCCGGCTGGTCCGGGTTATTGCCTTCAGTGATGTATTGTTTGATGAGGGGAATCGTTGTACGCGGATAAAAATACAGGGCGATTCCGGTGAGAGTGCTCGTTGGGTTCTTGGGCTTTTCCTCGAAGAACGTAATTTTACCCTGGGCGTCCACGGTAATGGAATTATACTTTTTGATTTCTTCAAGGTTGCCCACATCGTAAAGCGCCAGAACGGGAGCATTTTTACTGCGGATAAAATTTCCAAAATCCGCGAGTTTGTCGCTGAACAAATTGTCACCCGCCACGATGATGATATCGTCATCGACCTTTTCTTTCTCGATGACGAAATGGATGTCGCCGATCGCGCCGAGTTTGTTGGAATCATCCGTTGAGCCATCGTTGACGGTGGTGAAATTGAGTTTCGAGCCGGCGGCGCGGTAATTCTCCGACCATTTTTGGAAATGACCGGCAAATTTCGCATTTGTGACGACGTACACGCGGTCGATGCCGCCGATGGGAGCGAGGTTGTCGAGCACGTATTCGACCATTGGCTTGCCGGCAACGGGCAATAGTGGTTTGGGTTGGGTGAGCGTGAGCGGATACAAGCGCGTGGCGTATCCCGCAGCGAGGATGATGACTTTCATTTTAGTTAATTGGCAAACGTCTCCATTGACGGGCTTTCTAATACTACAGGACGAACGGAATTTCAAGATTGCGATAGGACGATTTCTCTCGCCGTGGCGTGGGAAAGATTCTCGACGGCCCAATCCGGTTGATGGGTCTTTAATTCGTCCAGGGTCGCCCCTCCCGTTGCCACGGCCAGGACTTTCGCGCCGATATACCGGCCGCAGCGAATATCATGGGGGGTGTCGCCAATAACCACGATTTGGTCGCCGCGCAACGCCTTGCCGAGCAGGCGGCGGCCGCGGTCGCGGGCGGCGGCTGCGATGAGATTTCGGTCCTCGCTGTCATCCGCGAAGGCGCCCACTTTAAATGGCTCCCAAAGTTTGCAATGGCGCAATTTGATTTCGGCGCCCAGCCGGATATTCCCGGTCAGCAGGCCAATTAAAGGCGGGTCGGACAGGGCGTTCAGTGCGGCGAGAAATTCGAGTACTCCTTCGCAGGGGCGTGGCGCGCCCTGGGAAAGGATATAGTCCAGGAGAAAAACGTAGTGCTCAAAGAATCGCCCCGTATTTTCCCGGGTCATGGGAATTTGATGATATTCGAAAAATTCACGGACCAGCCCGGTATCGGTGCGCCCGGCGAACTTCAATTTCTCAAATCCGTCCGTCGCGCGAAATTCGGCGGCGAAAACCTTGCGGAATGCTTCGACTCCCGCGCCGCCTGTTCGCACGAGTGTGCCGTCAATGTCAAACAAGACCAGTTCAACCATAAATCAGCCTATCGAGACCGCGAGAGAGGGAGAAGATAAAAACTGGAGAAGATAACCATGGAGCGCGGCTGTGTGTGGTGAAGGGGCACCCCCCGAAAGCTTTTGGGGCAGCGGATACGAGGTCGCGACGCGCTGCGGGTGGTCTCCGACACAGCCGCGCTCCGGCGACTAACGCTTACGAGTATACGCGGCAGAAGAGTATTTCCCGGCGAGATCGTTTGCGCGCGCCTGTAACGATTCGTCGGGTGAAAAATCCGTCCATTCGATTGAAAACGCTTCCGAAGCCACCGCGCGCATGGTGTGTTCCCAATCGCCGCGCTTGACGGAGACTGGCGGGGGTTGGACC
Organism: Verrucomicrobiia bacterium; assembly: GCA_035933915.1. Classification (GTDB taxonomy): domain Bacteria; phylum Verrucomicrobiota; class Verrucomicrobiia; order Limisphaerales; family UBA11358; genus UBA11358. The sequence continues at coordinate 29,055 of DASYYL010000076.1, forward strand.
GAACCCTGAATGAGAAGGCCAAGCTTGTTTCTGCGTTGCGCAGCCCCGGCGATTTTCTTCCCATGCCATATTAAATCAAATTTTTCATGGCCGGTGAAGCACTGACCTGGCGCGTCTTCGCTGCCCACAGATTTTTTGTCAGGAGCGAGACCGGTTTGGATTTTTAATTTCACAAAAGCATCGCGAATCCATTCGTGGATGCGGCGGTAGCTGTCAATTGCAGCCAGCGAATGCCATTCGTGGCCGGGCGGCACGGCAAAACTGTACGTCCAATCGGCATCGTGCGGCACAATGCCGCCGCCCGTGGGTCGTCGCACGAGCGGGCGCAGCAACGTGACCTGTTCCACACTGGAATATTTCTGAAAATACCCAAATGATGCCGCCGGGGCTGTCCAACCGTAAAACCGCAGTACCGGCCGGAGCAAACGCGACGCGGCTTCCAGCAACGCCTCATCCAGCGCCATATTGAGCGCCGCATCGCACTTGCCGGAATTGATCAGATACCAGGGATTCACGTGTGAGCCACCGCCTCTTTCACCCCGATTCGCGGACACAATTTCAGCGCTTCGCAACTCGCGCAATCCGGCTTGCGCGCATAGCAGCGGCGGCGTCCGTGCCAAATCAACAAATGACTGAACAACGCCCATTGCTTTTGCGGTACCAATTCCATCAGATCCAATTCGATTTTTTCCGGCGCGCGATGCCGCGTCATTCCGAAGCGGTGCGAAAGCCGCGCCACGTGCGTATCCACAACCACACCGACGTTAATGTTGAATGCGTTTCCGAGGACCACGTTCGCCGTCTTGCGCCCGACACCGCCCAGTTCAAGGAGTTCCTCCATTGTCTGCGGCACTTTGGCGCCGTGTTTTTGCACGATGTCGCCGCAGGCTAACTTGATATTGCGCGCCTTGTTCTTGTAAAAGCCGGTCGTACGAACGTCATTTTCCAATTCCGAAGTGTCGGCGTTCGCGAAATCCTGCGCCGAGCGATACTTCTTGAACAACGTTTCCGTGACGATATTCACCCGCTTGTCCGTGCATTGCGCCGAGAGGATGGTGGCAATGAGAAGCTCCAGCGGATTCTGGTGCACCAGTTCGCAATGCGCGTCTGGATAAGTTTTCTCCAGAGTGGCAACGATTTTTTTGGTGCGGGCGATTTTCGCCTGGGCAGTTTCGCGGAACATAGGCTGTTATTTTAAAAGAGCTTTAAAGCCAGCTTGTTCGAAATGATTATCTCCGGTCAGCGCATCTGAAATTCCTTCATCGGTCGTGACCACGAAAGAAATGCAATCGATTAATTGCCAATCTTTGTCGCGACGATAGTGTAGTGTTTCAGTAACGGCTTTACAATTGCCGACCTTTTCCAAAATCTGTTCGACCTTTTTGGTCCAAACGAACGGCTTGGGATTCTGATTGTTGACGCGAATAAATTCCCGAATGGCTTCGGTTAATTCCGGCACGCTTCTGAAAATACCGCGGCGGATTCGTTTGCGCGTGATTTCCCCGAACCACCGCTCCACCAGGTTCAGCCAAGAGGAACTGGTCGGCGTGAA
>DASYYL010000007.1:0-47821 GCA_035933915.1 Verrucomicrobiia bacterium
GTTTTTGAATTGCGCGATACGGTAGCATATGTCGCGATTGAATCGCCGGAGAAACGGTGCGGGAAGACGACTTTGCTCTCGGTGCTGGCGGCGATGGCCCATAAGCCTTTGATTTCGGCCAATATCACCGCAAGCGCCCTATTTCGAGCGATTGATACGTTCAGGCCGACGCTGTTTATTGATGAGGCGGATACGTTTCTAGCAGGCAGCAGCACAATCCGCGGGATTATTAATTCCGGGAATACGTGGCGGACGGCTTATGTGCTTCGGATGTCGAAATCGAGAAAAAGTCGCGGCCAGGCAAATCCGGCGCCGGTGGTGGAAGACGCCGATTCGACATTGAAACGGTATAACTGTTGGTGTCCCAAGGTGGTTGCCATGATTGGCCAGGTCCCGGACACAATCGCCGACCGCTCGATTGTCGTGCTTATGTGCCGGAAGCTGGTTTCGGAAACGCGGGCTCCACTGTCCGAATTGGACACGATCCAGATAAAGGCTAAATGCGCGCGATTTGCGCTGGATTCGCGGCAAACCGTTGCTGAATGCGAGAAGATTCGCGGCGAGGGATTGAATGATCGGGCGGCCGATACGTTTGACCCGCTTTATGTCATTGCCCGCATGGGCGGAACTGACTGGGAGCAGAAACTTAATGCTGCCGCCAACGCCCTGGTTTCCAGCTCGCAGCCGCAGAGTCCCAGATGTGAATTGTTGCTGGATATATATTCTATTTTCATTCTGTCCGGGAATGAAAAGCTGTTTAGCAGTCAGTTGGCGGCCACGTTGCGCGATGGCGGGTGCGGGATGAAGTCAGTTGCCCTTAAGTATTCATCGATCACGGAATATCAGATTTGTAAAACGCTACGCCCGTACGGCATCAAACCGTGCACAATAAGAATTGGGAAGGAAGTTAACAAAGGGTATCGGCGCGATGATTTCCGCGATGCATTCCTCCGTTATGTGCCGAATGCGGATAGAAAGGCATGGGCCGAGGAAATAGGGCGCCGGGCGGATCTTCAACTGGAGGCAAACAAAGAAGCGCGGGATGGGGCGGAACGGGCCAAGGCGCGGGGTGACGAAAGTTTTATGGCTGAGTTATTTGAGAGGGTGAAAAGAGGAGCGTGAAGAGTGTGTTGGGCAGCGAGAGGGTGCCGCAGATCAAATTCGCGCTATCGCGCGGCTTCAGAGTTAGCGGCTGAATCATTGGCCCGATTTACCCAGGGTGTCGTGCTGGCAGACTCGCACTTTGCCGTGGGCTACATCTATGTCGCCCCTACGGGGTTCAGTTTGCGGCTGTGCCGACAACCCTTACGGCCATTGAAGATGATGTCAATTAAAATGCTCTTAATGGATTCCCCTACGAAGACATATTTTCGGGAGCACCCCTTGTAATTGACCGGCATTATGCGAATGTCTAACGGGTTACGGAAGCAACGATCCCGAATTTATGAAAAAATTATCAGCCGGAATTCCATATCGATCGGTTCTGCTCGCGGCGACAGCGCTGTTCATTTGTCGCATGGCTTGCGCGCAGGTGACATTGACCGTCAGCCCTTCTGTGGTCAGCAACACTTATCCGGGGGTGATTACGCTCAACATCACCGGACTGAACACCGGCGAAAAAATTTATGTCACAAGATGGATCGACTTAAACGGCAATGGGGTAATCGACGCGGGCGAACCGCTGATGGAAGCCTTTCAGCTCGTGGATAATGACAACAGCTATGCCATTGTGGGCGGCATCACCAACATCAACATTCCGTTCGACATCAACCCGGCCAATGGCGCCATCACGACAACGCTTGCCATTCCTTCAGCCATGCCGCTGGAAAATCTGGCGGGGAATTTTGTTTTTGAAGTGATTAGCCCAACGGGCCGGTTTGCGCCGGTTACGGCCACTTTTTCGATTACCAACGCCCCCCTGCCCGCCCTGATCACTGGGACGGTCTATCAAGGCGACGGTGTCACGCCGTTCGCCAATGCCGTTGTGGCAGCGCAGGATCTCGTGCACAACAACGTGGAAAACACGTCCGTGGCCGACAGCAACGGACATTACGCGATCTCGCTTTATCCGGGTGAATACGCATGCATAGGAGTGGCGATGAACTGCTATTATAGTTTCGCAAGCGCCACTTCGTATAATTTGACCAACGGCATGACGGTGACGAATAACCTGACGCTGACCAACGGCGGCCCCTACACCATTTCCGGCACTATTTATGACGAAGGCAACAGCAACGGCATCGCCGGGATGTTGGTCCAATTCCAATCGGGAAGCCTCTTTGAAGTCGCATTTACCGACACCAATGGAAATTATTCCGCCGCCGTGTCCCCGGGCTTTTGGAAGATTCAGCCGGCCAAGGAACGCCTGGCCCGGCGCGGATACGTTGATCCGCAACAGACCTACCAGGCAGATGCCACCACCGGCAGCGTGACCAATTTCAACATCGGTTTTCCCAAGGGCGACGCCCTGATTTATGGCCGCGTCACTGACAATTCAAATAATCCCATCGAGGGCGTAAAAATGGATGGGAACCAGAACGAACCCACCAATTACGATTCCAAGGGTTACACGGACATCAACGGCAATTATACCGTCGCCATTTTGGACGGGACCAATAGTTGCAACGTGGACACTCCGACATTCGGCTCGCCGGCGTTGAATTATATCTGGAACCAGCCGAACGAAATCAGCGTATCCCCGGGCCAGGCGGTACGGGAAGATTTTGTCGGGCAGCCCATTATCGGGACCATTTCGGGGCACGTCCAAAGCAACGTGGGCACGAATATCGTTGGCGTTGGGCTTTATGCGAACACGACGATAGATGGCTTGTACTATACGTCACTTGAAGGAACAACGGATCCTTCGGGCAATTACACTCTGGCGGTGGCGGCCGGGACGTGGAATGTTTATTTTTTGGTTGGCGGTTTCTCGGATAATCTGGACGCCGCAGGCTACGAAGACTTGACAGGACCGCATTACGTTGACGTTCCGCCCACGAACGTCATCTTGAACCTCACGGTTTATCCTCTTGGCACACCGATCATCAGCCAGCAACGATTTGTGGGGCCAGGCCAATTCGGTTTTTGGGTCAGCGGCTCGAACAACGTGACTTATACGGTGCAGGCTTCGACCAACTTGTTTAATTGGAGCACGATCTATTCCTTTGAACTGCTGACCAACTCGCTTTTTATTACTGATCCCGGCGCCACGAATGGGCACCGTTTTTATCGAATCGTAAAATGAATTTGAGATTGCGGAGAGTGGCGCTAATGTTCAGGATTAATGCCATGAAACGCTCGCGCCCAAACTTCCAGCGATCGAAGCAATTGGTTTCTCTCGGATTTCTTACTGCCGTGGCCGGCGTACTTCTTTCGGCGTCGGCGCCTCCAGGCCAGTGTTAGGGTTCGTTGAATGGGGAATGAAACGGAACCTTCTCATCGGCCTTATTCTCGGAATGTTGCCCTGCCGCTTTGTCCTCGCCGATGGGACGTCCGATGCGAGCCAGGAGCTAAAGGCATCGTGACATTCTGATTACCGCGGCGGAGGCGGCGGGAACGATCACCGGAGCACTATTTTTACCGAGATCCAGCGATTCCCATTGCCCCTGCCATTGGTCATGATTGGAAATGATCGAATTTCCCAGGGTAATTCCGTTTGCTGCGCCAATATCCCCATTGGCAGTGCGAAGAAACATTACCTGGACTCCGCCAACTGAAAATCCCTCGGAAACGATCGCCGCCGCTGCCGACTGCGCGTCCGGTCCGTGTTCTTTGTTGATGACTGTGAGGCAGAGATTTGTTTTGTCGCAGACGGCATAGGCGGTCAGGTTGACCTTCTTCGATGAAGCGACCGTAACCGGCACCACGGAGCCGTAGCTTCCCAGGTCGAACGCCCTGATGGCGTAGGCTTTGGGATTGATGCGATATTCGCCGGTATTTTCGTCGAGATAGACGGTATCGGTTTTAAGCCATTCCGTGTTATGAAAATTCACGCCGCTGGCGCCGTGCGCGGCCCACCAGTGCAGGTAATCCAGCCCCCACAAGGCGGACGCAAATGAGTCGCTGGCGTTGGGAACGCCTTTGAGGCAGTCGTCGGCTTCGGTCATGCGATATGGCATTCCGTCGGCCACTACGGGTGCAATAGCGTTTTTATAGAGCGTGGGATATTTTCGGTCCAGATAATTCGGCGAGAGCATTTTGTCGATGGCCTTCGGCACGGGGATGCGCACGGGGCCGTCGTCGTTGGCGCCGATAAACGGGCTGCCACCGACGTAATAATGCTGTGTGACCATGACAACCAGGCCGGAATTTTTTTCATCGGCGGCGAAACGGGGCGCCCATTGGGCGCCGGCGGCGTCTGGGCCGGCGAATTTGGCGTCCGGAACGACACGCGTGATAGCGGCGGCGAAAGCGCGCCATTGGACCAGAAAACTGGCGTAATTGGTTATGGCCGGATCTGAGCCGCTGCCGAAGGGCGGGTAATGGTAGCGCCGGATATCCGGCTCATTGCCAATCGCGAAACAATCCAGCCAGGGACGGTAGTTGTTCCAGATGTATTGCGCGGTTTGGGCATCACCGGAAGGATTGCCGTTCTCGAGCGGGAGTGAATAGATGACGTTTACGCCGGCGGCTTTGGCAAAACCAAACACGCTGTCGATGGCGGCGCGACTCGGATGCGCGGCTTTCAAACCTTCAACGGTGCTGCCGCCCAGGCGGAGGTTGCGGATGCCGCTGTTCGTAAAGAGGGTGATGAGTTGCGTGTTTGTGGGGGAAAAAAGGAAGCCACCGCTGCGCTGCGGCATTTCCGCAATGGCGCCGAAGCTTAGTCCGGAGAAGTCGTCGGGAATGGCGCAACCGGGATAACGGGCGTCTATGGTGATCGTGACGGGTGTTTGCGCGAGGGCGGCGAATGGCAGGAGACAGACTGGACAGAACAAAGTGAAACGGAAATTCATGACGTTATGCTATGCAAGGGACAGAAGAGACACAAGGGACGCAGCGCGGCAGAGCCGCAACCAAATCGTCAAATTAAAGCCAAAAATCGAGGACGAGGACGACGACGAGGACGAAAAGAAAAAATCCTCGCGGAAATGAGTAAAATCGAGCGATAGCAGTGCAAGGGTCGAGGGAGAAGATGGAGGATGGAAGTTCGGAGGTCCACCGGAACGACAGAAGGGAGGCAATGGACACACTGGACATGATGGACAAAAGGCCGGACCGCTGGCGGCGGTGTCGACCGTTTGCCAACCGGCTGTGCCGCCCACTCCGATTCCAGCCACGACGCCCGAGGAATCGGTGGTGGTATCGCCAAACTTATAGCCAGCCTGAACGACACCGTTTGCGGAGATTGGATCAAACGTTTCGTCAAAGACAACGGTTTGCGCCTGCGCTGTCAGAGCGGCGCACGCTGCAATGGCAATGACAGCTCGGCAAGCAACAGATCCACCTTTATTATTGAAAGCATTCATAAGTTCTTTTTCGGGGTTCTTGCGTGCTGATGATAACAAATTGGGCAGCCCGATTCATATCCACAAAATTAGGGACAAAACGCATTGAAAGCAGCATAAAACGTTGCACACAAGCATTATATATATGCGGCTGACACCGAGAGAATCAGAGGATTGTGCATGTAATTGTCATATTGTGTCCCCATTCTGTGTTCATAGGTCCCAGCATTGCAGATGATACGGCTTGTATTTGACTTTGACTTTTCAATATATGGAGGCGTAAGCCGCGCAAGGCAAATGGGAAATGGAAACAGTCCTTGAGCGCTAATAGAAAGGTAATGAAAAGAACAGTCCAACCTTCGCCCGGAATGCCAGCGTTGGTGGCCGTTTCAATGTTCAAGGCACATCCGTCAACGGAACAAGATTCAATACGATTTCTCCCAATCCACGGTAACTGGATCAGCGTTGCGCCCCAAAGATCCCGCTCTTTTTTAAGAGGGCGGGACGCTTTTTTAAGGCAGAGTGAAGGAAGAGCGGGCCCAAACGACCGCTGGTGAAGAGCACACGGAGCGCGGACAGCTTTGTCCGCGAGGAAAACATGGGCGTAACCCGACGGTTTGCATCACAACTTTACAACTCGCGGACCCGGCGGTCGGCGCTCCAAACCGCCTAAAGGCGAGATACCAAACACATGGCGGAAGGGATGAAAGGAACGAGAAGACGGAGGATGGAAGATGGGCGAACGCTGAACACCGAACGGGGCGAGACGCCGCCGTCACTCGCAGGCGGGACGCCCGCGCTACTAACGAACAGCCGTCCCCACCCTATTATTGGAAGCTAATGATGACTTGAATAGACTTTGAGATTTTCGTGACTGGAAGCGTGAGTTCGTAGACATCGCCATCGGGGGCGCCGGTGGCGTCGCCGAAGGGCATGGCGGTCTGGTCCTGCGGAACTCTGTGGAGTGGCAATTTTCTTCCGTTGATTGTGACCTGGACCGGCGTCAAGTTACCTGGCCAGAATACCCAGGGGTGAATCCGCAACGTCCAAGCGCGTTTCGTCAAGGCATCCTTGAAATGTCCCTTTGCGGCGCCGATTTCCACTGTTACGGTTTTTGCGTTGTCGTCGGCCGACGCGGTAATGAGCGTGTGGCGGAACTGGCCCTTTTTATAGGCGACTGTTTGCGTGTCATCTTCGTAGAGTGTGGCGGAGGCGGTTTGGACGGCAGGATAGATGTCGAGGGAAATTGCGTTCCATGGTCCTTCACCGGTGTATTCCATTTGCGGCGCGAGAGGCACAACGGCGCCGGAGCGGATGAAGATGGGTTCCTGGTCGAGAGGAGTCATGTTGGTGGCGATAAGCGGACCGGTGGCCACATCGCCACTCCAGGCGTTGATCCAATTGCCCGGCGGAATCCATAATGCGCGCGCAATACTTGCATTTCCCTGGGTGTCCGCCCGGAATTGGAGAACGGCGTTGCCGGTGAGTTGTTGATATTCGATTCGCAAATCGTGTGACTTTCCGGGGGTGAGCACCCGCGACGCGTTTGATGTAGTTGAGTCGTGCGGTCCCCAGGCGTCAATCACCAGCGTGCCGTCAACCCAGACTCTGACCCCATCGTCTTCGAGAGTGGACAAAACGAGGTCGTTGGTAATCGAGGCGGGCACTTCGATGGTTCCGGTCCAGCGCGCGGAAAAGTGTTCCCGGGGAATTTGCGAGCCGGGGGATGAGCCGCTCCAGACGAAATCGATGTTATTGTCCACACGCGTGAGAGCGGGACCGCCGGTCAAGCTGTCGTTGGGGAAGTATTCGGCCTGCAAACCGGGCTGGCCATCGGGGGTTTTGAGCCAACTTTGCGGAACGGGCAGTTGAAGCCCCTGCATGACTGGCGCGACCAAAATATTACTGCCCAGAAGATATTCGTCCTCGCGGGCGGATTCGGCATATTCAGGATAATACAAATCCAGGCGGCGCAGAATTGGTTCGCCGGTTTCGTAATTTTCACGGGCGGCGGCATAAAACACCGGCAACAGGCGATAACGCATGTCCAAAAATCGTCGAGCCACGACTTCGGCTTGCGGCCCGAACGCCCACGGCATGCGTTCATGGTTGTAGGTGCAATGGGGCCGGTAAATCGGCGAAAGCGCGCCATATTCAATCCAGCGGATATAGCCCTCGGGGGAAGGGTCGGCGACGTGGCCGCCCAAATCTTCGCTCATGTAGGGAAACATCGAGCAGACGCCAGCATGGACGGCGTTTTCGACGCCGCGACGCAAGTAGTCGTAGCCCGGACCAATGTCACCTGTCCATTGGATGGAAAAACGATGCGACGCCACATCCATGGGGCGGTTCCGGATGCCGTTGTCAATGCCATCCACGTTGGCCATAATTAACGGGCGAGAATCCGGGCGGTCGCGCTGAGTGATGTCGTGATAGAGTCTCATGCCCCAGACTTCCTTCTTTAAATTGGGCGCCGGAGTTTTTAGCGCGACCATCCAATTGCGATCGAACCACCAAAAATCCAGGCCCTGGTTCAGCAGACCGGTCAGGCCGTTCCAGCGATAATTCAATTCCTTTGGGTCCAGGGCGGTGGCGGCCTGGGGTTCAGGATGGTCGTTGAACATCACGTGGACATGTTTCGCGTGGGCTTCTCTAAAAAAACGGCCCATGTTTGGAAACAGGTTGGTATTGGGTTGATACCCGATGGAAGCGCCCATTCGCCAGCCGGTATCCACGACAAGCACGTCCAACGGGATGTGACGGATGCGATAATTATCAATTTGTTCGAGCGCGGTGGCTTCGCTGTAGTCGTGCCAGCGACTGTCAAACGCGCCGAACGCATAGAGCGGGGGCATCTCGGAGGGACCGGTCAGGTTCAGAAAATCCGCGCGCAGTTGAAAATAATTTCCCTGTGGAACAAACACGTAAACGTCCGGCGCGTCATTATCGAGGTCCCAGCCGGATGTTTGGGGACGGTCCGTGTTATCGGCAGGCGCGGGAGTCAGGCCCCATTTTGGCGGAATGATTCGGGGCGTGTCGGCGAAGGACCAGACCTGAGGGTTGTTTGAGGGACCGGGCAGCCAGGCGCTATTGTCCAGGGCGCCGTGATATTGATAGAGCGGTAGTGAATGAATCCGTCGCACCATGATACGGTCCAGCGAGGCCGCGTTTTCAGGCACGTAAACGAAGTAATTTGTCGTGCGGACTTCAATGATGTTGTCATTGGTATACAAAGAAAATTTCGCGCCGGGCCAATGGCGATTGACGATGTGAAAAGTGGGCCGGTCTTCGAAACCCTCCGGGCCTTTCAATTCGAGGCGGACAAGGGAACCGGACAATAACTGAATGCGGACGTTTCCCGTGATGAAGGCCGGTGGTTGCGCGAAGAGCTGTCCAGCCAAAAAAAGTGAGGCAAGAAATGAAATGACAAAGAGGATTGGTTTCATGTTGTGGGATTCATTTTGGAGATTTTCAGCGGAGGCTAAAGAGGAAAAAGAGACTAAAGCGACACAAGGGACCAAAGGGATGAAAGAGCGAATGTTGATGGACCCTGTAATACGTGCCATGAAGGTATCGCGTTTTCACAAAACGGATGCTAGCTTCCTCCCGTGGCAGGGACTATCAAAACCATTTTGATCACCGGCGTTTCGCGCGGGTTGGGCCGCGCCATGACTGCAGAGTTCATCCGTCTGGGCCATACGGTCATCGGCTGTGGCCGCTCTGACGAAGCCATGGCTGAACTCAAAAAAGAATTTCCGACTCCGAATGATTTTAAACCTGTGGACGTTTCGTCCGACATTCAGGTCGCCGCCTGGGCCGGGCGCATTTTGAAGTCGCATGGCCCGCCAGATTTGCTCATCAATAACGCCGCACTAATCGCCCGGAATGCGCCACTTTGGCAAGTTCCCGCAAAAGAATTTTCGGACGTGATCGACGTCAATATCAAGGGCGTTGCCAATGTTATCCGCCATTTCGTTCCGGCGATGGTCGAGCGCCGCGCCGGCGTCATTGTCAATTTTAGTTCCGGCTGGGGCCGGTCTGCAGACGCCGAAGTCGCCCCGTACTGCGCCACCAAATGGGCGATTGAAGGGCTGACTAACTCATTATCGCAGGAGCTGCCCACAGGCATGGCCGCGGTTTCCCTGAACCCGGGCATTATTGACACAGATATGCTTCGCAGCAGCTTCGGCGGCTCGGCCAGCAGCTACCCTGCCCCGGATAAATGGGCCAAAACGGCGGTACCGTTTCTTCTGAGAATTTCGGCTAAAGACAATGGCAGACAAATGACAGTGGGATGAAATTAAGACAAAATGGAATTTCGTAAACGAAACAACGGCGCAAGAGACGCAAGGGACCAAAGGGACAACCACATCAGGCGCGCGGATTGAAGCGGGACTGCTCTTTCAATTGTTCCCACAGTTTTTTTTCGCCGTCGGAAACTTGAGATGGGACGGAAATTTTGGCGACGACGAATAGATCGCCCTTGCCTCCAAGGCCGCGCCCGCGAACGCGAAGTTTTTGACCACTTTGCGTTCCGGAAGGAATTCGGATGTGCAAGCGACCATGGAGCGTAGGGACTGAAATCTCGCTGCCCAGAACGGCTTCCCACGGCGCCAACTCGGCCTCGTAGCTAAGATCGTGGCCGTCGACTTCGAAATCGGGATGTTTGGCCAGGCGCACCCGGAGATAGAGATCTCCGGCCTGCCCACCGCCGGAGCCGTGCTCGCCCCGACCGGAAATGCGGAGAAGCTGGCCTTCAGTAACGCCTGCGGGGATTTTGACCTGGTGCGTTTCGGTTTTTGACCTGTGGCGGACGCTGACGGTGCGGAGGGCGCCGTGGTCGGCCTCTTCGAGCGAGACCATGATGTCGCCCTCGACGTCCCGCCCGCGCGCGGCGGTTTCTTCTTCGGCCGCTCCAAAGCCTGTGAAGCCGCCGCGCCGCGCACCGAATAACTGCTCGAAAAAATCGCTGAAACCGGTCCCGCCAAATTCGAAATCAAATCCTTCGGTTCCCGGCGCGGCCCCGCCCTGCCCGCGGCCCGGCCTGAAACCTTCCCAACCCGGAGGCGGACGAAATTCGGCCCCGGATTTCCAGTTCGCGCCCAGTTCATCGTATTTTTTGCGTTTGGCGGGGTCGCCCAGAACTTCGTAGGCCTCGTTGATTTCCTTAAACTTTTCTTCGGCGCGTTTTTTGTCTTTGGCGACGTCCGGATGGTGTTCGCGGGCGAGTTTGCGAAATGCTTTCTTGATGTCGGCTTCGCTGGCGGCGCGAGGGACACCCAGAATCTCGTAATAATCTTTAAATTGGACGGGCATGAGTCCTTAAATCATTAGACGTTATCAAAGAGACACAAGGGACACAAGGGATGCACGCGACGAAAAGTGAGAATGGCGGGCCGGGTTGCGCCGCTGAACGCAGCGCGGACGGCGGTGGCAACGCCACTTGCGAAGAACGCCGTCCCCACCGGCTAGTCCTTAGTGTTGTCGACGCTGATGTAACGGGTGCCACCCATTTCTCCCTGTTTACGCCACACCTTCAGGAGAATATATTTTCCTTTGGCGTTGTTGCACACATTGACGACCTGGTCGGCATTGCTGACAGAATGATGGTCCACTGCGATAATGATGTCGCCTTTCTGGAGACCGGCCTCGTTCGCGTGGGAATCCTGCGCGACATCGGTTACAATCGCGCCCTGGATTTCATCGGGAATCTGCAATTGCGAGCGCACGTCGGAATCCAAATCAGAAACAGTCACGCCGTCAAGAGCGTCGGTCTGGTTTTGCGGCGGCGTGCTCTGCGCCTGTTCGCCCGGTCGTTCCGCAAGGGTGACCTTGACAGTGTGCGCGTCACCGTCGCGCATAAATTTTACGCTGACTTTGGAACCGGGAGCGCAATCAGCCACGGCAAGCAGCAGGTCGTTTTCACCGGCGATGGCCTGGCCATTAAATTCGGTGATAACATCGCCGGACTGAATGCCGGCTTTTTCGGCGGGGGTACCAGGCTCGACACCGCCCACGAGGGCGCCGTTTTCGGTACTTAAACCAAAGCTCTGCGCCAATCCGGGAGTAATGTCCTGGGGCATAACGCCCAGGTACCCGCGGGAGACTTTTCCACCACTAATCAGGCGGTCGGCTACATGGCGCGCGAGGTTCGCAGGAACGGCAAATCCGATGCCTTCGCTGCCTTCGCTACTACTCTCGATAGCCGTATTGATGCCCACGAGCCGGCCCTGGGCATCCACGAGGGCGCCACCGGAGTTGCCGGGGTTAATGGCGGCGTCGGTCTGAATAAAATTCTCATAGCCGTTGAAACCCAATCCGCTGCGGCCCAAAGCGCTCACGATGCCCATAGTGACTGTGGGCGTCTGGCCCGGCTGGCTGATGTCAAATGGATTGCCAATTGCCAGGACGATATCGCCGACTTCCAATTGGCTGCTATCTCCGAGGGTAATGGCGGGCAAATGATTGGCATCAATTTTGAGCACAGCGACGTCGGTATCGGGATCGGAGCCAACGACGCTGGCTTTGTATTCATTTTTGTCACCGGTGAGGGCGATTTTGATTTCCTCCGCATTGGCGACGACGTGATTGGCAGTGAGAATGTAGCCGTCTGGCGTGATAATAACGCCGGACCCGAGGACTTGCTCATGGCGAGTAAACTCGTGCCCTTCCGGATTGCCGAAAAACTGCTGGAAGAACGGGTTTATCAATGGATTCTGCTCGTGATAATGGAGGACGCGGGTGGAATAAATATTTACCACGCTAGGCGCGGCCCGTTTGACCACTGGCGCAAAGCTCGTGAGGCCGGACGTGGAGCGGTTGATTGGCGAATTGTCCACGACGATGGACGAGAGCGGCCCCCTGGCCCAAAGTCTCGAATGCAATACGCCGGCGGCGAGCGCCACGCAAACTATGCCGATAACAAACGCGGACACGAACCTTGAAAACTGTTTCATACCTGTTCTCTCATTAGCATTAATTGTTCCCCGCCGATATTAGCAAATACAATTAGCGGGCGCGGTTAATCAAACGGAATGAATCTACGGCAGGTACGCAAAGGATGCAAGGGACGGAAAGATGGGAGATGGGAGAGCACCGAACGCCGAAGCGAGGACGAGGAGGCAAGAATGGGACAGAAGGGGCGGAGAGAAAATGGGCGGCCGGAGGATCGAGGATGGAGGATTGCAAATGAGAATCGCCCCGCTCTTGCGCGCAAGAACGGGGCGAAGCAAAAGGCTGAAAGCCTATTACTGATTCGTGCCGTTGTTGGTGGACGCAGCGTTATTGGATGCGGCCTGTTCCATTTTTTGAAGGTCCGACGCCTTGATGGTTTCGATTTTTGCGCCGTTCTTCATGTCCTGGGCCGATGGGACTTTGATGATGTCGCTGGTCAGCGGCTGGGCTTGCGGAGGAGCCGGGCGGGCCTTAACGCCGAGCAATTCGACTTCAAAGATAAGCGTTTGGTCCGGGCCGACCAAAGGTGGGCGACCATTGGGCCCGTAAGCCAGGTTGGACGGAACGTAGACGTCCCACTTCGATCCCACCTTCATTTTTTCGAGCGCTTCAGTCCAGCCTGGAATGACTCCGGTGACCGGGAATTCGGCGGGGTGTCCGCGTTTAATGGAACTATCGAATTCGGCGCCGTTCACAAAAGTGCCGCGGTAATTCACCGTAACTATATCATTTGGACCGGGAGTGGCGCCGTCGCCGTCGTGAATAATTTTATATTGCAAACCATCCGGAAGCGTAACCACTCCGGGCTGGGTTTTATTACGAACCAGGAACGCCTGGCCTTCCTGTTGGTTTTGTTGCCCTTCCTGAGACTGCACTTTTTGGCGATTGGCCATCACATTACGCTGAAGGGCCATGAGTTGGGACCTCATTTGGTCCTCGGTCATCAACGTGGCGCCGCCGGACTGGGCGTCCTTGATGCCTCGCATCAATGTGTCCAGGTCCACGTCCACGCCATTTTTCTTCCAACCGGTTCCGAAATACATACCCATGGCGTAGCTTTCACGCTCTTTATCGGTGGTCAAAGTGCCGCTAGCGGTGGTGGCGGCATTTGTGGTGGCGGCGGCGCTATTGGTTGCGCCTGAGGCGGGCGGCGATTGCTGGTTGTTACAACCAGTGAGAAGAGCCGCACTGGCAAAGCCAACAAAAATCAAAGATGCTTTTTTCATAGTTTAATTGAACCAGTATTTTGCAAATTCGGATGGCGATTTGCAAATTGATTTTTAATGACTTTGGAATTGCACTGGAGTCAATTCGTGAGAATATAGGGCCGCGCCGGAGCGTAGCTCAGCCTGGCTAGAGCACTTGCTTTGGGAGCAAGACGTCGCAGGTTCGAATCCTGTCGCTCCGACCATTTTTCCTGCGAAAAACCGCAAAAAACGGGCAAAAATGGCTTGAAAACACCCCTCCGGTTCAGTGACAGTTTACGCACCACTCCGGGTGGATTTATGCCCGGCAATGGGAGCAACCTCAACCGCATTCCCAGCCACTGGCACATATCCAGCTACAGTTACGGGACAAGACGACAATTCGGTCGAACCAAGGGGAAAGGGTTAGTAGATATGACAAAGACACGACGGCAAACATCGATTGCCGGCGGAAGCAATCGCGCATCCCGCTGGCGGTCTGGAAGAATGGAATTTGGGACACCTCGGAGCCGGCGCCGCTACGGAGAGGCCGCCGGTGAAGATCACCGGGCGCGCCGACGAGGGCGGACACGACGGGGCTTCGCGGCGATGGATCCAAAACAGCAGCGCAAAATAGCGTCATTGGGCGGACGTTCGTTCCACCGCACGCCTCGAGGATTTGCTGCAATGGGCTCGGAACAGCGGCGCCGGATCGCTTCGGCGGGGGGCCGGGCTTTTCACCGGCGGCCACGTGGCTTCGCGGCAATGGACCGTGAAGAGCAGCGGGAAATAGCCGCGCGCGGAGGCAGCGCTCCGCGACGGGGTCCGCGGGGATTTGCCGCAATGGAGCCTCGACAACAGCGGAGAATCGCCGCCCGCGGGGGCCACGCAAGCCATCGGCATTGAGAATCAATAGATTAACGGATTGTCGGATAAATGAGGAAGCATTTTGCCCTCCCGACAATCCGTTAATACATTTAGTCGATCAATTAAAGTTTGAAAGTGGAAGGCGCTGCTGCCTGGCACGGAGAGGGCATATTGCAAAATGAGGCTGTTATTTTGCAAAGGTGTGTTAACGCTATTTCGGAAACGGCACAGTCAATACATAAACAGGAAATGACGCCCCCCCCGATGGCATAAATTGGAACGATATATTTTTTAGAACCCGGGGAAAATATTCTCCTACAATCACCGCGCTTGAGGGGTCAGAAATGCTCTTTTGGTTCGACGGAACGAAAAACATCCCCCCAGGCAACAGACCAGGCATTGCTTTCACGGCTCCGCACCACGAACCACCCTGCGGACTTAATAATAAAGCAAGAGCCCCTGAATCATCCGCATTCAGTTTCAAGTTGACAGTATAGAACACTCCGTAATTGCCTTCATTTGTCACAGCAATCGGAGGAAACACAGAATTGTCCCAGCCTTTCACGTAGATATCGTCATTTCCGCCAATTGGGAATTCGCGGGGAGCGGAGGCCAGGTTAATGTTCCCGTCGGTGGTGGAGCAGTCTTTATTACAATACTCGAATGTGCCCCGATCGTGGACGTGGCCGGCCAAAACTCCGAGGGTAGGACCGACGGCGATCGGGTCATCGTTTGCATGAAGGACGCAAATGATAATCGTGTGCGGCTGATCGAATGTGTAGTCCCAGATGCCGTTCAACAGGCCATCATGTGCGACATTAATGGAATCGAAATTGGTGTCCAATCGAATGGTTTGGCCGGGGGCGACTGAATGGGCCGTGGTCCGGCTGTTTGCAAGCCAACGATTGAGCGCTGTTTCACCGATGAGCATATAATCTGTGCCTGGCCCGGCAACGCCGGCCCGATGCACTGTGAGGACGGCTGCTGAGTTTCCATTGTTCTCAACAAGAACGCAAAACTTCATTTTTCCCGACGAACTCGCATTGACATGGTAGACGAAGATGCGGTTGGGGATAGAAGGACCGGTTGCGGCCAGATTCGTGTCCATACAAAGGATGCCGACGTTCGTTGGGCTCTCGGGAGAGTCAGAAAAGATCAATTTGCCGCCGCTGAAAGTTTGCGATACGGGGATGCGCGGACAGGATTCCGGGGCAACGCCGCACAGACTGACAACGGCTCCCTGCCTATTGGTGGTCAAAATGTTTTGCAGTTCGACTGGCGTCGCGATCTCCGTTTGCCCCGCGGCGGCCCAGATCTTTTGCGCCAGGAATACGACGATCAGGAATATTTTCAGTTTTGACATTACTCACTTAGATAGCCGGTCTTTTTTAGAACCGTGCGCCAATATACAGCGGTCCGGTCAAGGGCCATTTTAGGCGTAATGCGCCCGGCCACAGCCTGGGAAATCTGGTCATCCAGGTAATCGCAAAGCTCCTGCGAGGGAGGGATACGAAAGCGCGGTATGCCGCTTTCCAATCCTTCTCTGACCTGCGGCAGATAAAATACCTTTTGACGGCATTCGGCGTCCTGATACGTGGAGAGGCGCGGTGAACCTTTGCCGTAATCCAACAGGAGTCTTTTTGTATTTACATTGTTGAGGTAAAAAACCAGCCATTTGAGTGCCGCATCGGGATCGGGACAATCGCGATTGACGCCAAGCGACCATGCGCTGATCTGGGGCTTGACGCCCGGAATGACGGCGGCGGCGACTTTGCCGGACACCTGGCACAGGTTGGTATCCTGCATCTGTTCCCAGATCAGGCTCGGCCAAGTTAGATACATGGCCCCCCAGCCCTGAAGAAACAACGCGTTGGCTTTTTCGATGCCGAGCGTTGGCGAATTGGGCGGCGCACAACGGAACATCTGCACAAACAGATTCAAACTCCGGACTCCGACGTCCGAGTTCAAGACGGGCCGCCAGTGATCGTCCACCAATTGCCCGCCCATGCCGAAAAAAATACCCGACCAAAGCGTAAAATTCTGCTCTTTCAACCCCATGATGATATTGCCATAGAGCGACTCGGAGTTAAAGAACCGAGCCAATTGAAGATAATCGTCCCAGGATTGCGGCGGCTGGAGCGCTCGTCCGGTGAGCCGGCGATACTCAGGAGCCCGCGCGTCGAATACATCCTTACGATAAAGCAGCGTGATGGAATCGCCGGCCATCGGCAGTCCATAGGTTCTCCCATCCAATTCGCCACAGGACTGCCGAATTTGGGGAATGAAGTCTTCCAGATACGAGCTGTTTGTGTTGATGAGGCCGTCCAACGGCAGCAGATGAGGCAGAATTTCGCCGTCCCATTGCTGGGCAACCTGCATGACATCATAATCGCGACTGCCGTTGAGTAACTCGGTCAGTTCCTTTTCATGCAGAGTCAGATAGGGAGCGGAGACGATCCTGACCCGGATCCCTGATTGACGCTCAAACTGCGCGGCCAACGTGCGCGCCGAATCGGCGTAGACACCGGTCATGTAGAGCGCCGTAATTTCCCGTGGCCGGGAACGGCAACCGGCCAGCGCAATGACCAGGACAAGCGCCGGCAAAATGCGTGAGACCGTTTTGACGAAATCTTTCACGTTAGAGCAATTTCTCGTTGAGCGCCTTGGCGACAGCGCCCCCGCGCGTGTGAACGTGTAATTTGCTGTAGATGCTGCGAAGATGGTTGTCCACGGTGTGATAACTCAGGTCAAGCCGGTCGGCGATTTCCTTTTTTATGAGACCGCGACTCATAAGTTCCAGAATCTGTGTTTCCCGCGCGGAAAGTCCATAGTCACGCCGCGCGGGTTCGGTGAGCCGGGTAAACATTCCCAGGACCATACGAGCTACCCGCGGGTTCATGGGCGCGCCGCCGCTAAGGACCTCCTGGATTGCGTTCACGATGGCCTGGTCATCGGCCGTTTTCAGCAAATATCCGGAGGCCCCGGCGCAGATAGCGTTAAATACTTTTTCGTGGTCGTCATAGACCGTCAGCATGACGACATGCGTTGAGGGCGCGCGCGCCTTAATCTCGCGAATGCCCTGGATACCGTTCATGCGCGGAAGTCCAACATCGAGGAGAACGACGTCCGGGGCGGGTCCGTTACCCAGCGCCGAGAGCGCTTCTTCACAAGTAGAAAACGAGTGCTCGCAACGCATGGAAGTGGTGCGATTGATAACTCGCGCAACCATGCGGCGGCAATCTTCGTGGTCTTCAACGAGCCAGACTGTCGTCCTGGCTGCCGTTGGTGTAGTTTTCATATGACGTGGGCTTGAATTTTCGTGTCCAAAATGAGCCTTCGGCGGCTTTGGGAATGGACAGCGTGACCGTCGTGCCATTGCCCGGCACGCTGGCGACGTGGACCGACGCCGCAATCTTCTCGGCGCGCCGGCGCAGATTCTGCAATCCATTTCCGGTTGCGGGGACTGAAGGATCGAAACCGACGCCATCGTCCCTAACTGTCAGTTCCCATGCGCGCGGAAGTTCTTTCAGGTAAATTTCCACCGCGGAGGCCTTTGCATGCTTGGCTACGTTGGTTAGGATTTCTTTATACATGAGAAAGACATTTTCACGAAAACCCAGGGTCAACCGGCGCGATAAGTTTAAACCTTCACAATTCAGCCGGTATTCCGCGCCGCGCAACATGGTCCCGGCAAAGTCTTTCATGCGCTGCACGAGGTCCTGCACTGTGTCGAATGCCGGATTGATGATCCAGACGATATCACGGATCGCGTTGGAAGTCTGCCTGGCAATGCGATGGATTTCATCAGCGTCGCGCCGCTCGTCATCGCCCATTTTGCCGTGCTTATTCAGCATTTGGCTCAGCAACGCAATGCTCCACAAACTGGAACCCAATTCATCGTGAAGGTCGCCGGCGATTCGCATGCGCAATTTTTCGAGTTCACGCAACCGGCTCCGACGCTGGCGCACGACGCCCATGACAAAAGCAGCAAGAAGACCTAATGCCAGCAACTTGACCCAGGCCATCTCCCACCAGAACGGCGCAACGATCACCGCCAGGCTGTCGCCGTACTGGCTCCAGACGCCGTCATTATTGCAAGCGACCACATGAAAGCGATAATGACCCGGCGGCACTTGAGTGTACTGAACAGCGCGTTTGCTCTCCATGTTGACCCAGGTTCGATCAAAGCCCTCAAGCATGCACCTGAAATGCACCTTCTCCGGGGCCACCAGGCTCAAGCCGGTATATTGAAATTGAATTCGTTCCGCACCAGGCGGAATTCGAACGGGATTGGCCAAAGAAACCTGAACATCGTCTATCAGCAATTCCTCCAAAACCACCTGCGGCGGATTTGTATTTAAGCCGATTCGGGCAGAATCAAAGGAGACCAAACCCTTGCTGGTGGCAAACCACACGTCATGGTCGCTGATTGAACCGAATTCCCTGATTTGCGCGCCCGGGATGCACGACATGGCCGTCAATCCATCCTGTTCGCCATAGGAAACGGCGTCAATGAACTGGCT
The DNA here is from genome assembly GCA_035933915.1 of Verrucomicrobiia bacterium. GTDB lineage: Bacteria > Verrucomicrobiota > Verrucomicrobiia > Limisphaerales > UBA11358 > UBA11358. The sequence goes on from DASYYL010000007.1 coordinate 18,976, forward strand.
GCGTCCTTCCCCATAGTCCGCCAGTTGCGATTTTTTGAGTCGATATACACCGCTGCTGCATCCGACCCAAAGGTTGCCAAATCTATCCTGCTGCAATTGGCAGACATCGTCATCTGGCAAACCATCTTTTTTCGAGAAAGCTGTCAAACGATTGCCTTGAAAGCGCGCCAACCCGCCGGCCGTGCCCGCCCACAGCACCTGGTAATTGTCCGCCATTAGGGCGCGGACATCGTTATTGGGCAATCCGTTGCTTTCTGTAAATGCTGAAAATACTCCATTGGAAAGACAGAATAATCCGTCGCCGGTCGTGCCCACCCAAACGCGGCCGGCTGAGTCTTCCGTGATGACACCGGCATAATTTCCGTTCAATCCCCACGGCGTCAGGTAGCGGTCAATGTGTCCGCCATGCAGGCAATTCAGCCCGCCATTGCGCGTGCCTAACCATACCGAATCCTTTCCAACAAAAATGGATTCAATGTCATTATCGGATAACCCATCCAGTTCGTCCCAATGGCTAAGTTGGCCGTCGTTCCAATGAAACAATCCATCATCCAGGGTGCCGATCCAGGTCCCGGAAAGGTTGTCTCCCGATACGACCCGCACCTGCAGGCCGGCCGCCCAATCGTTCGTCACGACCTCACTTGCTTTCCGGCACATGAGGGAGCCTGACACTGTTGAATACCACATTTCATTCGACGAGAGAATACTCAACGAAAATATCTCCTCATCACCCAAACCAATGGGCCGGGTCAATCTAATTTCGCTTGGTTTAAGACGAAAGAGTCCGTTTTTCGCCGTGCCCAGCCACAGATCACCTTCATTATCTTCGCACAGGGCGGAAATGACCGAAGGAAAATCAGCAATCCGGAGAGGCGAACCTACTCCGTCTTTAACATTCAATTTATACAGAGTTCCATCGCCGACCCCAAACCAGACTGTCCCAGCGGGGGTTATCTCAAAGGCTGTTACCGTTCCTTGGTAGATCTGAGTAACATTCTGACCTTTCCCGGCCAACTGGATTCGCCAAAGGCCGGCATCATCGACCAGCCACAAATTGCCCGCTGCATCCGCTTTCATATCCCGAATATCATCTGACGGAATCCCCTCAACCGGTGTGAAAGGGCCGAATCTCACTCCTCCGAATTCAGCCAATCCTTTACCCGTCGCAAAAATCAAATTTCGCCGGAGGACGGCCATGGCGTTGATTCGATCATCCGGCAAACCTTCGAGTGTAAAAAAGGAAGTGAACCGCGACTGTTCGAGGCAATTTAAACCGGCCTCGGTCCCAGCCCAAAAATGGCCCGCAGCGTCTTCACCGGAGCAAAGAATTCGCTCCGATGACAGGCCGTCTTTCTCGAAAAATGAGGAAAAGCGACCTCGCTCAAAGCGGACGAGCCCCCGCCCTGTCCCAATCCATAGTGTCCCGTTTCGGTCCTGGTAGAGGCTTGTGATCTCGCCGACCGGCATTTCCGGATTGCTCATGGAGTCGAACGTCGTGAAACGAATGCCATCGAACCGCGCCAGACCATTGGTGGCACCGATCCAAAGATAGCCGCTCTGGTCCTGAAGGATACTGGTTACCGCCTCGGCGGGCAGTCCCTCTTTCGCGCGCCAACTATCTATGACGAATTCCTGATTATTGGAAGTGTTGTCGGCAAGTGCCCGGCAAATGGAGAACATACAACCGACCGCAACAAGGCGAACAACGCGCATCATTGTCCGGCGAATCTTTAGACGATGTAGTGCTTCTGCAATAGCAGTATTCTAATCACTCCCGGCTTTTAAGCCAATTGACATAATCAGTGTATAATTTGGCGGACGCTGCGGACCCGCAAAAAGCATTCGAGCCGGGCTTGTTCATCATACCCTGATATTGATAAACCAAGATCTTGTCCACCCACGGGGAGACGGCTGCCAGTTGCTTGAGAACCCGCTCGAACGGCGCCGGAATCAGGGCGCGATGATAAACCGCGCCCTCGAAATTGAAGATTTCGACGTCGGCCCAGATGGCCGAACGTTGGGCGCGATCATGAGCTTTTCTTAGTCCTTCATAAAATGACGGCGTTTCGTCCTTTGTTGATTTGCGCACGCCGATTTCGTCCTGGTAAGCGATCATATCAACATCGAGAGAGGACAATTGTTGCACATATTTGTCATCCGGGACTGCCAATCGCGTTCCATAGGGGGCAATCAATATTTTTGAATTGGGCATTAATTTCCTGGCCAATTGCGACGACGTATTGGCGTATTTTATGAATTGTTCTGAGAAATGTTTGTTGATAAATGCTTCATTCGGCCAATACCAGCCATAAAAACTCTTGTGGTGACCGTAAATGCCGGCAATTTCTTCGATCGCCTGCAGACTTTGTTTCATGCCCACCGGGTCGGATATAATGACGGGACTGGTCCAGTCACCGTAGAATCCTCCGCCAATGAAGAACTTAATGCCATACTTATCTGCGGCGGAAAGAACGACTTCCAGGGGATCCGGACAAACCAAATGCCATTGGGGATAGACCTTTGACGGATAAAAAGACCGGTAATAAACGGCCGTGGCCATGAGCACAAGATATTCGATCCCGACGTCGGCAATTTCCTTGATTTTGGCGTCCCATTGCTCGCCAGTGAAGCAGACGCATTGGGGATTCCAGTCCACGCCTTCCACGGTGGAATGGTGCTGAAATTCGAACCAGCTGCCAGCGATTGGCTTGATACCGTCCGCAGATGCCTGGAGCGTTTGGGGAAAGGCCGCGAGCGCCATGCCACCGGCGCCCAATGTGTACAAAAAATTGCGGCGATTCATCTCTGTGAGTTGGCAGGTTTTATTTGGAGAATTCTCCATAGGCTTGGTTTTGGCTGATGGGTTATTATCCGTGGTTTTTATCCAATTCGATTGGGGCGTGAATATTTTTCGGCCACGCAAGCCGAACGCCGTCGTCCCGCAGGAGTTTTTGAAAATCGGCCAAAAGACCAGGTTGATTTCTGACTTCGCGAGGCCATTTTTGTTTTGTGACGCAAAACGCGGCCAGGGCGCCAGCCGCTTCGCCGATGTTCCACTCCACGGGATGCACGCGAAAACAGCCATTGGTCAGGTGAGTGACTCCGATATTCTTGCAGGCAGGCAAAAGATTTTCCATTCGCCTGGGAATCAAGGCGCCCAGGGGAATCTGAAACGGCAGAGTCTTCCCCAGTCGCAATACGTCGCCGCCGATCGAACTGTGGATATCAATCGCGTAACTTCCGATGCCGACGGAATCATCAAATTCTTTCGCCCGCGCCTGCTCTCCTTTCAGGCCCATTTCCCCGACACGCCAGTTCAGACTCACGTCCTGCTCGACTACGGTATATTCCGCGCGAATGCGCCGACCCTCCCGAATGTAGGGATATTTTGCCAGTCCGTCTTCCGTTCCAACGATGTCCGAACGCAGGCGCAGGCCGCGCCAGCCTGCGCCGCCATCCGGGCGAGGCGCATCGGTTTGCAGCCAATAGAGGAGCGACAAGCTTAACTGTTTCGAGCGAGCCAAATTTATCGCGGCTGTCTCACTGCTAACGCCGCAAATCGGGCCAAGTGAAAAATCATTTTGCGGCCAATTTACAATGGTGATGTCGCTTTGATAAAAATCGGGGAGAAAATTATTGCGGTCGGCTATCCGGCGATACGTCCAAAAGCCCTTCCTTTCATCGGGGCTAAAACCGATTTTCGCGGAATCGGGATCTTCAAAAGACAACAACTTGTACGAACCCCAAAAGGTCCGTGTCATCGCATCACGCCAAAACGCGTAGTCCGTCGGCCGCGCAATGGTATGGTTCCCGTCCGGCAAGTAATCCATGGCGAAACATTGGGTGAAGGACTGCAAATCGTCCGGTTGCGCGACCGGCTTCGCATGGGGTTCGCCGCTGTCCTTTTGAGACTCCCCGCCCATGACATACTCCGTTCCAGTCAGCGGCAACAAATCTCCCATTTCCGTGGCGTCGGCAAAGTACGCAGCGCGCAAAATGACTTCATTTCCAGCTTCCAAATTCAATACGCGCACCGATTTCACCCGATTGCCATCGGTTTCCGCATCAATCGCCTTATGTCGCAACAGGATCTGCAACTTGCCGTTGCCGAGATATGGCATGAGCGCCTGATACAAAACAGACAGCCATACACGTGGTTCGCAGCCTATGCGCGAAACCCAGCAATTGCCGGGATTGAACTGCGGATTTACACGAGACTTTTTCGTCAACGGGTAATTCCGGAAATAAAAATCGCGCGCGCTATTGCGCAGATTTAAATAAGACAGCGTACCGCCCACGGTTTCGATCCATTGATTCTCATCGGGCAAAGACACCGCCTGCTGCGTGAGTTGGCCGCCAATCCAATCGGTTTCCTCGGTCATGATGACCCGGAGATGATTCCTGGCCGCCGCCAGCGCTGCCGCGCAACCGCCCAATCCGCCGCCGATAATGACCAAATCCGCGGCCAACTCCGAGCCGCCCGGCGCCTGGCCGTGCTTCCCGCTCTTTTGGTCCGAGGCCAATCCAATGGACGGCACCAAGATCAAAGGCGCCGCCGTGCCGATGCGTTTGATAAACGCGCGGCGGCTCAATCCTTTGCCCGAATCATTCATGAATCACGTGCGCCAGAGAATTTTTGCTCGGGTCACCACGCTGACAGTGATCGCCATCAACAAAGTGATAATCAGGCCTTTGCAAAAGCCGAGCCAGGGCGTGACGGCAAATTTGCTGAGCAGCCAATCGCCACCCGTGAGCGCCAGCACCGGCGTGATGAAATTATTGATTCCGGCGTAAGCGATCATGGGATTTTGACCATTGTCAATCAACAGTTGCAACCGGCGCCGACCTTTGAAAACGTCGACGATGATGGACAGAGCGATCAGCACACAAATGGCCAGTCCTGACGTGACGAAATAGTAGCTCATTGTGGCTTTGTCTTTTTTAATTCCGCCTTCATACGGCTCAAAAAATAGTCCCAGCACCAGCCAATAGCTCGCCCAGCAAAACAGTTTTCTGTAGAGTTGCTCGATTTCATTCTTCGGAGCGGACATGAGCCAATAACCGATTCCGCACAGCGCGAATGTAACCAGCGTGCATGAAACCAGCCAGCGCGCTTTTAATCCGACCAGCAAAACGGACACGAACAAAAACATCAACACGCAAATGACGGCCGTGCGCCATTTCGGCCAGCCGTAAATTGCATCGTTTTCAGTACCGGCGCTTGAATGGCGCGCCCATTTTAAAGCCAGGTCCCCGGCTATGGTCCCGGGAATCACGATGCACAGATATTGCAGGTAATAGAGTTTATAGATCCACGGCGCGGGCGAATATTGCCAGAGATTATGGACCCAGCCGTCCACGGGTTGCGGCATATTGGACAAACGAATGGAAAATAATACTCCAAGCACGCCCAACCGTGGCAATAGTTGGTCGCGCGTCAACATCCAGATGATCGAGCCGAAGACAGCCATATTTGCCAGCACGACGATAATGATATCACTGCGGCCCAAATCAAATCCGCTGCCATCGGGATAACGGGCGAAAGCGAAAAACAGAACCACTCCGATCCAACCGCCGATGCGAATGCTCCATCGAACCTCGCGCGACCATGCGGACGGAAGGCGGGTGAGGACCGGAAACAAAATGAGAAAACCGAGCAATGCCAAAAACCATACGCTTGTGGTAGGATGCCGGCTCAAGGTGGTCGGGCGAATGGCCTGCACAAAAAGCGCAAAGAACGCCAGAAGAAGCCCGCGTTCCAAAATGAAAAGGGCAGTCCGCCACAAGGGTGCTCCTTCGGCAATGCGCCGTGAAAGAGCAAACGGAAATGCGGCCCCCATCGAAAATAGAAAGAAAGGAAAGACCAAATCCACCCAGGTAATCCCGGGGAGCGTGCCAATCCATTCATGCGCCGGCGGCGGTTCCTGCGCGTGATACATCCACGAAGGCAAATCATTGCCGCCGAAGGGAAGTTGCCCCGAAAGCAGCATGGCCAAAATGGCCAGTCCGCGCAGGGCGTCCAGTGCATACATCCGCCCACTGACCGGAACGCTAGCCGTTCTATTCATCATCGGCAAATGCCGGCAAGCTGATTTATTAGCATGTTTACTGTGAAATGACCCGATAAAACCGCGTCGCTCCGCTGGCTGTTGTGTCGGTATACGAGGCCGTAGCGTTGGTTGCCGTCACGGGCGCCCCAAGCGGCAACCAGGACGGATCTGATAGAGATGTCTTGTATTGCACCTGGTAACCATGTCCGTCAAATGTGTTGTTCCAGTTGATGACGGTGCCGGCCGGCGCATAGGCCACATGGGTCAGAGTTACTGGCGGCGCAAACGGCTCGCTGTATCTGAATCCTACGATGCCGTTGTTGACGTTGAGGGCAAATCCCCAGCCGTTCTTAAGCGCCACGACCGAGTTTTCCTGAGAATTGACGTTATTGGCGGGGAAAAAGTCCTGGTCAAACAGATACGGCGAGTTCGTGTTGTCACTCAACAAGTACAACTGCACATCGTTGGGATTGTCATTGTAACAAACCCCGCCGAGGATATTGTTGGTGACATCCACGCCCAAACCTGTCAGGTCATTCGGCACCTGCGAACCCGCGAGATAAGTTTCAATCGCCACCCCGGTAGCCGGGGCTGTGCTGGTATTGAAGGATACCTGACGGAGATTATAGTTGTGCCCGCCTTTCGCGTAAAAAGTGTTACCCGGCCCGAAGGCAATTCCCAGGCTCGCAAATCCCAGGGGCACCCCAGACACTTCGATCAGCGTTGGCATGAAATTCACGCCGTCCGAAGTTGTGAAAAGGGCGACGTTCGTCCCGTTATAGGAACCGAACAGGATTTCCGTGTTTGGCCCGGAACCGCGCACCGCCATTGTGTCGCCCCAACGATCGGGCAACGGATCGAGAGTATTCAGGTCATTGGCGCCGGTGGACCCGCCATAAGCATAGTTCAGGCTGGAATAATTATAGGTGCCATACGAGATGATCGAGAAAGCAGTCCCATCCAGGCTGAGATTGGCCGAATACAGGGTGCCATCGTCCGCCACGCCGATTTGGTCCACTGTCCAGCCTCCGTTGCCGCCGGTCGGCAGTCCAGCGGTATTGAGGTCAAACTGATAGCTTCCATTGGTCGCATTATAGTCATGGATGTAGAAGTGATCGGCGACAAGCAGATTCGACGTGGTTGAGTCATAGGCCAGGCCGCGCGTTTCATAACCGGAAGTGGTCAGATACGGGCCGTTCATTGACGAATTGGTTCCAGGTCCGACACTCCATAATTGTGTCACAGTCGCGTTCGTGACCGGCACGACTATCGTAAGCAAGGCGGGTGGCGTGCTTGTGACGGTGCCCGCGATGTTGTGCACCACGACGTCGTAGTAACCCGCCGCGCCCAAGGGCGGATTGGTAATTGTGAACGTGCTGGACGTGGCTCCCGGAATATTATTCGAGTTAAACTGCCATTGATAATAAAGCGGCAACGAACCGGACGCGCTCACGGACAAGGTCACGGTCGCAACGTTTGCATAAGCGGAGGCGCTCAAGGGCGGGGTATTGATCGAAGGCATCGTGGTCGCCGGAGCGCCATAAGTCAGAGCGACGATGCCATTGTTTACGTCGAGGGCGTAAACGCGCGGATATTTGACGGTGATTGCGGCGTTTTCATTTCCATTCGCGTTCGCTGACGTGAAAAACGCTTGGTGAAAGAGGACCGGCGGATCTGAAGTGCCAGTCAGCTCATACAATTGCAAATCGTTCGGAGTGTCATTGGGCTGGATGGTGGCCAGAATATTATTGACCGGGTCCACGCCCATGCCGATGAGAGATGCGGAAACCTGGCCCGGCTCATGGTAATCAAAAACAACGGTTCCAGTCAGCGTATTGGGATTAAATGCGATTTCATATAAATCGCCACCGGAGCTCTTGGCCCAAAATGTATTTCCTGCACCGAAGGCGACACTGCCCCCGGAAAACCCTGGCGGTACATCGCTCACCGCGATGATTTGGGACGAATAGGTCAGTCCAATTCCGTCATTGGCTGTCAGCAACGCCACATTGGTGCCGCCCGGCGCGGAGGCGCGCGAACCGAGAAGAATTTGAGTATTTGGGCCCGCCCCACGCGCGGCCATCGTATCTCCCCAACGTTCGCTGCTGGCGTTGCCATTACCCGGATCGCCGCTGAAGGCCTGTGTTGCCGTAACAGAATTGGTCGGAGACGACCAGCGATACAGCGCGAAGGTGTTGCCGCTGTTTACAAGGTTGCCTCCATAGACCGCGCCGTCGTCGGCGACTCCGACCTGATCGCACCCGCCCAGCAGGCCGCCGAAAGCCACACCAGTCAAGTTTAGCGTCCCCATATTTGTCCCATTGTTGCCATTAATGATATAAAGCCCTGACGTCGCCGAAACCACGACGTTTTGCGAATTCGTGTCGTAGGCAATTCCACGTTCATTGTTATCACTTGAGGAAAGCCAGCTATAACCGGATTGGCCCGGCGCCACTGTCCATAATGAACTCACAGCCGAGTTGGTGACCGGTTGCTGCGCCTCGACAAAGGCAACAGCGCCGGTTGTGGCGCCGGCGATGTTCGTGACAATCACTTCGTAAAAGTTTGTGGATGCGGTGGTTACGGTGTATGTGTTGGTCGTCGCGCCGGGAATATTGGTGAAGCTGCCGGCAACAGCCGCGTTGGTGGCAAGCCATTGATAGGAAAAAGGACTCGTTCCAGACACAGAGACGCTTAAGGTATAAGGCGGATAAACAGCGCCACCAATCGGACCCGATATACCCGGGGCAACTGGAGGCACGGTAATGATTTCGTAAGCATACAGGGAGTTCGCCGTATCGTAGGCGTAAATGACGTTTGTCATGCCGTTGCCGCCCAGAGCCACGCCGCCGGTCGCATTGCCATTGCCGTTTGGGGTAGATGTGTTGGTGGTGGCCAGCGACGTTACTCCGCCGGCGATGTTCCCGGCGCTCAAAAGGCCAAGGGGCGACGGATTGCCGCCCGTTGTCAGCACACCCAAAAAGCCGGCACTTGGCGCGTAGTTCAGCATGGTCGTATTATTATAGGAACCGCCCAACGATGTCGTGGCTACAACAACACCAGTCACGACAGTTTGCGAGGCATAATTTGCGGGGTACTGAATCAAATAGGCCGTGCTGTTGCCGCTGCTCGCGGGTTTCACCAGAAACGTGTTATTTGTATAGAAACAGACACCAAACACATTTCCCGCAACGGAAAGCCCGCTGGGAATATCGATAATCGTGTTGGTAAAGGTAAGACCAATCCCGTCATTGGGATAAAAAAGGCAGAAATAAGGCTTGGCGCCTACGCCCGCCAAAATGAGTGTGTTTGCCCCGGAACCGGTGACTGCCATGGTATCGCCAACACGCCCGCTGGTATCCGAAATCGAGCCGCCATTGGCCAGGGCATTGCCGTTAAATGCAACCGCAGGCGTCGCCGTCCAGCTTGCCCAACGATAGAGTTTATCGGCCGTAGAACCTGAAGCGGTAGAAAGATTGACCCCATAGATCGCGCCGTCGGCGGCCACTCCAATTTGGTCAACTGCAAAAGTCCCGCCCGACAGGCCGCTGACGCTGAAATTTCCCAAAAAACTGCCGCTGGTTCCATTGTAGGCGCCAATCGCAGGAGTGGCGGCGCTGGCAACCGCCACATATACCAAATTTGAGACAGAGTCGTACGCCATTCCCCTAAGACTGGTGCTGTTCGCCAACACGCCAACACCAGTCGCATCGGTAAAAAGATTCGTCAGCGCGTAAGTCGTTTGTGCATGGAGTGGTTGCTCAAGCCAGCCGCCAAAGAAAAGGGCGAGCGCCGGTACCGCCACGGCGCTCAGCCACTTCTTCGGGTTGGCGCAACGATCCGGTGAAGATTTCGAGATTGTTTTCATAGCTGAAGGGATTGTAGGGTTTGGTTTCAGTTTTGGGAAAATTCGGAATTTGCGCGTCAAAAGCCTGCGATATATGGAAAGGTTGCCTGCAATCGCGGCAAATCGGGGTCAGTGGGATCCGACTGGGCGCCAAATCCGGATCCTTGCCCCTGGCCCAACGTTGCGTCGGGTATTTGATTGCCGAGATTGATATACTGGCCGTACCACCGCCAATGCTCCACGTGACCGTCGGCAAAACTCATATTTGCACCGTTGTCATGCCGGTTCGTCGGGAGCTTATAGTACGAGTAATTCCCTTCGCCCGCATTGTAACAGGGAAATTCGTTGTTATCGATGCTGTTGGCCGAGACCTCGATAAATACTGATGCCAGTGACGGACCTGGATTTCGGATCGAAGTGGATTTGACAAAGCTGCCATTGACTGGAGTGCTATCGGCATTGTCATTGGTCCAATTCATTCCACAGCTAATCGAATAGCTGCGGTCTCGACGGACCTTCCATTTGGTGTCGAGAGAAGGGTCCGACGGACAATGGTAAAGTTGAGGATTTGAGTTGTAACCGAAAAGCAATCCATACTGGATAGCCCACGCTTTAGTTTGGGCCGTTGCGCTGGCTTCCTCTCTGGCACTACCGTTCCAGGTGCCCACACCCAGCCTGTTGCCGCCGGTGACCCAGGCGTCTGCCCCGCAGGCGTTGTTTCCATTGCTGTGATTATTCACAATCCGGTCGTTGGAGTCGTTCAGATATGTATTCCACGCCAGCACCAGTTGCCGCACACTGTTAAGACAGTGAGTGCTTTGGGCTTTTTGCTGGGCCCGGTCCAATACGGGCAAGAGGATGGCCGCCAAAATTGCGATTATGGCGATAACCACCAGAAGTTCAATCAGCGTAAAGGCTCTGCTCTTTGAAGCGCAAATTTTCTTCCGCATTTTCATGACCATAACAGCACGTCTGAAAATTAAAGACAATGACGCATTTGCGTCATTGCGGTTTCCGCCAAAAAACCTGAATAATCCCGAACGAACAATTGCCGTGGCATACGGCAAAGAATGAATTCAACGGAACTAAACGGTTTTCCGGGGCAGAAATACTTCGACTCGTATCTCGCCACGTATCGTGACGGCTTGTTGGAAGATACCTTGCCATTTTGGCTGCCCAGGGCCATCGACCGGGAATACGGAGGATACCTGACCTGCTTCGACCAGGATGGGACGCCTTTGCAAACCGACAAATCGGTTTGGTTTCAAGGCCGCTTCGCCTGGCTTCTGTCAACTCTCTATAATACGGTTGAAAAACGGCCCGAATGGCTCGACGCTGCCCGGCATGGAATTCAGTTTATCAACGAGCGATGTTTCGACACTGACGGCCGCATGTTTTTCTGGCTCACGCGCGAGGGAAAACCGCTTCGAAAGCGCCGCTATCTTTTTTCGGAAAGTTTCGCCGTCGTTGCCCTCGCGGCGTTCGGAGTGGCGAGCGGCGAATCGCGTTATACCGAACAGGCGCTCAATTTATTTAAATTGATCCTGAAATATCACCGAACACCCGGCCTGCTGTCCCCCAAAATCAATCCCGAGGTTCGCCCCATGAAAGGGCTGGCCATGCCCATGATCCTGCTCGTGACTGCCCAGGAATTGCGCAAAGCCGTCAACGACCCGCTTTGCAATGAGATTATCGACCAATGCATTGATGAAGCGGAACGACACTTTTTAAAGGCGGAATTCGGCGCGCTCCTGGAATCAGTCGGTCCCAACGGCGAATTCTACGACACATTTGACGGACGGATGATCAATCCCGGCCACAGTCTTGAGATGGGTTGGTTCATTCTGGACGAAGCTCGTCGTCGTCAAAATGATTCGCGTCTAATCCGATTGGGCTGCCGTATCATTGACTATTCTTATTCTCTCGGGTGGGATGATGAATTCGGCGGCATCTTTTATTTTCGCGACGCGCGAGGACTCCCATGCGCGGAATATTGGCACGATATGAAATTCTGGTGGCCGCACAATGAAGCAATCATTGCCACATTGCTTGCCTTCGTGCTGACTGGAGATAAGAAATATGCCGGCTGGCACTGGCAGGTCCACGACTGGGCGTATTCCCATTTTCCCGATAAGTGCCACGGCGAATGGTTCGGCTACCTGCATCGCGACGGCAGCGTCGCCACACGTCTTAAGGGCAATATGTGGAAAGGACCGTTCCATTTGCCCCGAATGCAGTGGTATTGCTGGCAATTATTGGCGGAACTAAAAGCGAGCGCGCAGGACGCGCGCAGCGGCCGGAATTCCCCTTTTAGCGCAAACGTATGAGTAAAGATCTTGATCGTAAGGAAGCCGGCTCCCCTCCTTCATCGGCCCGGCACAGCAACGGAAGCATCCGATACCTGTCACCGGTTTGCCTGGTTGCTTCGCTGGCCGGTTTGTTGTTTGGGTTTGATACAGCGGTCATTTCCGGGACCGTTCAACGTGTGCAGGAGCAGTTTGCGCTGAACGAACTGATGCAAGGATGGTTTACCAGTTCCGCGCTCGTTGGGTGTGTTCTCGGCGCGGCGATCGCCGGAACTTTAGGCGACCGTTTCGGAAGAAAGCCCGTGCTGCTTGCCTCGGCAGTTTTCTTTCTGGCATCGGCGATTTATTCCACGGTCCCGCAGGTATTCAACGTGCTTGTCCTGGCTCGCATAAGTTGCGGCATTGGAATCGGCATGGCTTCGGTCATCGCGCCGATGTATATCTCGGAATTCGCCCCGCAAGCCTGGCGCGGCCGCCTAGTCGCTTTTTACCAATTGTCCATCGTCATTGGAATTTTAACGGCCTATTTGTCGAACTGGTTGGTCCTGCGGTTCGCACAAACCCATCCATTGGCTTTCGCCCACTGGCCCTCGCTCCATTGGATCCTGGTGGCTGAATATTGGCGCGGAATGTTCGGAGCTGAAATGCTGCCCGCCGGGTTGTTTCTGTTGTTATTGTTTCGCGTTCCGGAAACGCCAAGATGGCTCATTCAGTCCGGACGGGAAGCTCAGGGACTGGTGATACTCAAGCGGATTGGCGGGACGGAAAAAGCCAATGAGCAATTCACCCAAATTAAGAATGCCCGCGAGACCAAACAAGCGGCTATTGGCGAATTGTTTGAACCCGGCCTGCGCCGCGCTCTATTGCTGGGCATTCTTTTGTCTGTGTTTGGCCAGCTTTCCGGCGTCAACATCGTGGTCTATTACGGGCCAAAAATTCTTGCGGCTGCCGGCTTCCAAAATGCCGGCGCGCTTTTGGCACAAGTCGGCTTTGGGTTTATCAACCTGGTGTTTACAGTTCTTGCCCTGCTCATCATTGACCGCGTCGGGCGCCGTCCGCTCCTGATTAGCGGGATGGGCATCGTCACGCTCGCGCTCGTTGCCATTGGCTGTGTTTTTCTGTTCGCCGTTCGCGATGAATCCACCGTGTCCCAGGCGATGGGCCTGTGGGTCGGCGGTTTAATTTGTGTTTACGTCGCCGCTATCGCTTTTTCGATTTGCGCGGTGATTTGGGTGTTAACGCCGGAAATATTTCCCAACCGCGTGCGTGGCCGCGCCATGTCCCTGGCCACGTTCGCAAATTGGGCAACCAATGCGTTCAGCGCATGGGTTTTTCCATGGTACGTCGCCAAATTTGGCATGCCGGTATTCTTTTTCACCGCCGCCGCCATTTGCCTCGTCGCTGTATCGTACTATTGGAAATGTGTTCCGGAAACCAGGGGCCGCAGCCTGGAGGAAATCGAAAATCTTTGGGTTGAAAAAAGGGTGAGCATTAAGAGAGAACCACTGCCCAGGTCGGAATTGGCGTAGGAAGGCTTGAAACAGCGCCAAAGCCACACACTCGGATTGGAACGATCCATTGCAAATCAAAATGCAACCCTCTATCGCCACGCCGACTTCAATTCGTAAACCGTCATCGAAACGATTTGAGCACCACCGCCCTCGCCCGAAAGATTCAAGCCTTGGTTTTCCGGCGAAAATGTAGTCGCCATCGGCATATAAAGCGTTCCATCGCCGCCGTAAATGTCCACCGATGTGCGATCAACATAAATATGGAGATCGATTTTGCCGTCCATTGGGGCCACGTCAGCCTGGCAACCGAGGCAGGAAAGCTTTCCATTGGCCACATCGTAAGTCAATGGGACTCCACGGAGATCAAACTCTATCTCCTTCGCCGTTCCAACCGCAAGTTGCGCCTGGATCTCGAAAAGCTCGCCGCGTATCCCGGCCAGGGGATTGACACCGGGCAATACCGGTTGCGGCTGAATTTTTGATTTGTGCCGCCGGAGTGAAGCAAGCTCCCTCACAGGGCTTACCTCAAGGACAGACCCGGATGGTTCCGAATGCAGCGCCAATTCAACGGGCAAGCCCATCATTTGGTTGAACGGCATTCCGCGAAAGATATCGCCGTTTGGCAGCCGTCCCCAGGGAATCAAAATGCAGCGGCCATCACGGGCGGGAATGTCAGAATAGACTTGTGACGCATACCAACAATTGCCGCATTCGAGGTGGCGCGGCGTGGTCGAGGGAACAAACCTAAGTCCATCGAAATTGCCAATAACGTAAACCCCGCTGGCACCGAAGAATACCCAGCGCGGGTTGCGCGCGTTTCCATCGAGGGACATTTCAAAAAAATTCGGACATTCGGCATCGCCGGGTAGTGTGAAGTCCTGAAGCTTGTTCCAATGTTTCAAATCCTTTGACTCAAAAATCGCGTAATCATTGTGGTCGAGGTAAAGTACCAACACCCACTTCTTTTCCGGCGCAAACCAAGCCACCTTGGGGTCCCGATTATCCGCGGCAATGTGTCCCAGCACCGGATTGTTTTCGTATTTAGTCCAGGTGCGCCCGCGATCATTGCTAAAGGCGATTTCCTGGGTAAACGGATTTCCGGCCGCGGTCATCATGGCCACCAGCGCAGGCTGCCGGCCAGTTTGAAAACCGGTGCTGTTTTGCCAATCCACAACGGCTGAACCGGACCACATGGCGCCGTGTTCATCCGGATACAGCGCTACGGGAAGTTCATGCCAATGGACGAGGTCTGTGCTCACGGCATGGCCCCAGGACATGTTCCCCCAGTTCCAACCGTAGGGATTATGCTGGTAAAACAAATGATATTCGCCTTTAAAGTAAACCAGCCCGTTTGGATCGTTTAACCAACCGCGCCGCGAGGTAAAGTGAAATTGCGGGCGCAGCGGCTCCTGATACTCCGCATTATCTTTGATTTCATCGGACTCGTCGACGGAACTCAATCCGACTGAGCCCTCCGGCAGTTTATCCACTTTGATCGTGACGCCCTTGCCCATGAACGGAGTTGCATCCAGAAAGGCCCACCAATCGGGTTTGCCATCGGCAAGTTCGATGTCAAAGGCGCGTTCCGTTTTGCCGTCGACCAGGACGTCAAAGTGGCGCATAGGCGCTCCATTCTTCACCGGAAAATTAAGATACGGTTTGTGAACCTGAATATTACGGCTGACGTCAATTCCTTGCGCGGGCGAACAAATGGTTCCGATTATAAGAATGGCGGGAAGTGCGAGTATGGCGAGATATTTTGGCATTTCGATGCAACTATTTATCCCTGGAATCTTGCGGAAGACCAAATAAAAAGGACTGCAAATATTAATCGATAAATCCCTTGCTATCCCTTTGCTTTATGGCAAACTGATTAAGTCCGAACGATTCACCCAGTGATCCTCGGATTCCCAATTTACCGCGGGGTGGAGCAGCCCGGTAGCTCGTCAGGCTCATAACCTGAAGGCCGCAGGTTCAAATCCTGCCCCCGCAACCAATTTACGGCCATGAAATATCGATTTCATGGCCGTATTTTATTATTTTTGTGTCGCGGCTAAAACGGCCAAACGCCATACGCAACCCAATATCCTGGTAATTTGACGTATTCCAAATAAACCCGCCGGGAGAAATCGCGGGTCCAATGGGAATGTTTGTATCTGAAATACGAGGGCCGGGAATAGAATTTTACGGCCGGGGCGAAATGCTCAAACGTTTTCAGCGCCCTCCGCGAATGATACCAGGAAGTCACGATAATGGCGCTGTGGACTTTTTCCCCCCGCAACATTGCCCCGCAGAAGCGGGCATTTTCACGCGTGGTTTTGGATTTGTTCTCAACTGCAATGTCACGGGCAGGCACGCCTTCTCTTATTAATATGCGGCGGTTGATTTCATCGTCACCCGCGCCGCTGATAAGAATCTCAGGCGCCGCATGATCGAGGAAAAGTTTGGCGGCATATTCGGGTCGTTCATGCGTGCCGCCACCACCCAGCAGGACGATTACGTCCGCCTTGACCGGGCCGCTGTCCACGCACAGAAACATCTGCGGAAATAAAAACAACGCCGCGGCGAGCAACACAATCAGCGCGAGCAACATCATCGCGATTTTCAGCAACCGTTTTCCCCAGCGAATCATCGGCCGAATCATTGCAGATTCAGCGGCGGAGGGCAAATCACAGGACCGGTTCAGAGTTTTCAGTCATCTCGGTCCGATGCGTCTCAACGCTTAATTGTGGCCAAAGCTTCATGCGCATTCGCAGCCATTCAGATTCGCCGGTCGCGCAGTATTGGCGAACGGTCATATTGAATTATAATGCATGTCTAAAACCTGAGGCTGGTCAAAAGCAACCGGCCTTGTTATTTTTGCCAAAATGAGCATTGATTCCTACAGGAAACGGATCGAGGACAATCTCACGGGTCTGGGACAGCTTTGTTTGCTGGCGCGCGACGCCATCGCCTCGCTTTTTACGTGGAAAATCACGTATCGCGAATTGTTCTATCAATTCTATTTCATCGGCGTCACGTCGCAGATGGTCGTGCTCATCACCGGCGCATTTACAGGCATGGTCTTCTGCGCGCAAACCTATTTTAAATTTCATGAGGTCAAAATGGACACAGCCACCCTCGCGGTCGTGAGCGTGGCGATGTGCAGCGAACTGGGCCCGGTGCTCACCGCGCTGATGGTGACCGGGCGCGTCGGCGCGGCCATGACCGCGGAAATCGGCACCATGCGAGTGACGGAACAAATTGACGCGTTACGAACACTCGCCACGCATCCGGTCGATTACCTGGTGGTGCCCCGTCTGGTGGCAGCCTTCTGCGCAATGCCGATCCTCATGCTGGAAGCCGCCGTTCTGGGCATCATCGCAAGTTATTTGCTGGGCGTCTATCAACTGGGAATTGATCCGACCTATTCCTGGTACAACATGCTCCACTTCACGCATGATACGGAGGTATTCAGCGGCTTGATTAAGTCATTCATTTTTGGGGGAATCATTGCAATGATTGCCTGTTACAAAGGCCTGACGTGTGGTCTCGGTGCGGAAGGCGTAGGCCGTGCCACTACCGAAGCCGTAGTTTATTCATCCATCACCATTTTGATTTCCGATTTTTTCCTCTCGCTTACCCTTAACAGGATTTTTTCTTACTAGCCGGTTGACGCGATTGCACAAGCACGCGATAGGCCCGGCCCAAATGTTCCGGATGAGTCAGGGTTTGAAACTGCCGTCCGCGCGCGGAAGTCCATTCGCCGAATTTATTGTCCGCCAAGGTTTTCTCCATAATCCGCGTCAGAAATCTCGCCTGCGTTGAAGAAAATTCGGACTTTAATCCCTCCTCCTCTCCCGCCCGTTGAATTCCTGAGAAATTAACGTGGGCGGTAAGGTCCTGTTCGCCAACATTGGCCAGCAGGTCACCGGCAAAATGATGCCGGAAAAAAGCCCGCAAAGTTCCATTGACGCGCGCCGGCACGAAAAAATCTTCCGCGTCCAGGCCGTAATCGGCCGTCATCAATTTTCCGTGACTCAAGCCGCCCGCGGCCAGGCGCCACCAGTTCAGCGCAGCGAGATTGACTTCTGTCGTGAAATTGTCCGGAAGAACGTCCAGCAACGACGGCGCCACGTCGCTTAGCAAAACGTCGTCGTTAGCCAATTCCATTTTCGTCCAGGCAAATTTGTCCCCGTCCAAAGCCACTCCCCACTCGAACCATTGCTTTTTGTTCGCATTCCAACCGAGGCGGCGAACCGGAAAGGCATCGAGCAACTCGTTTGAGAAAATGATACCTGTCACGCTCGAATGCGTTGAGACATCGAATCCCGGGAGCCACCGGATTTTCCCGGCAAAACACTCCAGCGTATCCCGTTGCCACTCCCGGCGATGACCGGACGGTTCCAGGATGTAATAATCGAGTTCCTCAAACAATGCGGGCCGGTTCGATTGAAGCCAGGTCACGATGTCCCATGCCAGTTGCCCGTCGTGCGCGCCGGCCTCGACGATTTTTAGCCGACTGCCCGGCGTTTTGATTTCTTCGAGCCATTCGGCGAACTGAAAGGCCAGCAGTTCCCCGAACAGTTTCCCCACGCTGACGCTGGTGTAAAAATCGCCTCGCCGGCCCACAGTGTCTCTTTTTGCCTCATAATATCCACGTTTTGGACAATAAAGAGCCAGTTGCATGAAGCGAACAAACGGCAGAGCGCCGCCTGGGGCAACAACAATTTCATCGCGTATAATTTCTTCGAGTTTCTTGCGCATTCGGCACGATAGTGGCTACAGAGCCCATTACAAAGTAGGCGATTATGGCCAAAATAGATGCGTTTTTCAATTTGATGTTCGAGCAGAAGGCGTCCGACCTGCACATGGCGGCGGGCAACCCCCCAATGCTCCGGATCAACGGCGAGTTGCAGCGCGTGGACTACCCGCCGCTGGAAAGCGATTCGCTCAAGGCCATGCTCTACGAAATCGCGCCCGATTATAAAATCAAACAATTTGAGGAAACCGGTGACGTCGATTTTGGGTATGAGATTCCGAAAATTTCCCGCTTCCGCGTCAACTTCTTCAACCAGCGACTCGGCGTCGCTGCCGTCTTCCGCCAGATTCCTAGCCGGGTGCTTTCATTTGAAGACTTCGAAAAACTCGATGCCCCGCTTCCGGCGGTCTTTAAAAAATTTTGCATGTTGCATCGCGGACTGGTCGTCGTCACCGGGCCAACCGGCTCCGGTAAATCCACGACGCTCGCCGCCATGGTGGATTATGCGAACAAAAACCGCAAAGACCACATCATCACGATCGAAGACCCGATTGAATTTGTTCACGAGAGCAAGAACTGCCTGGTGAACCATCGCGAAACAGGGGTCCACACCAAATCCTTTGCCTCAGCCTTGCGCGGAGCCTTGCGCGAAGACCCGGACATTATTCTGGTCGGCGAAATGCGCGACCTTGAAACAATTGAGCTGGCCATTACCGCGGCGGCTACGGGTCACCTGGTTTTCGGAACACTTCACACCCAAAGCGCGGCCAAGACCGTGGACCGTATCATCGACGTGTTCCCGGCGGACCAGCAAAATAAAGTTCGCCAGACCCTTTCAGAAGCATTGAAGGGCGTCATCGCCCAAACCCTGTTTAAACGGATTGACAAAAAAGGCCGTGTCGCCGCGTTTGAAATCCTGGTGTTCAACACAGCCGTGGCGAACCTTGTTCGCGAAGGCAAGACCCACCAGATTCAAGGCATGATCCAGGTCGGCAAGAAATTGGGCAATCAGCCGATGGACGATCATATCATGGAGCATTTGCGCATGAAGCGAATTACTCCCGAAGACGCCTACGACAAGGCCCTGGACAAGAAAAAATTCCGTCCGTTGCTCGCCCACCCGCCGGACGATGACGAATCGCTCTAATTTATGCGGAGACCAGAATTGGACCAGATACTGACGACGATGCTTGCATCGCAGCCGGAGGTTTCGGATTTGAACTTTACGGTGGACCGCCCGCCCCAGGTGGAAGCCTACGGCGAACTTAAACCGGTCGTTTTCGATCCTCCGATTGAAAACCTCACGCCCTATCAAATCGAGCTGATCGCCCTGAATATTATCGGCGATAACATGTGGCAGATTGAAGACCTGCTGCGCCATGGCTCGTGCGACACTTCCTATGCGCTCTCGGATCAGGCGCGCTTTCGCGTGAATGTTTTCTCACAGCGCGGAAATTTTTCCATCGTCTGCCGGCAATTGAACACGGTCATTCCGACCCTGGATAAGCTGAGATTTCCCGAAGTTTTCAAAGAAATTCCCAAGGAAAAGACCGGTCTGGTGCTCATCACCGGCGCGACCGGGTCAGGCAAAACCACTTCCCTGGCGGCCGTTCTCGACGACATTAACCGGTCCAAAGCAGTCCACATCGTGACGCTCGAGGACCCGGTCGAATACGTCCATTTGCACAAGAAAGCGACGTTCAATCAGCGCGAACTGGGCGTGGATTTTGATTCCTACGCCAACGGCCTCCGCGCCGCCCTCCGCCAGGCGCCAAAGGTCATTCTCGTGGGCGAAATGCGCGACCGCGACACGGTCAAAATCGCCCTCAGTGCCGCGGAAACCGGCCATTTGGTTTTAAGCACCCTTCACACAATCAATGCTGGCGAAACCATCAATCGTATTCTCGGTATGTTCGACCCTGAAGAACAGGAACAAGTGCGGGTCCGCCTCTCGGATACTTTGCGCTGGGTCGTTAGCCAGCGGCTCGTCCCCAAAGTCGGCGGTGGACGATTGGCCTTGCTCGAAATCATGGGGTCGAACCTTCGTACCCAGGAATCCATTCGGATGGGCGAATCCGAAGGCAAGACTTTTTACGAAATTACCGAAGCCAGCTATACCTACGGCTGGCGAACATTCGATAACGCCTGCCTCGAAGCCTTTGACCAGGGCATCATCACCGAAGAAACCGCGATGCTCTATTGTTCAAAACGAAGTGTCGTCGCCCGTGGCATCGACAATATTAAAAAACAGCGCGGCGAACTCAGCGCCACCGCCGGTTCGCTGCGAATGAAAACGATCGAAAATGGCGCGGCTCCCGCCAGCCTAAAACTGAAAGTCTAAAATATGGATAATGCATTTGACTTCATCAGCACCGGCGATAAGCCGGCTCTCATAGCTTTTTCCACACCCGAATGGCTTGAAACGGCCAAAACCACGCTCGCTGAACTGGGTTACAAGGTTCATACGGCCGCGACGCATAGCGACTTTCTCACTCGCTTTACCCAGGTCCAATATCAGGTCGTGGTCATTGAGGAACTTTTTGGAGCTCACACGATTGATGAGAACCAGGCGCTCAAGGCTTTGCAGAACATGCCCGTGAATCAGCGACGGCACACGACCATCATTCTGCTCGGTGATTCGTTCCAGACTTTCACTCCCATGGAAGCGTTCAAACACAGCGTCCACGCCGTTATCAACAGCTCCGAAATGTTCTTGCTCAAGCAGCTTGTCGAAAAAGCCGTTAGCGACAACGACCTCTTCCTGCACAGCTTCCGCGAAGTCCAAAACCGCGTTTACATCACAAGCGAGAAGGCCTGATCCCTTTTACTCGTCCTCGTCCTCATCCTCGTCCTCGAATATCTGTAGCGTGGGCGTTCCGACTTCGAGTTACGGCGGCCTCTCTCGGGCTGTCCCATTTGTCCCATTTGTCCCATTCCGCGTTCTCATAACCGATTGACCTTTCCACCCCAATCGTTTTTAATCCCCTGCTATTTGAAATGAATATTCACGAATTTCAGGCTAAACAGTTGCTCGCTAAGCATGGCGTCGCGGTCCCGCTGGAAATCCCGGCCAAATCACTCGCGGAAGTCCGCCCGGCGGCCGAAAAAATCGCCGCTAGCGGCAGTGCGAAACTTGTAGTTAAATCCCAAATTCACGCGGGCGGCAGGGGTAAAGGAACGTTTAAGAGCGGCTTCCAGGGCGGTGTCAAAGTGGCGTCCTCAGTCGATGAAGCGGTTTCGTTCGCCGAAAAAATGCTCGGCAACGTTTTGGTCACCAAACAAACCGGAGCTGAAGGCCGGAAAGTCCAGACCCTGCTCATATCCGAAGGCGCGAAGATCAAAAAAGAATTTTATTTGGCCGTTTTATTGGACCGCGCCGTGGGCCGTCCGCTCATCATGGCCAGCACCGAAGGCGGCATGGATATCGAGGAAGTCGCCGCGCGAACACCAGAAAAAATCTTCAAGGAATCGGTGGATCCCGCCGTCGGCATTATGCCCTATCAGGCGCGCAAAATTGCCGATGCCCTTGGCCTCAAAGGCGATTTATTCAACGCCGCCGTCAAGCTCGTCATCGCCGTCTTTAAAACATGGTGGGAATGCGATGCGTCACTCTTGGAATTGAATCCGCTGGCCGTTGTCGAATTACGCGACGGCAAAGAAACCGTCGTGGCGCTGGATGCCAAGATTTCGCTCGATGACAACGCGTTGTACCGGCACAAAGACATCCAGGAAATGCGCGATTTGAATGAGGAAGCGCCGCTGGAGATCGAAGCCAGCAAGTTCAACCTCAACTACATCAAACTCGATGGAAACATCGCCTGCCTCGTTAACGGCGCAGGCCTGGCCATGGCGACCATGGATATCATTCAACATTTCGGAGGCTCGCCCGCCAATTTTCTCGACGTGGGCGGCGGCGCAAGCAAGGAACAAGTTACCGCTGCGTTCAAAATCATCATGAGCGACCCAAACGTGAAGGGCATCCTGGTGAACATCTTCGGCGGAATCATGGATTGCGATGTCATTGCCACGGGAATCGTGGCCGCCGTCAAGGAAACCCATTTGCGCATACCGCTCGTCGTGCGCCTGGAAGGCAACAACGTAGCCGCCGGGAAAAAGACCCTCGCCGAATCCGGCGTGGCCATCGTCGCCGGAGATTCCATGGCGGATGCGGCGCAGAAGGTAGTTCAAGCTGTGAAAAAAGCCGCCGCATAGAGCGTTCGCTCGTGTCGAGAGTCGCGCGATATGGCACTTAAAATAGCCCAGCCATTTATGGCTGGATCTAGGTCGGGAGGGCCGGAAAAGTCCCGTCAGGCACGGCAGAAAACTTAATTGGCAAAAGCTGGATGAAGCGCATTTCTGCCGTCCCTATCGGGACTTATTTGTTCAATCACATTAGTCCCGGCCATAAATGGCTGGGCTATTTTCACAGAACCGCCAAAATCTCCCGACACGCCGCCTCAAGCTTCT
Source organism: Verrucomicrobiia bacterium (assembly GCA_035933915.1). Lineage (GTDB taxonomy): Bacteria > Verrucomicrobiota > Verrucomicrobiia > Limisphaerales > UBA11358 > UBA11358. The sequence goes on from DASYYL010000007.1 coordinate 41,898, forward strand.
TAAAATTCCCTTTCGATCTCGCCTCGATATAGCAGCGAATTAACGGCTCCGTTCCGCTGGCGCGAAACGCCACCCACTCTCGGTTCGGCAAAAGAAATTTGAATCCGTCCGTCGTAATATATTTCTCCACCTTGAACCCGCCGATAGTTTGCAATCCACTGCCGAGCTTTGACAACAACGCTTCCTTTTTCTCAGGCGCAAAACTAATGTTAATCCGGTCGGTATAAAAGTTGCCGATTTTCTTCGAAAGGTCCTTGAGAATTTGACCCAGTGATTTCTTTTCCGTCGCAACCAATTCCGCCATGAGCAGGCACGCCAGAATACCGTCCTTTTCCGGAACATGGCCCTTCACGCTCAAACCGCCGGATTCCTCGCCGCCCACGATAATCGGTTCGCTCTCCATCAATGCACCAATATATTTGAACCCAACGGGCGTCTCATGGACTTTTACCCCGAGAAACTCGGCAACGGCATCCACCTGATGGCTCGTGGGAACAGTGCGCACCACCGCGCCGGTCCAGCCGCGGTTTTTCTTCAAATGATACAACGCCAAAGCGAGGACCTGATTCGGCGCCAGCCAGGTCCCATTCTTGTCAACAATGCCAAAACGGTCGGCGTCGCCATCCAGCCCCAATCCGATCTGCGCCTTTCCGGCGCGCACAAACTTGCTCACATCGCGCATGTTTTCGGCGTTGGGCTCAGGATGATGGCCGCCAAAAAGCGGATTGAGTTCGTTATGAAACAACGTCGTTTTGGATCCGGCACTCTGCAGCAGCTTGTCCAAATATCCGTGCCCCGTGCCGTAGCTCAAATCCACGGCGACTTTTAGCCGGGCCTTTTTTAAAACGGAAAAAGCAACGAGCTTGTGAAGCTGCTTAAAATAATCCGGTTGGGGATTAAATGTCTTGCATTGATACGTTCCAATGACCGCGCCTTTAAAGGAAAAATTTTCAGACTTAAGCCTGGCGATATTGGCCTCGATTTGACCGGTCACTTCGGGAGTGGCTGGCGCCCCGTTGCTGGTCGAAAACTTCAGGCCTTGATATTCCGGTGGATTATGGCTGGCCGTAAAATTGATGCCGCCGATAGCTCTCCGTTGACGAATAGCGTAGGCAATGACGGGTGTAGGTGTGTCCCGGTCGCAGAGCAATGGGTTTAGACCGTTCGCCGCCAAAACTTCCGCGCACGACAGCGCAAATTCTTTGCCCAGGAAACGCGTGTCGTACCCAAGAATGACTGTCGTGCCTTGAAGATTTGCGGTTTTGAGATAGTCGGCGATTCCCTGCGTGGCCAATCGGACGTTGTCGAACGTGAACTCGCGGGCGATGATGTCGCGCCAACCGGACGTGCCGAATTTGATCATGTGTTTACAACTTGATAATGATAACCACCTTGACGCCTAAACCCCGGGCCCGTTCACCCTTTCAACGCTCTCGCCGCGCCATAGCGGAGCGACGGCGGGTCAACGCTTTAACTTTTCCAGTCAAACGCTTTTTTCTGAAGCGCGTAAACGTAACCGGCAAACAGAATCACGATGAACGAAATCATCGAGCCAAATATCAGGTTGTGCGTGGCATGATCAGCCAACATTTGCCGATAGACGACCGCCCATGGATAAAGAAACACCACTTCGATGTCGAAAAGAATGAACAACATTGCCACCAGGTAGAATTTCACTGAAAATCGTGTCCCACCCTCGCCGATTGGGTCTTTGCCGCATTCGTAGGCCGTATCCTTGGCGCGCGTGTGCTTGCTCTTGTAACCCACCAGGACTGACAGAACCAGCACGCCGGCCGCAAAGCCAATGGACACCACCAGAAGAATGAGGACCGGTATATATTGCGCGATTTGCGAATGTTCCATGGCGAAAGTATAAGAACGGCCCGTGAAAAATCAAATTATTTTGCAGTGCCGCGCGAATGTAGCATGGGGGCCTGCCGCCCTTCCAAAAGCCGTGCATATAACCGAGTGGTCTTGGATGGCGGTGGCCGTGACACCGCTTTGGAACGCTGTTGTTTGTTCGATAGTGGTGTCGCGCTTCGCTTGCCGCCGCATTCCATGACGCAAGCGCCAGTGGAAGATGCATTCTTCCGTGCAGCCTTCATCAGACGGAAGCTCTCCATGAACAAAGCCAACTAGTCCTCCGCAACTTTTGCCGCCTGCCGGCGTTTTACCATAATTATATTTGCCTTCATCCCTTGCAAAAATATGCGTTCACTCCCTTTTTTTCTGGCAACTCTCTGTACGGCATTGCCACTCGTGGCAACCGCGCAAAACTGTACAAACGCCCCGACAACTGAAATTGAGAACTTCGAATTGCAAACAGACGCGGTTATCGTCAAAGGAGTTAATCAAATTGGCTCCGTCGTAACCGATGCGGGAACCATTTTGGTCCGGTCCAAAGAGTCGGACAACGTCACCTCCGGCCAAAAACAATACGCCATTTCCATTGCCATTGAAGATAATCAATCGCGAATGGCTTTGCTCCTGGACTATGATGAGTTGGATGCGCTTATTCGCGGCCTGGATTTTCTCGGCAAAGTCACCTATGACGTCACATCCATGCCCGCTTTCGACGCAGGTATCAGGACCCGTTCCGGCTTTCGCGCCGGGGCGCACAGCGAACGCAGGCAAGGCGCCATCCAATTGTTCGTTCAATTCGGAGCTACCGCCCGGATCCCGGTCACGCCGGACCAGTTCAGCCAGCTTCAAAAACTAATCGTCCAGGCCAAAACCGAGCTCGAGACGGTCAAAGAAGGTTGAGAGCCTTCATTGCATTTCCGCTTTCTTTGCCATGGACGCCGCCTATATTTTGGCGTAACCCTCCACCAGCAACATGAAGGCCTCTTCGCGACATATCCTATTGATTGATTACCTGCGCGGGGTAGCGATAATTTCTATCTTCTTATACCATTGTTTGGGTTTGGCCTACGGAGTCACCTCGCTTCCCTGGGAATGGCTGCGCCGCGGTTTTTCGGCGCCGGCTTCATTTATCGCGTTGCTTCCGGTCCATTTCGGCTTTCTTGGCGTCCCTATGTTCTTCGTCATCAGCGGCTTTTGCATTCATTTAAGTTTCAACCAACAGGGACAGGAATGGATAAGCTTTTTTATTCGCCGGTTTTTCCGTATTTATCCGGCATATCTGCTTACATTCATTCTGCTTCTCCCGTTTTACGCTCGCGACTTCCGGGAGGCCTGGTTTCAATTCAAGTACCACGCCCTGCTGATTCATAATTTCAACCCGGCAACCGAATGGGGCGTCAACGGCGCTCTTTGGACCATCGCGGTCGAAGTCCAACTGTACCTGGTTTATCCATTGCTATTATGGTCCGTTGGCAGGTTCGGATGGACGAGGACTTTAACCGCCCTGGCAGCGTGCGAAATTTTTTTGGATCTATGGGACGACGCTCTTTATCAACTAACGGCTTATTCGGGTTACAACATTTTTTCTCCTTCTTTGCTTTGGAAAGTTTCGCCGATTGTGGATCACTTTATCAGACCGTCTCCATTGGGTTATTGGTTTAGCTGGTCGCTTGGAGCATACGCCGCCAACGCTTTCATTCAAGGGCGGCAATTGCCGCTCGCCAAATCCTCGATGTCATTCTGGGTTTTTCTCATTGTTGTTTCATATTTTACAGTTCTTCTGGCGCCGTTTTCCTTTTTGCTCTATGCCCTGCTGACGACAAAAATTATCAGCAAATGCCTGGCATCTGCGGGTGAACTTTCGCAGGAGCCGAACCTGTGGCTCAGGCTGCTCCGCCGGACTGGGCTTTACAGTTACAGCATTTATTTAATACACTTGCCCCTGCTCGAATCTCTGGCGGGATTTCTGCGTGAGGCCAATCCTCGCTTCTGGCAGTTTCTGATATTTTCGTTGTGCGTCATTTCATGGCTGGTGGTGATGCCGCTGGCAGGACTTTGCTACCGTTTTATTGAACAACCAGGCATTGTGTTCGGCAAACAAATTATTCAAAAAATGGCCCAAAACAAAAAAATTTCACCGCAGGGGAATCCAGCAAGCGCTTCGAGCAAAGAAAAAATTGAAAGTTAGAGTTTCCCGGTTCACCGCCTCGCCACCGTATCCCTTTTGGCCCAGTCCGGTTTCGCCTCCGGATAATCCAAATTATAGTGCAGCCCGCGGCTTTCGGGGCGCGACAACGCGCAATGCACGATCAATTCCGCCACCGTCGCAATGTTGCGCAATTCCAGCAAATCGCTCGTCACAATAAAATTCCAGTAATACTCTCTAATTTCCTCCTGCAAATTTGCGATCCGCTTTTGCGCGCGTTCCAGCCGTTTGTTCGTGCGCACAATTCCCACGTAGTCCCACATCAGCCGCCGGATTTCGTCCCAATTGTGCGAAACCACGACGAGTTCATCCGCATTTGTCGCGTTTCCCGCCTGCCACGGCGGAATGGTAAAAATCCCGACCGGCGCCGGTTGGCGTACGGCCTTTTGCGCCGCCCGATGCGCGCACACCAGGGCCTCGAGCAGAGAATTGCTCGCCAGCCGGTTCGCTCCGTGCAATCCGGTACAAGCCGCTTCGCCCACCGCATAAAGTCCTGGAATATCCGTCTCGCCATCCACATTGGTCACCACACCGCCGCACTGATAATGCGCTGCCGGCACGACAGGAATCGGCTCCTTCGTAATATCCACGCCGTAGCGGAGGCACGTCTGGTAAATATTCGGAAAACGCTCGATGATGAACTTTGCCGGCTTGTGCGTAATGTCCAACAGCACATGATCCGCTCCCGTCCGTTTCATCTCGCTGTCGATCGCCCGCGCCACAATGTCGCGCGGCGCCAGCGATTTCATCGGATGCGCGCCGTCCATGAACTCCACGCCGTCCAGATTTTTCAAAATTCCGCCTTCGCCGCGCACCGCTTCGCTGATGAGAAATGATTTTGCCCTGGGATGATAGAGGCACGTCGGATGAAACTGGACGAACTCCATGTTCGCAATACTGGCGCCGGCGCGATATGCCATGGCCACGCCGTCACCCGTCGCAATGTCGGGATTGGTCGTATACAGATAGACCTTGCCGCAACCGCCCGTCGCCAGCAGCGTGACCGGCGCGGAGAATGTTTCCACCCGATTGCTTTTCCTGTCAAAAACGTAAGCGCCCAGGCAGCGGTTGCTGTCCCGCATGCCGAATTTCTGGCTTGGAACCAAATCAATCGCAAGATGGTTTTCGAAAATGGAAATGTTCGGCTGCCTTGCAATGGCATCGAGCAGGGCGCTTTCGATTTCGTGCCCGGTCATGTCCCTGGCGTGCAAAATACGCCGCCGCGAATGCCCCCCTTCCCGTCCCAAATCCAGTTCGCGCGAACCGTCATCGGCCCGATTTTCTGATTCGGAAAATTTCATTCCGAATTCAATCAGTTCCTGGATGCGCGCCGGACCTTCTTCCACGATGGTCCGCACGACGTCTTCTTTGCACAGCCCGGCTCCTGCCTCCAGCGTGTCCCGCACGTGCAGTTCAAACGAATCATCTTTGCCCGTGACCGCCGCGATGCCGCCCTGCGCGTAATTGGTGTTCGATTCCGCCCGGTCCTTCTTTGTCACGATCGCCACCCGCCCATGCGGTGCCACCTTCAGCGCAAACGACAGACCCGCAATCCCGCTGCCCAGCACAAGAAAATCGAATTGCTTCATCGGCCGGAAAATTAACCGATTGCGGCCATTCATTCACCTCGAAAGTGGAGTCTGAGGTTTTGGGCCCAGGGAATCCTCCTCGTCCTCGTCCTCGAATTTCCACTGCATCCCTCTGATTTGTTCCAATGGTTTTGTAAAGGATTTTGTGTAAATGGTTTTTCTGTTTGGTTTTTGTTTTCTGTGGTTGTGATTTCTGGAACGTCCAGCAGCCAGCTAAAGTGAGCAGGGGGGCGGGCTGCGAGCCCATAGCTCGCGCCCCCCTGCGG
>DASYYL010000084.1:0-41217 GCA_035933915.1 Verrucomicrobiia bacterium
AGTTCAGGACCTTTACCAAAGCATGTTTCCAGGGGCTGGCCGATTCTTCGTTCCGCAGGCATTCGGTTGGGTGATAGACTGTTTCACCGGTTTTTTTGAAGATTACCAAGCGGTGGACACCTGCTACCACGATTTTGAACATACCCTTCAAGGGACCCTTTGTCTGGCGCGGATTTTATACGGGCGCTATTGCGCCGCGGCGAAACCGGCGCTCACTCAACGACACTTTGAACTGGGCCTGCTCGCAATCCTGTTGCACGACACCGGCTACCTCAAAAAACGGGACGACACCGAGGGGACCGGCGCCAAATATACAGCCATTCACGTCAACCGGAGTATGGAATTTGCCGCACGGCTCCTGGCCCAAAAAAAATTCACGGGCGACGACATCTGGGCCGTCCAAAACATGATTCGCTGCACCGGCGTGGACGCCGTGTTGACCGCCATTCCCTTCCAAAGCGAGCTTGAAGAAGCCACCGGCCTGGCGCTGGGCGCGGCAGATTTGGTCGGGCAAATGGCCGCGGAGGATTACATCGAAAAATTGCCCGCACTTTACACCGAATTTGCCGAGGCCGCTGCTCAGGGCAAAAGCGACGCCCGCTTTTTTGCCGGTTTCTCGAGCGCGGAAGACTTAATAAGCAAGACGCCGGTTTTTTGGAAGAAGCATGTCCGGGAAAAACTGGAGCACGAATTTGCCGGAATGCACCATTTTCTGAACACTCCTTATCCAGACGGCCCGAATTTTTACCTGAACCGAATCGAGGCCAACCTTCAAAAATTGGGCGGCGGCGCGCATTAACCGCTCGCCTCACTCAATTCTAAAAATTAAAATTTTCACGGAGCTGAGTTTTGTGTATCCTGTCTCTGGACATCATATGGCTGAAAAACCAAAACAAGTTTACGACGAAAGCAAAATCAAGACGTTGTCGTCGCTGGAGCATATCCGGCTGCGCACGGGCATGTATATTGGGCGCATTGGCAACGGCAGCAATCCCGATGACGGTTGTTATATCCTCCTCAAGGAAGTCGTGGATAATGCGATTGACGAATACATCATGGGCCACGGACGCGAGGTGCAAATTAACATCGAGGGCAACCGCGTGGCCGTCCGCGATTTTGGACGCGGAATTCCGCTGGGCAAAGTCGTAGACTGCGTCTCCAAAATCAACACCGGTGCCAAATATAACGACGACGTCTTCCAATTTAGCGTCGGCCTGAACGGCGTGGGAACCAAAGCCGTCAACGCCCTCTCCAAAACGTTTTTCGTCCGCAGCCATCGGGATGGCGAATTCGTCGAAGCCTCATTCAAAACCGGAAAACTAAAGAAAGAAGAGTCGGGAAAGACCAAAGACGCCAATGGCACATTTATAGAATTTGAACCGGACCCGGAGATTTTCAAGGATAGCGAGTTTCGCCTCGAGCACGTGGAAAGGCGTCTCCGCCATTACAGTTATCTAAACACCGGGCTGAAACTCACGTTGAACGTCCCCGGCGCCGAGCCGAAGGTTTTCCAATCGCGCCACGGGCTGATGGATTTGGTGATGGAGGATTTGGCAACCGACGCCAGTGCGCCGATTTATCCCCCGCTCCATTACGCGGGAAAAACGCTGGAATTTTGTTTCACGCACAGCAACTCGCGTTACGGCGAAACGTTTTACTCATTCGTCAACGGCCAATACACCAGCGACGGCGGGACGCACTTGAGCGCATTTCGCGAAGGCCTGCTTAAAGCCGTCAACGAATACGCCAACTCAAAATTCGAAGGCGATGACGTGCGCGAGTGCATGGTGGGCGCCGTCGCCATCCGCCTGAAAGATCCGGTTTTTGAATCGCAAACGAAGAACAAGCTGGGTAATACCGAGATCCGCACCGAACTGGTCAATAACGTGCGGGAGGAATTGTTGCACTTTTTCCAGCGCAACAAGCAAATCGCCGAAAAGATACTGGCCAAAGCCGCCGACACCCAACAACTGCGCAAGGAATTGCAGGCCGTCAAAAAATTGGCCCGCGACCGCGCCAAAGCCATTGCCCTGCGTATTCCGCAATTGAAGGACTGCAAATATCATTACGACAAAAAGAAGGACAAAAGCCGCGATACGATGGTTTTCATCTGCGAAGGCCAATCCGCCGCCGGATCCATCACAAGCTGCCGCGATGTGAACAATCAAGCCGTCTTTGTCCTCAAAGGCAAACCACTGAACGTCTGGGACCTCAAACGGGATGTGATGTATAAGAACGATGAAATGTACAATCTGATGCAGGCGCTCAACGTCGAAGATTCCATAGAAGGCCTGCGCTACGATAAAGTGATCCTCGCCACCGATGCGGACGTGGACGGCATGCACATCCGAAACCTGATGATCACGTATTTCTTCAAGTTCTTCGAGCAACTCGTCCATGACGGACACGTCTATGTTCTCGAAACGCCTCTCTTCCGGGTCCGCAACAAGGAAAAAACCATTTATTGCTATAGCGAAGCGGAGCGAGACGGCACCATCACCGAACTCGGCGGGAAACCGGAGATCACCCGGTTCAAAGGGCTGGGCGAAATCAGCCCGAAAGAGTTTTCGCAGTTTATCGGCAAGGAAATGCGCCTGAGCAAAGTCGAATACGCCCCGCGCACCGAGTCCGCGCCCATCCTGGACTTTTATATGGGCAAAAACACTCCGGAACGAAAGGATTTCATCATGGATAGCCTGGTAGTGCCGGTCGAAGATTGAAGAGCCTCATGTCAAAACGTAAAAAAGATTCAAACCAAACCGAATTGCCCATCGAGGGCGCCGGTATCGAACTAAATGGGAAAAAGACGCCCGAAATCAACGGAAACGGAAATGGCGCGGACCATGTTATCGCCGAGGCGGTTGAAAATATCGCTCCGAAACCGTTTGATCCGAGAAAGCGCGCCGTCGGTCTGCACTCGCGCGTCGACCGGGGATTCCTGGAATATGCCAGCTACGTCATTCGTGACCGCGCCATTCCCAATCTCGCCGACGGCCTAAAACCGGTGCAGCGGCGCATCCTGTGGGCGTTGCACGACAAGGACGACGGGCGATTCATCAAAGTGGCAAATGTCGTTGGCCATACGATGCAATACCATCCCCATGGCGATGCGTCCATCGGCGATGCCCTCGTCGTGCTGGCGAATAAACGTTACCTTGTCGAAGGCCAGGGGAATTTTGGGAACATTTTTACCGGCGACCCCGCTGCCGCGCCCCGTTACATCGAATGTCGTCTGACTGAACTGGCGCGAACGGAGCTGTTCAACGATGAAATTACCGAATTCGTTCCCAGCTACGATGGGCGCAACCGTGAACCTGTCACTCTGCCCTGCAAACTTCCCCTCACGCTGATGCTCGGCACGGAAGGTATCGCCGTCGGTTTGAGCGCACGAATCCTGCCGCATAACTTTCCCGAACTGCTTGAAGCGCAGATTGCCATTCTCAAGAAGCAGCCGTTCAAATGCCTGCCGGATTTCCAGACCGGCGGCATGATGGACGCCCGCGATTATCAGGATGGCAAGGGCTCCGTCAAAGTCCGCGCCCGCATCAAGGCCAAAGATGAATCCACCGTGCTCATCACGGAAATTCCGCCAAGCACCACCACGGATTCGCTCATGGCGTCCATTGAAGACGCCGCGCGCAAAGGCAAGCTCAAGGTCAAATCCATCAACGATTTCACGTCCGAAAACGTCGAAATCGAAATCAAATGTCCCTCAGGCGTGGACGCGGAAAAAATGGTGGACGCGCTGTACGCCTTCACCGATTGCGAAGTCTCCATCGCCAGCCGCATTGTCGTCATCAAGGACAACCGGCCGGTGGAATTGACCGTCAGCGAAGTGCTGCGCGAGAACACCGCCCAACTCGTCGCCATCCTCAAACGGGAACTGGAACTACGCGAGAAGCAGCTTCTGGACGAATTGCACTATCGCACCCTCGAACGCATTTTTATTGAGGAGCGCATCTACAAAGGCATCGAGAAATGCAAATCCAACGAAGCCGTTTTCGCCGCCGTCTATGACGGATTCAAACCTTTCAAAAAGGAACTCGTGCGCGAGATTGTGGACGCCGACGTCGATAAACTACTCCAAGTCCGCATCCGCCGCATCTCGTTGTTTGACATCAACAAACATCGGGAAGAGATGGAAAAAACGAAGGCCGAGCTCGACGAAACGCGCAAAAATCTCAAAGGTCTCACGAAATACGTCATCGGCCATCTCGAAGCGCTCCTCGAAAAATACGGCAAACAGTATCCGCGCCTGACCACGAAGTCCGCGCGTCACGAGGAAGTGGACGCCAAGGCCGTGGCATTCAAGGCGTTCAAAGTCAGTTACGACCGCGAAAGCGGCTACGTAGGCCACAAAGTCAGCGGGGAAGAATTTAAGACTGAGTGCACGAAATTCGATAAAATTCTGCTGGTATTCAAAGATGGCACGTACAAGGTGTGCGAATTACCGGAAAAACTCTTTGTCGGCCCGGAGCTATTCTATTGCGGATTACCGGAGCGCGAGCGAATTTTCACCTGCGCCTACACTGACCGGAATGCCAGCTATCTCAAACGTTTCACGTTTGGCGGCACGATCATGAACAAGGTCTACTCATGCATCCCGGATAAATCGCGCGTTCTATATTTTGCGCCCGACACGCCAAAAACACTTTACATCCGTTACAAACCCGCACCGCACCAAAAAATCAGCCAGCAAACTTGCGATCCAAACGATATCGAGGTTAAAGGCCCAAAAATGCGCGGCCGCCAAATTTCCATCAAAGACATTTCATCCGTGACTGCCGAACCAACACGCGGGTGGGATGAAAAGGCGACGACGACGAAATTGGTGTTTGTCTAGCGTTATCTCGCCGTCCCAACATAATCCTTCCCCTTCGGCTCCATGACCATTACCATACTGTTTGTCATTCCGGGCTCAAATTGAGTTCGAACGTGCCGGTCGCGCCAGCCTTTTGGGTCTTGCAACGGCACCTGATAATGCTCGGAATCAATATCCAAACTGTCCTGCGCCTCCGCTGGAATATTTCGAATAACCAGCATGCCATCCGGACCGGTTTGGCCGGAATAGGCATACCGCAAGTCGGGCAGTGGCGCTATTTCGCGAAACGGCGCTTCGCTGGACGTCCTGGTCCAGCCATACATTCCCCGCATCCGAAACGCGGACGGAAACATCCCCACCCAAACGTTGTCAATCGGCTGGCCCTTTTTGTTAGTTGCTGTGAACTCCAGTGTCGCCGTCGGTTCGGTTTTGACCGTGATGCTCGTAACCGGCGCTGTCAACGGAAAGGATTGCGGAATGGTCAGCCCCGAGTTCTTTTTCATGGCACCATCGGGGTATCGATCATAAAGTTGGCCTTCGCTTTTGGTTGCAAACCCGTCGCCCAGGACCACCACGTCCGCCTCACCGGGCGGGACAGATTCAAAGACAAAAGTACCGTCAGCATTGATGGGGCGATAACTGTGCCAAGGACTGCGACCGCCATATTTCGCATCCAGGTCATAAAAATCGTCGATCACGTTCGTTGCCGGATATTCCGGCGGCCGGATGTCGATCATGACCCGTCCGTTCTTAACTGGCCGCGGCACGGCATCTTCCAGTCGGCCTTCCAAACGAATTCCTGGTTTCATGTCAAAAGTGAGCAAGCCTTTTTCCTCATTCTTCCCCATTACGATTGCAACTCCCGATGCTTCCGAATTCATTTCCAGCATAACATGGTTTACTTTCCCCGGTGTCACCGTGACCAGCGCCGTGCCGCTGTAAACAATTTCCCCTGACGGCAACCTTCCCATGAGTTGAATTAAGTGCCCGCCCGGTGACAGCTTGTGACAAACCAGGATACCACCCGCTTGCTTCAGCCAATCTTCCGCCCGTACTCCCTCATCGGCCAGGTTCGGAACCAGATCTGTTACTCGTTGGCCACCGTAATAGGCCGCAACCATCAAGGTGCCTCCCCGAACCATTTGAATCGGCGCATTCGTCTCGTCCACCGGATAATCCTGAATCGTCACGGTGCTGTATTCCGTGTGCGTCACCGAAAAAATCAACGCGCCGGTATATTCCTTTTCCTCGGGGATACCCATCACGGCATATCTTACATAGGCCCTTCCATCCGGACCCGTAATAGCCGTCTCCTTTGGCCCAAAGACATTTGTGCGCCAGCCATAACCATCCGCGGAATGACGGCCTTTGACGCGGAAACCAAACGGGGCGATTTGCGCCCCTTCAATCGGTTTGCCATTCGTATCCTGCACTTCAACCAACACCTGCTTAAATCCGCCCGCGGGATGGTTTGTTTCCGTATTTGAATTCGCGAATCTACAACTGACCGCAATCAAAAACAGAAACCCAACCAGGCCAAGTCCCGCGGCGGTGTGTTTCCTTGTCCATGCGCCAAGTCCCGCGCGTTGAAGATGTTGCAGACGCCGAACAATTTGCGCCGAGCCGTTCAACGTCAATTCCGTCTCTGCCTTTGGCAACGCCAGAACGCGCAATGTCAATTGCGCCAGGAATTGCGCATAGCTCTCAAGCTCCTCGCTGGCGCCACAGGCTACGCGATCCGCCTCCTGTTCGCAGGCGAAACTGTGCGCGGCGGCCACTCTCCAGACAAGCGGATGAAACCATCCAATCACTTGCAGCCACCGCCAGCCGGCCGACCATAGCAGGTCATTCCCGCGCAGGTGGGCCATTTCATGCCGCAATAGTGAAACGATCTGGCCGTTCGAAAGGGTTGCCACCAGCGACCGAGGAAGCACGATGACAGGCCTCCATACTCCGCAGACAAATGGCGAATGGATTGCTCCTGAAATTCGCAATCTGACGCCGCGCCGCACATCCAGCCGCTTCTGAATTTCTCTGGCCAACTCCGCAAGCGCCAACGGCGGTTCTTCCGCGCTTCCGTGCAAGCGCATCAACTGCGCGTGAAGCCAAATCAATCGAGCCACACCGCATGCGCAACCGAGCGCCCAGACAGACAGCAACGTGCCTTTCCAGGGAAACGTGCGTGGGCTTGCCTCATGCTCGATTGGCGCCGGGCCGGGGCCTTTCAAAACCGGCATATTCGAGGGCCGCGCAGAAGTGCTTTCCACAGAAGTTGCCGCCATTTTCGGGGCCGGGGTCATCACGTCCGGTTGGGAAGGAGGAGCAAATAATTGAACCGGGATGGTAATTGCGGGTAGCGACAAAAAGGAGACCGCCGACAACGGCAAACTGAGAATCAAAATGCCGCGCCAAAGCATCAGCCGCCACCGGGGGTGACCGCGTCGCAGACAACCGTGCGCCGCCCAGCCGAGCGCCAGAAGCGCGGTGCATTTCCACAAAACCCCTCCCAACGGCGAGACCATCCATTGAAGTAACGTGTTCATGATTCGCTCCTTTTTGATCTGTTGGCCGGGCCTTTCTTCGCCGCCTCACGGATGGCTTTCAAGTCGGAGGACCGGATGTCTCCGGTTTCAACCAATTGCGCCATCAGCGCCTGGCTCGAACCCGCCGCAAATATTCGTTTGAGCGTCTCCATCATGCCCTGCAGCATTGTGGCCTTGGGGATGCGCGCCGAATAATAGTATGCCTTGCCCATTCGCCGTCGATGGACCTGTTTCTTTTCCACTAGATTGACCAGCACCGATCGTAGCGTGGCGTTCTCGATGGACCAGCCAAACCGCTCCTCGATTTCCGACGGCTTCAATTCGTCCTGCTCCCAAAGAATCCTCAAGGCTTCCAATTCATTTTGGTTCAACGACATTGGGCTCACATGTGTGAACTTATCACACATAAAGCCCGACCGTCAACCGCAAAGTGTGAACTTTTCACATATTATCATCCGCATAGCAGCCGGCACCACGTGAGCTTGATTTATCGGGGTGGTTAGGATGGCGCGCTGCGCCGTCACCGTCCGTATACCGGGCGAAACCTGAGCGGTACAACGTCCGACCAGACTCGTTGCGCCGCTAACGCGGCGACGGACGCCGCAGCGCGGCGTCCCTACCCGGAACAGTGCCAAGATGCGCCCGCGCACTCCAATTCGTCAAAAATCGGCTTGACTGATATCCATCTGCCCATATTTATGAAAGCGCGGCGGCGCCAGAAATAACCACGCAAAAAAGGAGAATGCAGTGGCCAAATTGATAACAAGTGACGGCGTCAAAGAACATAAAGTCGTCTCAGCCCGCGATTAAGTGAAAGCCCGCAAACAGTTGCTTGCCAAAGAAAAGAAATTCTCGCGCCTGCGCGACGACCTCAATAAACAGCGCCGGGCTTTGCCGTGGGTAAAAATCAAAAAGGAATACGCATTTGACGGAACCGGCGGGAAAGAGACCCTGGCCGGCCATTTCGGCGATGCAAACCAGCTTATCGTATATCATTTCATGTTTGGTCCGCTATCATGATCAATATGACGATTAATTCCCAAAACTCACCCTCATCGATGCCGGTGCAAACGGTGTGAGCGGGAGGGAAACTCGCCGTCCGTAGCCTCTCAGCCGGCCTTCGTTGCTTTCCACGAGATTGCATTCTGTTGCTTCGCGAATGGGCCGGGGCAACGTTAGCTTGAGCGTCCCGCCATCGCCCGAATAATCGCAGCACCGAAAAATGAAACCGTCGCCATCTTCAGCCCCTTTGATTGCCGTCAGCGGCAATCCCGCAGGCTCGACTTTCGCGAATGAAGCAACCGGAGATGAAGACACAGGATTATGATCTCCTTCGCCGCGCACCGCCACGGCCGGACAATACATATTCCAGCCGCGTATCACCGCATCCCGCTTTGAAAAGCCGCCGGCATCAGAAGTAATTGAGTAGCGAAAGACAAAGTGCCCGCCCTGCCCCGCTTTATAATTAGTGTGCCAGTAATTGTTCATGATATATCCAAAAACGTGCCCGCGCCGCAGGTCCAACTCGCGCGGCCACGTGCATGCCGTCATCCCGCCAATGGTGAAAAGCGGCGCATCCAGCGACGACAATTCCACCGTCTCATCCCTATCCGAAATCGCGAGCCAGCGCTGCACCGAATACCAATCGCGGCACGCGGAAGCGTGCTGGTCTTTAAGCGGCTCGGTGATTTCATCGGGATAATCGAGCCACAAACCGTCCTGTCGCGCGTCGGTCGCAAATGGAAACGCCAGATAAACGCCTTCCTTTTGGAGCGTCTCCTTTTTGTCCAATTCAAAAATCAAATCCAGTTGTTTGATCCCGCGATACAACCGGACTCGCATCGTAATTTGCGGAAAATCATCCGCCGTCGAATGACTGTCCAATTCGCCAAAGACCGGGCCGTTGACGGACTCGATGTTGGCAGCCGTTTGTCGATGATCACTGAACTGCGGCGGCGGCAGATTCTTCAGATCAGAATGGATTGCGTAAGTGCCTTCGCCGCCGCTGCGGTAAATCAGTTCGCCGAGGTCATAGTCCGCCCTCGTGTCCACCAACTGACGGCCAAGCTGCTTGTCGTAGATGGACGCGATGCCGCCGGTTTTCGGGTTGAGCGTAACGCGATAATATTCATTTTCAATCTGATTGCCGGATATTTCCACAGCGTCCGGTGGCGCATCATTTAGAGCAACCTGTCGGTATGTGCGATAACCAATTGCCGGCAGTTCGCCGGCAACGAAGCAACTTCCGCCTTCGGGCAAAGATTGACAGGGAAAAATCCGTTTGGTCTTCATATCCAGGACGGCACCGATAGATTCAGTACTTACCACTGCGTTGCGCGGCCACGCCAGCGAATTGAACACCACCAGGTCCGACGCCGGAACCATGGCCGCCAATTCACTCATGCCGGATTTCAGCAACCCCCGCGATTGAGCGTCGGCATCCACCGCGTAAGCGGCCTTCACCTTCCACTGTCCAACGGTTTCGTCCGAGTGCGGACTGTTAATGCTGCCCGCCGCGCCCCAGGTGTGTTCGTTGAAGAGCAGGACGTTTTCCCAAAGACCGTCAAAATTGGCTTCCGGATACTCGGCGCCGGTCATAATACTTGCCAGCGAGTGCAGCATCTCAGCCGTAACGGCCCGCTCTTCGGCCCGTCTGGATAGCGCGGTTTCATACGCGGCGGAGCCGGCGCCGTCCGCCCACCAATCGCCAAAGTCCGTTTTAAGCACCGGAATTTTATTGGCGAAGTTCTTCACGATGTAACTGTAATAATCCTCCGGCTGCGCAAAAATTATCTTCGGATACGCCCATTTTGAGTTCCAATCGTTCACTACTTTGGGCAGCCAATCCTGGACTTCGCGATTGTCACTGTAGGCGCCATTTATGAGCGCGGCATCGTAAGGATAGTCATCGGTCTCGAAACGCTCGAGCCATTGCGGCAGTTGCGCCATCGCTCGCGACACTGACGACAACAGGTTGTTCACCCCGCCATAACCGGGACTGGTCGTGATTTCAGCCAGCACGCGGGAACCATCCGGGCCTTCCCAGTAAAATGGGTTGGGCACGTGGCCCGCATAGGGAGCCCGGTCGTTGTTCGCGCCCTCGATAAAATATTTGATGCCCGAGTGAGCCAGCACCATGGGCAGGCTGCTCACGGCCGACGGCACATCGTCCAAAACGTCAGAGTTCAGTTCGAACCCGCCGCGATTAGCCAGCTTGCGCGAGTCGAGCGTCAACCGGTCAAGCACCTCGGAAGAGCAAAGCCCGCTCAGCATGTTCGCGTCGTCAGCCGACAATCCCCATCGCTTGTCCCGCAACTGCCCAAAAATCGCGTCAGTCAACTCCGGGTGCAGGAGCAAACATACATTTAATTGCCAGAACGTTTCAGAATACCATTTGAAATCAGGATAATCATTTAGCATTTGCAACGCGGCCTGGCCGTTGTTGGCATGACGGACTTTGATGCGGGACTGGTAATCCGTATAGCCGATGTCCGTGTGTACGGTGGGCACAATATATAAGCGCCATTTTTTGGCGGGCGGCAGCGTGACCGGCAGCTTGATTGTGTGATCCGCCGTTTTGAGCGTCACGTCCACTTCACCCGTGTCCGGAACAATCAGCATCGGTTCGTTCTCGCCGAAATTCAGATTGACTTGCTGTGATCCGGAAGTGCCTTGCGAGCTCCAGTCCAATTCCGCAGGCATCGAGTTCCATTCGAGGCTATTGATCGAGAGCCGAACCGCGCGTCCCAGGCCATCCGCCAATTGCTTGAAGAACGGCAATGGCTCGGCCTGAATCGTAAGCATTTCCGCCGGCGCAGGCACCCCGCTCTCAAGGCGAACGTCGTCAAACAACGCCCAACTGCCGCTGTCGCTGCGCAACGTGATCGAGTTGTCGCCGGCGTGAAGCACTTTTGCCGGAATGAGTTGATTAAGAGAATAGAGTTTGCCCGTCTTCGGATTTGTCAACGATGCGTCCCCACCCACGCCCCTGGGCAACTGTTGCCTCACCGCTCCGCCGTTAACGTTGATAACCAGATCCGGCGGCTCGCCGTCGTGCGTGTTGACGAAATCAACGACCAACTGATAAAGTCCCGATTCTCCGTGCCCCAATTGGAAATGGATTGTAAATGCGTGGCTTCGATTTCCCGCCCACCCATCCACCGGGCCAGGCAGAATATAAGGCCAGTCACGCGCCGGATCGCTCTGCCCGACCGTATAATTCACGTCGCTCGGAAATTTTTCCGGATACTGGCTGTAATCGCCGGCAATGGCGAATTCATGGTAATCGTCGTCAGGAACGCCAATTTGAAAAACCACGTTCGTCTCAGCGCTCGCCGCGATCGGCAACACACAAAGCAACAACAGCCAAAACGTTTTATTCATGCGATAAATGTTTAAACATTTACTACAATAAGGCCAATACCGTCAACGAATTTTTAGTTTTCGATGACCTGCACCCGTAGCGCAGGTTTCCAAACCTGCTGTATCGCGGGTTTCCAAACCTGCCGGTGGTTCGAAGTCACGTGCCTGCCCAGCTTGTAAGCCTGCGATACATTGCCGAGACTCATCGAAAACAAAACTTACCAAACTGCCTAATCGGTTCATGGAAATCCCCTCGCCTTCCGCCGCGTAAATCGTAAATCGTAAATCGTAAATTCTAAATTTCGAAAACCTTTCTCATTGCACTCACTCGGAAAATAGCAAATGATTTCAAGAAAACATGCCTTCATTCGATATCGTATCCCAGGTTAATTCGATGGAAATTGAAAACGCCGTAAACCAGGCGAAAAAGGAACTGGCCAACCGATTTGATTTCAAAGGGAGCAATGCGGAAATCGCCCTCGAGAAAAATGAAATCAAGCTCACTGCCGCGGACGCATTCAAGGTGCGCGCCCTCAACGAGATGGTCATCGGCCGGCTCGCCAAGCGAAACATCAGTCTCAAGAGCGTGGAACAGGTTGAGCCGGACATTTCGCCGCTGGGCCATGCCCGGCAAACCATCAAAATCAAGCAAGGCATCGAAAGCGCCGTGGCCAAGCAAATCACCGGATTCATCCGCGACGGCAAGTTCAAAGTCACAGCCCAAATCCAGGGCGACGAAGTGCGCGTGACCGGCAAGAGCCGCGATGAATTGCAGACCGTCATTGCAGCGGTGCGGGGGAAAGAATTTCCAGTGGCAGTCCAATTTGTAAACTTCAGGGATTGATGCGAAACCACCAAATTCCAAGCTTCAAGCACCAGAGAATCTCCAAGTGCTCCAATATTCAATATTGCGTGGTTGGTGTTTGAAGGTTCTCTGGTGCTTGAATGTTGGCGATTGGTGATTCCGCAATTGCGTCTGTCCTCAAAATGGACATGCGAAAAATTTTAAAAAATCCCTTGCGGTTGATTGCGTCAGTAGTAGAGTGACTGTGCCCCAATGAGAACTGGGCGCCTCGGCGGGTGTGGCGATGTTTTAACGTGTGTCTTCGCCGCCCCGCCGAATTTCTTTTTCCCTTATCGCGCAGCAGCGAACGTGAATTCGCCATTAATAACTATAAAAACCAATCCACCCCCGTAGGCCGTGTGCCCCCACACGGCGCTCCCCCTTCCCACTTCAATCATCTATCTTCCATCTCCGATCTTCGGAGGGCTACTCCTCCATCACCACCGCCGCAGAACGCGCGGGGATTTCGAGCGTGCCATCGGTAGGAATCGGGTCTGGATGCTCAGGCGTGGCCAGGATTAACTGGCCCGGGTTCGGCATCGACACCACGGCCTTTATCAAGCGGTCCAGTTCCTGGTTCACGACCACGACGGCGCGCTTGCCCGTGGACGTCACAAACATCGTGTGGCGCACCGTGCCGTCAGCAGTCACATTTGCCCCCAGCGTATCGCGGAAGTCTCCATCCCAGAGGTATTGTTTGTACTTGCGGCGAAGCGCATCAATTTTTTTGCCGTAGGCCAGCGTCAGCGGAAAATCCTCCAGGTAACCCTTAAACTGAAACGGTTCATAGCTGATAATGTAACCATCCATGAGAATCAGGTTGAGCATTTCTCGGTCATCCCAACCCGTCACGGCGCACATCAATCGAATATTCGGGTCGATGTAACGGCAGACCGGTTTCGAATCGTTCCCGATCCGGAAATACGAACACTCAAAATCCTGCATGAGCCAGTCTTCCGGCCCCTCGCCCGCCAGCACAAAATTCGGATGCACTTTGTCGGCCTCTTCGCGGATCTCGTGGCACAGCAATAGATCGCCGTGATATTCGTAGCCAGGCGGCGTGTAACCGTGGTCGGGCGCCCAGGTATAGAGCACGTCGGCATGATGGCAGAGTTCGTCCCAAAGCCACCCTTCGGCGCCCAGCGCCAGGACTTTGTCAAATTCATGGACGGCAACCTCGCGATATTGCGGATCTAGAAAGTCCATAACGGCACGGCGATGGTTGTTGAGACCGGCAAGCTGGGTCGGCGTGTAATAACTGTAACCGCCCTGCTCATAGCGCCTGCCGTTTTCGTCGGTGCACTCGTACTTGTACAATTCATTGGTATACCACGGCTGGGTGAGATCAGCCCAGTTCGGTTTGCCGCCAAACAAGACAATTTTCACACCTTTGGCCTGGATTTGCGCGATGGCGTCGTGAAATTGCTGCCATGTGCCCAACCCCGGCTCGGTGTCCTCCGCCGGGTCGCCACCGTCCTGCCCCCAATGGTTCCAGCCCACAAGCTGAATGCCTGCCACACCGTTATCAGCGCATTCCTGCCCGTACTCAATCAGATTGGTGTAGGCTACACGAAAATCCTGTTCCGGCGAATCAATCTGGAGCTGTTGCCAGGAGTTCACGTCCGCAATCCAGGGCGACAAATGTGGTTCCTTGAACCACGTGGCCCGCCATTGCTTGTAACAATCCACACCGGCATGCCAGTCGCCGTTGTAAGCGCGCAGGACAATCGGCGCCATCGCAACGGTCGTATTCGGCAGCACATATGGCCAGTGCGTCGTGTAAAATTCAAGGCGCGACGGGTTGTCCTTCGATTTTGCGTAACCGCGGCGGTTAAAGGTCCAATTGAGCAAATACGGCTCGGTTGGATCATGCATCTCCACATAAAGCCCCACGTTCGTGGATTGAACGAGGCAGAAGAGGCTTTGCTTAGACTGGACGGGCCTGCCTGGAATGTCGCCATCCGCAAGATTGGCGTACCACATATGTTCCGTCTTCATGGGTGCGCCCTCCGAGGGCGGATTGAAATTCCCAAAATAGGGATAGTCCAGCGTTGAAACCATTTGAGTTGAATCGTTTTCAATCGTGGAATCAAAGGTCAACGCATCGCCGTTCAAAGAAACAGTGGCCGTGAGGGTGATCGGCATTACGCCGGCGTCCTGGCTCACGAGGTCTTTCCATCGAATGCGGACCTCGTGCGCGGACAGCTTTGCGACCTCAACCGCCTTTTGATCGCGGCCATACATGAAATTATCGTGATGATCCATCGGCGCATTGAGCCGGAAGGAAATGCCCAATTTTGGATCTGACTCGATGTTCCAGTGGGTCGAATGGCTTTCCAGACGCACGAGCGCTCCGGAATTCTTGTCAAAAGTCACAGTCCAATAATTGTTCTTAATCGTCAATTCGTTCGCCGGGGCCTCGAAAAACTTCAACGGTTCAAAGCCTGGTTTAGCTTTGGCGGCTGGTTGAGTTTGGGGTGCGGATTGACCTTCGGAGGCCGCTGGAGCTTGTGGAGCCGATTGGGTCTGGGCTGTTGGTTGAGTTTCGGAGGCCGGTTGAGCTTGAACCTGGGCTTCGAGTGCCGGTTGAGGCTGGGGTGTTGATTGAGCCTGGGCGGACGGTTGAGCTTGCGGCCACTCCTGGCTTTGATGCCGCTGAGAGAGCCCGCAGCCGCTCACGAACATGCCGGCAATTAAAGCGGCGGAGAGGATGGTTTTTGAACTTTGCATAATCGGAAATTTACTGATTTTGCCGTGACTGTTTATATAAATCTTCGCCAGCCTTCACGTCACCCTGGTAACAGCGCAGCACGACAGGCGTCAGATGCGTGGCCGAGTGACCCGAGGCAAAAATAAAATGGCAGGTGCGAAACACCAAAAAAACCGGGGTCTTGGAGTGTTCGGCATTTTCGTCCGTCCCCCAAAGCGAATCTTTGCCGGGGACCTCATCCTCCGGCGGGACCAATTGCGTGATGGATGAAAGGGTACCCGGATGCTGTTCAAACGTGTATTCAAGCCGGTACGGCGCCTCGGACGCATCCAACCGCACCAGGAGCCCCTGGTCCGGCGCCTGCAACAGACAGAACATGCTATTATAATCATCAAACGTTTTCGTAGGATAAAAAACGCCCCAATAGCCCTTGCGATTAACAAAATGCGGATACAACTCCTCCAGCTGCATATTGTTCCTTCGGCCGTTCTTCATCGTGCAGGATGTCAGCGACGACTGCCGCGAAGGTGGATTAAAATCGCCAAAATACGGGTAATCAATCGTTTCCACCGTTAGTGAAGAATCATTTTGCAGCGTAGAATCAAAAGTCAGGACGCCATGATTCAGCGTCACGCCAGCCGAAAATGTCATCGGCAATACCCCGCCGTTTTCGCTTACTAAATTACTCCATTTCAATTGGACTTCGTTATCGGAAACTTTGTTGACCTCTACCGCGCGCTGTTTCTGGCCATAAACAGGATTCCACCTGCGGTCGGACAACGGAGCGAAGAGGCGGAAAGACACGCCCAGTTCCGGGCGCCGCTCGATGATCCAGTGCGTCGGTTTGTATTCCATGCGTGTCAACGCGCCGGAATCCGAATCAAACGATACCGTCAGCGAATGGTCTTGCAATGTCACCTCGTCGGCAACCGCGTTTCGCGCCGACGATGCGCAAAAAAGAAGTGATGCCGCCATTAGGCACGACGTTGAGAGGAGTATTTGTGTCATACAAGGAATTAATCAAAACGCAGAACCAGCGAAATGTAAATCGGAAATAACTGCCTGCCGCCCATAGCCCAGGCGTCCTCGCCTGCGAGTTCCGGCGGCGTCTCGCCGCCAGTTCCCGTTGGAAAGGCAGGCGACAACTTCCGTGCTAAGGACTGAGATTTGCCCACCGCCTGCTTCTATCGCCATTTTTAAGCTTTCACTAGATCTGCTGTTCTCATGGCACCGCCCACAAAGAACGGCGCTTTGGATACGCGCCATCTTAACGAGCCTGGCAATCCTGTCATTGAGGTTTTGCGTTTTTTTATTGAGCTTTCACGACAAATTAAACGGTTTCCCAACCAATCCGATGAGCGTTCGCCATGACTGAGAAGGTGATCGTCGTCGCCGGAACCGTCGGCAGGACGCTGGCGTCGACGATGTGAATGCGCGACCAGCCGCGCGGGCGCCCAAGAGTATCCGTCTCAAAATCGCCCGGCTGCGCGCGCATGGGCAGCGAACCGCCACAATGAAATCCCCTGCCCGGCTGCGCGATTTGCAACATCGGCGGAATTACAACTCCGCCGAGCGCGCGAAATTGTCCCTGAAGTTCGCGCAAGACCTTCTTGACGGCGGCGGAGGCTTGGGGATTGAGCGCGGGTTCCAATTGCAGGAAATCTTTCGCGCCATCGCGTTTTAGGGTCATTTGAATCGCCGCCGATTCATCGGAGTGCAGGTAACCCTGCACAATCAGCAGGCGCTCGAGAATTGGCCGCGCAAACAGCTTCAGCGGACCAAGCGCTCTGCGCACCGCCCCGGCGATTGTATCACTGTAAGTGTAAATTTGCAGGTGGACGGAATAGCTGCTGATTCGTGGATTAAACAATTCCAAAAACGCCTGGCTCAACGTAAAGAGGGCCTCGGTCTGGACGTCTCGAACTCCGCGCATTCGGACAATAGGAAACAAAAAATATTGGCTGTCCCTCAGCTTCAGCGGACGGTCAAACGCGTCCTGGGAACGCAACACAATCTGCGCAGTGGGAATCACTCCAGCCGCCAGATAAACCCGGCCGGTTTCAAACGAAAGCGGTTTTCCGGTTAGCCGATGAAAGCCCTCAATCAAGACCGTGCCGGATTGTTCCTTCAGTTTCGTGACTATCACATCGCTTTCGTATTGGAAATCGTTCCGTCGCTGCAATTCCCGGACGGTGTCTGCCGCGTTATAGATATAGCCATAGACGCAACCGGTCAGGCAGTAACCGCACGCAACACAGCCTATGCCGCCCGGCGAATCTGTGGCCCGCACGCCCAGGCGCGACTGCCCAAAATGCCAGCCCCGTGCACGCAACGCTTCGCGATGTCGCTCGAGACCGGTTAAAAATGACGTCGCCTGCCGGCTCGGCTTGAGTGAGGCAGGATTGTCTACGTACAGTGGAAGGACCTCCTCTAATCCATCATGCCGCCCGGAGAGCCCCGTCATTTCCGCAATGGCGCGGTAATGCTGCGCCAAATCGGCATTTTTAATGGGCCAATCCGAAATATCGTCATCGCGCAACGGCAGCATGGCCGCGCCCCAAACATTGCTCAACCCTCCGAAACCCAGCGAAGGACAAACCGCAACGCCATGGCCGCGCCAGGGAATTTTCTCCGCGCTTTCGCGATAGGGAAAATCAGAGCCAAACAGCTTTTTGACCGGCAGTCCCTTCAGGTCCGCGTCACTGTCGCCGTGAATGGCGGCGATTTCGGATGGCTGCCACTCTGAGGAATTCTTTTGTGCGAGATCGCCCACAATGCGCGCTCGCTCGGGCTCCAGTTTAATACCGGCGTCGAGCATCAACACCTTCGCGCCGCGCGCCAGCAGCGCGCCCGCGCAGGCAACGCCCGCCGGGCCCGAACCGATGACGCAGTGCGTGTGCATTCAGAAGCGTGTTGCGTGTTGCGTGTTGCGTCAAGAATGATTGGAAGAAGGGGCAAAATCCAAACTTTAAAAATCCTATCGCGCATCAAACCCGGGAATCGTAGCGATCCTCGCCATCACCAATCATCGGCCGGCGCTATTTATGTGTCGTCGAAGACGCCAGGGTGCAAGGTACTTTTTGCCTTTCGGGCAGCTTGACAGCTGGCACAAGCACTCACATTCTCTCACAGCATCATTTGTTCAAATGAAAGCGCCCCAGTTTTTCTGTTTCGGCCATCGCGGCGCGCGCGGGCACGAACCTGAAAATACCCTCCGTTCGGTCAGAAAGGCCTTGGAACTCGGTGCAAATGGAATTGAAGTGGATGTATATTGGGCGGATGGCCGTCTAATCGTCATCCATGATGACAACCTGGACCGCACAACCAACGGCGTCGGTCCCGTGGCGGAGAAATCGTTTGCTTATCTCCGCTCGCTTGATGCCGGGCTGGGCGAGCGCATCCCCGTGCTGGCGGAAATTTTTGATGCGGTCAACCGCCGGGCGGTCATCAATGTGGAACTCAAAGGACCAGACACGGCTGCGCCGGTCGTGCAACTCATCGAGCAGTATATTCGGGAGCGCGGCTGCCGGAATGAGGACTTCCTTGTCTCCTCCTTTGACCACGCCCAAATCCAGGCTGCAAAAAAATTGATGCCGGCAATCCGCGTGGGCGCATTGATTGAAAAAGCGCCGCAGGGACTTGCCGCATTTGCGGAACGATTGGGCGCATGGTCACTTCATCCCAGCAGGCGTTGCGTGACGCCGGAATTGGTGTCCGATGCCCACCGCCGAGGGTTAAAAGTTTTTGTTTTTACCATCAACCGTCCAGCGGAAATCGCCTCGATGAGCGCGCTTGGCGTGGACGGAGTATTCACGGATTATCCCGACCGCGCCGTTACTTTTTTACGCCACCGAGGCGAAAGCAAATAATCGTCCGATTGCGGTCCGTAAATAGGGAGCTACTAAAGCTGATAAACAACATTTGTAGCGCCGGTCTTTCGCTGGCAAAACTGTTTGCGCATATAGAAATGAATCGCCAGATTATGCGATTATGTGGGATCGACCAGCCTAAGACGTTTACCCTGGGGCATATAACGCCATGAAGAACGTTCAAATTATTGATAGCGCTATAAACGGATCATTTTCGATCTACGCTATTCCAGACGAGATTTTTCAACAGTTGTTCCCAGAGGACGGACAGGATATCGAATTCCTGGGAGATGCTGTCCGCCGGCTTGGCGAGAAACGAGTTGGTGAACTGATGAAGTATACCTGGCACTCAAGACAGGAGAAATGCGAAGTGAAGGGAATTCACGGAACACTGTTTATGGATATGGAAGGTAGAAAGGTGTTTTACCCAAATAAAAAGGAGTCGGATTTGGACAATCGAGAAATACAGAGAAAAACTCGTGGCATCCCGAAAGACTCGCGGTTCAAAGATTAAAGGTCCCGGTCCTGTTTCTCCTTCGGGGTTGCTCGGGAGGGCTTCGGCGGCCTCGAAGGCTTGGCTCGAACCTGATATTTCGCCATTTGAGATGGAGCGGGTGATGGGAATCGAACCCACATGGCCAGCTTGGAAGGCTGGAACTTTACCACTAAGCTACACCCGCGATCGTCATCTGGCGACGAGCTGAAAAATGATAGCAGCCGGCGTCGCTATGTCAAATATCCAAACGCCGGCGGCGGTGGAAGCACCAAGCGCCAAACTCCAAGCTCCAATGAAGCTCTAAGCTCGAACATCCAGTCTTGTGTGCCTGGGTTTGAACATTCTCTGGTGCTTGGATGTTGGAATCTGGATGTTTCACGTTCTCCCGTTCTCCCGTCTGTGGCGCAGTTCCCGTTTACACCCCATTTTTTGTCAATTTCCCAATAAAAACGCATAATTTCGCCCGTTTTTCGCACTCGTTTACCGTTTACTCGCCCATACACAAAAAATGTGCGGGTGCAAAAACCAAGGTGTGTCGTGCACACATAATGAATTGAATTTTCCGGCTTCCTCGTTAAAACTTCTGCGCCATGTCTATTCAACTCCGCGACAAAGCTTCCTGCAAATATGACCAAATTTCTCTCGGCGAAATCATGCTGCGCTTCGACCCCGGCGAGGGCCGGATTCGCACGGCGCGGGAATTCAAAGTCTGGGAGGGCGGCGGCGAATATAATACGTCGCGCGGTCTGCGAAAGTGTTTCGGCTATAAAACCGCCGTCTGCACGGCCTTCGTGGACAATGAGGTAGGCCATTTGATCGAGGATTTTATCATGCAGGGCGGCGTGGACACGGACTTCCTCCTGTGGCGGCCGGATGACGGCATTGGCCGCAGTGTCCGCAACGGCCTGAACTTCACCGAACGCGGCTTCGGCATTCGCGGCGCGGTGGGCGTGCCCGACCGCGGCAATTCCGCGGCATCGCAACTTAAGCCCGGCGATTTCAACTGGGACCATATTTTCGAAAAACTCGGCGCGCGCTGGCTCCATACCGGCGGCATCTTCGCCGCATTGTCGGAATCCACGGCGGCCCTGACCGTTGAGGCCGTCAAAGCGGCTAAAAAGTATGGAGTCGTGGTCAGTTACGACCTCAATTACCGCCCTTCCCTCTGGAAATCCATCGGCGGCCTCAAGAAAGCGCAGGAGGTGAACAGGGAAATTGCGAAGTACGTGGATGTAATGATCGGCAACGAGGAAGATTTCACCGCGAGCCTGGGTTTCGAGGTCAAAGGTGCCGGCCATGACCTCAGCAATATCGAAACCGACGCCTTCAAGGCCATGATTGAAACCGCCGTGAAAGCGTATCCGAATTTCAAGGTGGCCGCGACCACCCTGCGCCGCGTTATCACCGCGACGAAAAATGACTGGAGCGCCATCCTTTGGCACGATGGAAAATTCTACGAAAGCCGCAAATATCCGGAATTGGAAATCCTCGACCGCGTGGGCGGCGGCGACAGTTTCGCGAGCGGATTGCAGTTTGGGTTTCTGGAATTTAACGACCCGCAAAAAGCCGTGGATTACGGCGCGGCGCACGGCGCTCTGGCCTCAACCACACCTGGCGATACCAGCATGGCCACCCGCAAAGAAGTGGAGAAAACGTTCGGTGGTGGGAGCGCGAGGGTGCAACGGTGAAGCGGAGCGAACGCCGAACATCGAACATCGAACGCCGAACGGCGAATTTTGAACGGCGCGCGCCGGTGGCGCTTGCCTGGGGGAGTGGCAGTCCCACCAGCAGCGGTCATGCTCACAGCAACGTTGACCGTGTCGGTCAAAAAACCCACAATCACCGGCACATGAAAATTCCTGCGGATCTCTTCTCACTTGCAGAGAAAGTAGCCGTCGTCATTGGCGGCACGGGCGAGCTCTGTGGCGCGATGGCTGAAGGCATGGCCGCTGCCGGCGCAGCCGTGGCCATTGTCGGTCGCGACGCCGCCAAGGCAAAAACGCGCCTCGATAACATCTCCAAAGACGGCAGCAAGGCCGCTTTCTTTTCCTGCGATACTACCCGCAAAGCCGGTCTCCAGAGCCTCCTGGCCGACGTCATCGCCAAATTTGGCAAGGTGGACATTTTGGTCAATGGCGCAGGCGTAAATTCTCCGACGCCATTTTTTGATATTTCGGAGGAGGAATTTGATAAAATTATTTCTGTGAACCTGAAAGGCCTCGTGCTCGCCTGCCAGATTTTCGGCAAGCACATGGTCGAACGCGGGTCAGGCAGTATCATCAACGTCGGCTCGGCCTCGGGCTTGAATCCCTTATCGCGCGTTTTCACCTATTCGGCCTCCAAGGCCGCAGTTCACAATATCTCAAAAAATCTCGCCCGCGAATGGGCCCCAAAAGGTGTCCGCGTAAACGTCCTCGTGCCTGGATTCTTCCCGGCGGAGCAAAATCGGAAAGTGCTTAGCCCGGATCGAGTCAAAACCATTCTCGCCAAAACCCCCATGAACCGCTTCGGCGAATCCCACGAACTAATCGGCGCAACCCTCCTGCTCGCCTCGGAGGCCGGCAGTTTCATTACGGGCACGGAATTGGTCGTGGATGGCGGGTTCGACGCGATGACGATTTAGGAAGCGTTGACCCGCCTTCGCGAAGCTACGGCGTCGGCGAGAGCGTTGAGACGGATTTGGCTTGCCGATGGTTGGCTAGACTGGACGGCGAAAGAAGCACGACGGCGCAGCCGCGAAAGAGTTTGAGCCTCCTGACGTCGGCTGCTACGCAAATGAGGGTCGCGCGGTCGCACACCGCTACCATGGGTGAGGCCCGGTGTCCCGCTTTTCGTTTACGTTTCCTTCCCTTGCATTTGACGTCTCTGGAATTTACTTTGCCTGCCGAATGAAGTTGAAAAATGGAAAAAAGCCGGTCGCCGATCCCGAATTGCAAAGGCGCATTCAGGAACTGATTCAATACAAGGGCGGCGGTTACAATGAAGAAGACGTAGCAGACATCATCGAAAATGCCTTAAAACTACTCACAGACGTCAAAGATTCGGGCGATGTGCGGATCATTAAGATTGCCCTGCGCGAATTGCGTTATGCCTTTCGCCTGTTTGCGCCATATCTTGGAAAACGCAAAGTGACTATCTTCGGTTCCGCGCGCCTGCAACCTGAAGCGCCGGAATATCGGCAGGCCGTCGAGTTCAGCCGGAAAATCTCCCGGGCCGGCTTCATGGTCATCACCGGCGCCGGCAGCGGCATTATGCAGGCCGGCCATGAAGGCGCCGGCCCGGAAAAAAGTTTCGGCGTCAACATCCGTCTGCCGTGGGAGCAGGCCGCCAATCCCGTCATTGCAGAGGACAAGAAACTCGTCACGTTCCGCTATTTCTTCACACGCAAACTCATTTTCATCCGTCATTCGGATGCGATCGTGCTGTTTCCCGGAGGATTCGGGACCTTTGACGAAGGCTACGAAGCAATCACGCTCATGCAAACGGGCAAAAGCCAGCTCATGCCCCTCGTCCTGGTGGACAAGCCCGGCGGCGTGTTTTGGACAACCTGGGACGCCGACGTTCGCGGCCAACTGCTAAAAGCCAAATTGATCTCGCCCGAAGACATTAACCTTTACCAGATTACCGACAACGTGGATGAAGCCGTAAACGTCATTACGCGCTTCTACAGTAATTTCCAATCCACGCGTTTCGTGAAGGATTTGCTCGTCATCCGCCTGAAAAGAACACCGCCGCCTTCCGCCCTCCTCACGATAAACAATGATTTTGCCGATATCATCGTTGATGGAAAAATCGAAGCCATTCAACCAATGCTTGACGAAGTCGAAGACAACGACAATCTGGATATGCCGCGCATTGCATTTCAATTCAATCGCCGCGATTACGGGCGCTTGCGGCAGTTGATTGATGTGCTAAACAGCCATTAGATATCGGCTATTTCTCATAATTCAAAAATCAAATTTTCCTAATTTCCTGCTTTCCTCATTCGCCTTCTGCCTATAGTTTGTCCAACTTGAGCATTCCGTGACCGACCTTGTCAAATTGCAACGCCAGCCGCGTGAAATCGCACGGTGGCAAAAAGCCCAGCAGCAGCTCATGGCAGGACGCTTTGCCGCGGCGCTTTCCGCCTACCACGATTTGCTCAAGCAATATCCGGGAGTCGCCCAGCTATGGTTCGAATCGGCCATGGCTGAGGGCCGGGACTTGAATTTCGCGGAAGCTGAAACGGCCCTGGAACACGCCGCCAACGTTGGGGCAAATGACGTGCCGCTGCTCGTGCTCATTGGCCAGGAATATTTTCGGCTTCGTCGTTTTGACCGCGCGCGGGCCAGTTTCCAGCGAGCCGTGGCGGCTGACCCTGATTCGGTCCATGCCCTTTTGAGCATGGCCGCATGGTGGGAACGGGAAAGGCACCTGAGCGACGCCATGGAATGCGTCGAAGCCTGCCTATCCGCGCATCCCCAGGAACCGCAGGCGCTCTATTATCGCGCCTACCTTCTTCATCGACAGGGGCGCAACGATGAAGCTGCCACCGCATTAAGCGAACTCAACAAACGCGGCAATTTTGAGAAGAACCTCCAGGTATCCATCAACCATTTACAGGGCGTGGTCCTGGACGCCCTGGGCGAATACGACGAAGCCTGGCTCATGTTGGGCGAGGCAAAGGCGTTGGCCAAAACCATGACGGACACGGACGCGCTCATTCGCGACTACAACAAATGGGACCGTTGGCGGCGCGATTTGCTGGCGACGCTCACGCCGGAAATCATCCGGCGCTGGCGCGCGGAATCCGACGGGCCCGCGCGGCTGGCCTTTTTGGGAGGACACCCGCGCAGCGGCACCACACTCATGGAACAGATTCTCGCCGCGCATCCGGGAATCCGCGCTTTTGACGAGCCCGAAGCCTTCCCTCAAGAAATACTGAACGTTCTGTGCCCCGCCAAGGCCACGCAGGGCCTGACTCTCTCCGACCTCAGCGCCATGTCCGCGACAAAACAGTCAAGTCTTCGCGGTCGTTATTTCAAAAGCCTCATGCGCGAAGTGCCTGCCGGAAATGCCACAGAGCTATTACTCGACAAAAACCCCTCGCCCACGAATTCCCTGCACCTTTGGTTGCGCCTGTTTCCGGAATTAAAGGTAATCATCGCCCTGCGTGACCCGCGCGATGTGGTTGTTAGCTGTTACCTTCAAAATCTGCCGCTCAATCCAGCCACCGTCAATTTTCTCTCGATCGAACGCACGGTGAAACACTACGCCGATCTGATGGATGTCTGGCTGCGCTTGCGCGACCTAGGCAGGTTCGACTGGATTGAAATGCGTTACGATGAAGTGGTCGCCAATCCTGAGGGCGAAGGCCGACGCGTCACGGATTTCCTCGGTCTCCAATGGCACGCGGAGCAGGCGAACCACAATGAGATAGCCGGTAAAAAAATCCTTCACTCTCCCACTTACCTTGAAGCCGCCAAACCAATTTACAAGCAGGGCCTTGACCGCTGGCGAAACTACGCGTCTATGCTTGCGCCGGTAAAACAACGCCTTGCACCCTACTGCCGGGCGTTTGGCTATTCAGAATAGCTAAATTTTTGCCGCGAGATCGTACATAAAGTTATTGATTGACGACCCGTGGCCCGTGAGGCACTGGATGAGCATGAATCGTTGCGTGCCAGTCAGGCCGACGAGTACGGCAGAACTAATCAGGTATAGTCCCGCGGCGCTGCCAGGATCAGTTTTTGCCATGGAGCGCACACCATGATAGAAAACTTTCAGCGAAAAATAGATACCAACGCCCCACGAAAGCCATAGATTGACCTTCGGGACGCCCGTCAAAAGCCGGCACAGGAACAATGGGCCCAGCGAATACATCACCAGCACGAGCGCCTGCGAGAAATTATAGCGTCCATAAAATGGCTCCCTAAGCAGCCAAATAAGGTACGAGCCGACGCCAATAATCAGACACGTCGCCACCCATCGCAAGGCCTCAAAAACAACGACCTGTCCGAGGTCAAAGCGCATCAAGCCGTGCGGCCCGGCGGTCCACATGCGCCACTGCGCGAGGGTAAACCCTTCGCCCAGAGCGGTTATCAGTAACACCGGAAGAAAATAGGCCGCGAAGACAGATCCCAGACTTTTCCTGTCCCTTACGATATTTTCCCAAGCCGTTGCAGGGTCCCAAACCAACGATATAGCCCGTATCATTGCGACGAGTGATACCATTTAACACTCTCTACTGCAATAATTTTTGTCATGCTTCGAATTTTTTAGTTTTGCGCGGTGCTCATTTTTGTCATTGTGCACATGACGCATTTCAATTCCATGGCGCCTGACCCCGATTCACCATCTCTATCCCGCCGAAAGTGGCTTGGGTTGACTCCAACGATTGCCGCGGCTTCTTTGGGTAGCGGGCTTTTGGCTGCCCGCGCGATGGCAGATGGGTCGCAACCCGGAACAGTCGGCCTGTTGGGCGCCAGACTTTACAACATTCGCGATTTTGGAGCGCAGGGCGATGGCAAAACTCTCGACACAGCGGCGTTGCAATCGGCCATTGACGCCTGCCATCAGGGACAAGGGGGAACAGTCCTCGTTCCGGCAGGGCTCTTTGTCATTGGCACGGTCGAATTGAAGAGCAACGTCACGCTGCACATTTCCGCGCAAGGAACACTGCTCGGCGCCATCGACAAAAACCAATACCATGCGGCGGATAAAATTCCCCTGGAAGGCGATGCGACACTGGAAGACGGAAACGTCGGCCTGATTTTCGCGGTGGACGCGGAAAATGTGACGGTCGAAGGACCCGGCACTATTGACGGACAGGGCGCGCAATTTCACAGTCCGCGGCACGGAATGCCCTCTCTTGTAGGATTGCCAAGCCACGAACGCCCCTATCATCTCCTTTTCTATCGTTGCAATCATTTGCGCGTGCGAGACATTTTTTTGAAGGACTGTGCGTATCATTCCATTCGGGTCATTCAATGCACCTATGCCTGGTTCACCGGGATTCACATCCACAGCCGTGTCAACAGCAACAACGATGGATTTCACTTCATCAGCGCCACCCACGTTCATATCAGCAACTGCACCGTGGAAAGCCAGGACGACGCGTGCGCGCTCTTTGGCAGTTGTCAGAATGTGACGGTGACCAACTGCGAATTTAGCACGCGCTGGTCAGTCTTTCGTTTCGGTGGAGGACATGCAAAAGATATCGCTATTTCAAATTGTCTGTTTTACGAAGTATTTGGCTGTCCAATCAAAATGCAATGCAGTCCACGGTCGCGTTTTGAGCGTATCTCCTTTTCCAACCTCGTCATGCGGAATGTCACTGGCCCGATTTCAATTGGCGTGGGCCCATCGATGCACCGGCGGCCCGTCACGGAACAACCCGGGCAATCGAATACAATGGACCATGCAAGTGCCCAGAAAACCGCCCCGATTTCCGAGCCCAGCGACCTGTCCCATGCTCCCGGCATTTGCCGGAACATTTCTTTTAATGGCATTTACGCCATAGTGAGCAAGCCCTATCAAATCGCGGATGCCGTGGTCACCAATGCCTATAATCCCGGCGAGATTTTTTCCTGCATTGCGCTCAACGGCGTCGCGCCAGGTTGTCTTGAAAATATCCGGCTCACCGATGTTCACGTGATTTTTCCCGGAGGCGGAACACGGGAACAAGGCGCAAACCGCGCCGTTCCGGAAATTGCCGATGAATATTTCCGCAACGGCGTGCTGCCTTCATATGCCCTCTTTGCACGCAATGTTCACGGTTTGACTCTCAATAACATACGATTCGAAATGGCGTCCGCGGATTTACGCCCGGCGGTGATTTTTGATCATGTCCTCGATGCGGCGGTCAGCGGACTCAATGTTCAGGGACAAACGGCCGCCGAGTCGGTGCTGCGTTTCATCGACTCGCGGGACGTTCTGATG
The DNA here is from genome assembly GCA_035933915.1 of Verrucomicrobiia bacterium. Taxonomy (GTDB): domain Bacteria; phylum Verrucomicrobiota; class Verrucomicrobiia; order Limisphaerales; family UBA11358; genus UBA11358. Next base: position 27,567 of record DASYYL010000084.1, read on the forward strand.
AGCGCAACTCGTTTGTTATCCGAGGCAGCCGTTTTCCTGCAAGTAGAGGGAAGCCAAAACCAAAATATCGTCGTTGACGGCGGTGATTTTTCAAAGGCTAACCAGGTAGTGGCCTATAAGGACGGAGCCACTGATAAGGCGGTGAGGTGGCGCGCTTAAAAGGTGCTCTTAGCTTAGTCCACTTGCAAGCATTTCAAATTGACCGTAGACTTAACGCATGAGCATTGAAATGCTTCAATCGGAAGTGCGGGGGCTGACGGCCGAACAGCGGCGCAAGCTCATGGCCTTTATGGTTGCAATTGACGATCAAAATCGTCCTGGTTACGCCGAGGATTTGGCACGAAAGATCGATGATAAGGCGCCAGAACACTGGTTGACCGTCGAAGAGTGCGAACGTAAATTGGGCCTTGGTTCAAAATGAGCAATTCGCGGCTGTTCATTGCCGTTGATGTTTTTGATTTTCTTCGCACTCTCCGGGCAGCCGAGCAGCGCTCTTTGCTTCGCCGTTTTCGGGAAATAGCTGGACCACCATCGAAGTTTTCTGACTATGTGGAATACGATTCCCGCGGCCGCCGGGCTGATATTCATGTCTTTGGTCGATTCGCCATTAAATTCTGGGATGATTTTGCCGATCGGCACGTAAAGATTTTGGATTTACATTTAGCGGGTCGTTAAGTCTTTTTCATTGTCCGATTCCATTGGGTCTCTGAGATTCCAAAGACCCGATTGAACCAGGGACGTATCCCGACAGCAGAGGGAAATAAATCGTCTGGCTTTTCTTCATTGTGTGCCATCCCAAACCTTTTGCGTTCAAAGGTCCGTAATCGGTTTATGGCGAGGCACCAGCGCTTTCATCATGGTCCAGGCCGCCAGGTAACTTAGTGCACAGATTACAAACATGATGAAATAGGCGGTTTGCGTCGTTAAATGGTCGGTAAGCCAGCCGGGAACCTGCTGCAAAATGACACCGCCGGCGCCGCCCGAAGCAGTACCAAGACCAACGACACTGGCAACCGTCTTTTTGGGAAACATGTCAGAGACCGTTGTAAACAAATTGGCCGACCACGCCTGGTGCGCCGTTGCGCCAATGCAGATCATTGCAACCGCAAGTACGGCCGCGCTATGGCCAAAATGGTTTACATCTCCAAAGTATTGCGTCAGTAAAACGGCAAGCGGGCAAACGGCGATGATAAGCATCGTTATCATGCGAGCATTGTAAACGGCCATGCCGCGTTTGATAAGGGTCATTGGAATGCTACCGCCATAGATACTGCCAATGATTGCCACGCCGAACACAATGAACGTAGGCATCATGATCTGCGCTTTGGTCATTCCAAATTGCTTATCCAAATAGTCGGGCAGCCAGAATAGGTAAAACCACCAAATGCCGTCGGTCATGAATTTGCCGGCCAAAAATGCCCACAATTGCGGATATTCCAGCAGCCTCCACCATGAGATTTTTCGCGCCTTGTCCTCATCTTGCGCTCCATCATCGATGTGAATGTAATCGTATTCCGCCCTTGATAGCCTCTTGTTTTTCCTGGGCGGGTTATAAAGCCAAAACCAGAAAGGCAGCCACAGCAAGCCGCCGATGCCGGTAATCATAAAGGCCATCTTCCAACCGAGCACTGGTCCAAAATAAATCATGGACCAGGGGACGAAAATGGCAGCTACCATCGCGCCGCCGTTTGAACCCGCATTGAAGATGGCGGTGGCAAAGGCACGCTCGCGTTTGGGGAACCATTCGGCAACGGTCTTGATTGACGCCGGAAAGTTTCCCGCTTCGCCCAAAGCGAATAAGCTGCGGATGATCATGTGCATGCGAACGGCGCCTCCGATAAACGCATTTAGAAACCCAAAAAAGGACCATATTATCAACGACAATGCCAGTCCGAGCTTGGTCCCGATTCGATCGATAAACCATCCGGCAAAAATCGTTGCGCCCGCGTAAACCGCCGTGAAGGCGGAGGTCAAATCCGAATAATCATGATTTGACCATCCGAAGCCGCCATGGGAAACGGCCACGCAAAAATATGTATCCTTCAAATAACTAATAACCTGCCGATCCAGGTAATTAACCGTGGTGGAAAAAAATAAAAGCCCGCAAATGACCCAGCGGAAGCGGCTGATGGCCGGACCGGTTGCACTTTGTGTATTAACTTCGAAAACCTGGCCGGGCGAATTTTGCGGATTCATTTGGAACTGTGAATCTTATAGCCGAAAAGACGCTTACCCTCAAGCGTCAAGAACTGGTATTGGAAATGAAGCAGCCCATCAGTCCACTTGTCTATTCACATTCAAAATGACGTGTGCTGACGCATGCAAAATGCCAATCCACAATTTTGATGATGCGCTTACGGTGCAACTTTTTCATGCAAGTTTGCAAACTATCGGGCACTGCCGGACGGCCTTTGACATGTTATTATGTTTTGATACACCATATTGATAAATGAGCGCGAACGGGCAGAAAAATGGCAAGTTGGCATTGGAAAAGTTTTCTTTCGGCGTAGGCGACCGTTTTGGCCGCCAGGCCGAGGCGCAATTGCGCGCTTGCATGATGGCGGCTGAGCACGGCGCGGACATCATTCCCGTCTGGAACAAATCAAATCGTGAGCACACTATTATCGGTTCAGGTCCTTCAGACGCTCGACACGCCGCGGACGCGGCCATCGGGAATTTAGGCTGGAAACGCGCCTACCACGTGGATGCGGACCATATCCGGCTGGAAACCGTAGATCGGTTCATTCCGCATTCGGATTTCTACACCATTGACGTCGCGGACACTATTGGCAAGGCGGCGGATGCGTCAGCCATTGATGACTTTGCCCGCCGCCACCCTGAACTGGCGGGCAGCATTGAAATTCCCGGCATCGCTGAACCCTTTAAAACCACACGCGGAGACATTGAGCGCATCGCGGGAAAATATCTTCTAGCCGTGACCGAAGCAGGGCAGATTTACCGGCACATTGCCGCAACGAAGGGCGAAGGCCATTTTATTACGGAGATTTCGATGGATGAAACCGACATCCCCCAAAAGCCCGTCGAGCTGCTGGTGATTTTGGCGGCTATAGCGGACGCGCGCATTCCCATTCAAACCATCGCACCCAAGTTCACGGGCCGTTTTAACAAAGGCGTTGATTATTCCGGCAATGTGGCGCAATTCGAAAAAGAATTCAATGATGACCTGGCGGTGATCCGCTTTGCCGTTGGACGATATCAATTGGCCGGGAATTTGAAATTGAGCGTACATTCAGGCAGCGACAAATTCTCAATTTACGGACCAATGCGCCGGGCGCTGGAGCGATTCAATGCCGGCCTTCACATCAAAACGGCGGGAACAACCTGGCTGGAAGAGGTCATTGGCCTGGCCGAAGCGGGCGGTGATGGACAAGCGCTGGCGCGTGAGATTTATGCCGGCGCGCTCGATCATTTGAAGGAATTGTGCGCGCCCTACGCAACGGTCATAGATATTGATCCGGCGAAGTTGCCATCCAAGGAAACTGTCAATGGCTGGACTTCCGAACAGTTTGTCGCCGCGTTGCGCCATGATCCCAAAAACAGCTCCTATAATCCGCATTTGCGGCAGTTGCTGCACGTCGGCTATAAAATCGCGGCAAAAATGGGCGATCGCTACCTGGACGCCCTCAAGGATAACGAAAAGTTTGTGTCTAAAAACGTCACCGAAAACCTCTACGAGCGCCATCTTAAGCCGCTGTTTGTCCGCAATGGGGCGTAATCCACCGGTGGTTCGGCATATTCTGCATACAAACGCTGAGAGACGCTCCGTGTGCCAGCCCGCATCGAGAATTGCCAAATGCCCCTTGCTTTAGCTAAGCTTTGGCAATAACAATAACCATGCCTTTCATCGACGATGACTTTTTGTTAAGCACAAAGACGGCACGCCGTCTTTACCATAAAACCGCGGAAGCCGCGCCGATCTTTGATTATCATTGCCATTTGTCGGCTGGCGACATTGCGCGCAATCGGCGGTTTAACAATTTGTTCGAAATCTGGCTCGAAGGCGACCACTACAAATGGCGGGCCATGCGCACAAATGGCGTGGCCGAAAAATACTGCACCGGCGACGCCCCTCCGTATGAAAAGTTCCTCGCCTGGTCAAAAACCGTTCCGCATACGCTCCGCAACCCGCTCTATCACTGGACCCATTTGGAATTGAAGCGCTATTTCGGCATCAACGAACTGTTGGACGAAAGAAGCGCCAAAAAAATCTGGGACAAGGCAAACGCGCAACTTGCCAAACCCGCGATGACGACGCGCGGCATTTTGGAGAAATTCAAAGTCAAAGTTGTCTGCACGACGGACGATCCCGTGGATACGCTTTCGGACCACCGGGAGTTTGCCCGATCAGGGCATGCCACGAAGATGGTTCCGGCGTTTCGGCCCGACAACGCGCTGGCCGTCCATTCACCGGGCCCGTTCAACCGATGGATCGAGCGGCTCGCCGCGGCGAGCAATGTGGACGTTAACAGTTTTGGCGCCTTCACGACGGCCCTCAAAAGGCGGCACGACTTTTTCCATTCCCAGGGATGCCGCTTGTCCGACCACGGCATGAACCATTGTTTCGCCGATTTATGTTCCGAAAAAAGCGCCGCCGCGATCTTTGACAAGGCGCGGCAGGGGGGACAGGTTTCGCACGAAGAACACGCGCAATTTGCATCGTTCATGATGCTCTTCTTCGGCCATCTCGACGCCAAACGAGGCTGGGTAAAACAATTGCACTTGGGCGCCATGCGCAACAACAACACCCGCCTGCTGAAAAAGCTCGGCTCAGACACGGGCTTTGACTCAATCGGCGACTGGCCCCAGGCGCGAACACTGGCGGCGTTTCTGGACAAATTAGACGCTGAAAATGCCCTTCCTAAAACCATTATCTACAACAACAACCCCGCGGACAATTATGTCTTTGCCTCAATGATCGGTAATTTCCAGGACGGCAGCGTTCCCGGCAAAGTACAGTTCGGCGCGGCGTGGTGGTTTTTGGACCAAAAAGAAGGAATGGAATGGCAGATGAATGCGCTGTCCAGCCTCGGCCTTCTCTCGCGCTTTGTCGGAATGGTGACCGATTCCCGTTCGTTCATGTCGTATCCGCGCCATGAGTATTTCCGGCGTATCCTGTGCAATCTCGTCGGACAGGACGTCGAAAACGGCGAAATCCCGGATGACGAGAGCATCTTAGAAGAGCTTACCGAAAATATTTGCTTTGGAAACGCTTCCCGATATTTTGGGATTTGAATTGATTTAACCCATTTTCCACGCAATGCTTATGCGTTCATGACGCCCGAGCAACAAGCCGCGCGCGAGATATTCCAAAAAATCGCCGGCAACATCGCGCAGGTCATGCGCGGGCAATCTTCCGCAACGCGGAAAATGCTGACCGCGCTTGCCAGCGGCGGTCACGTGCTCCTCGAAGACTTCCCCGGCACCGGCAAAACCACGCTTGCCAAGGCTCTCGCCAAGTCCGTTGACGCGTCGTTTAAGCGAATCCAGTTCACCCCCGACTTGCTGCCCTCGGACATCCTGGGCGTTTCCATTTTCAACCAGCGCGAACAACAATTCCAGTTTCACGAAGGGCCTATTTTCACGAACATTTTGCTGGCGGACGAAATCAACCGCGCCTCGCCACGGACTCAATCGGCCCTCCTCGAGGCCATGGGCGAGAGCCAGGTCAGTGTGGATGGCGTCCAAAGAAATCTCTCATCGCTCTTCTTCGTCATAGCCACTGAAAACCCGGTCGAATTTCGCGGCACCTATCCATTGCCCGAAGCGCAAATGGACCGGTTCGCGATGCAGTTTGCGCTGGGTTATGTCCCGCCGGCAGAAGAAGTCTCGATCCTGGCCGCGCAACAGCATCGCCATCCCCTCGACCAACTGAAACCTTGCGTTTCCCTGGCGGAGGTCCTGGACCTCAAGCGCGCCGTCGAAGACGTTCGCATCAGCGATGAACTGAAGCGATACGCGGTGGACATTGTAGGGGCAACCCGAACCGCTCCCGGCGTCCGCCTGGGCGCCAGCGCCCGCGCCTCCATTGCCCTGATGAAATCCGCCCAGGCACTGGCTTTGTTTGAAGGAGCTGACTTTGTGGCGCCGGAGCAAATCCAGGAACTGGCAGTCCCGGTCATTGCGCACCGGCTTGTTATGGAGCCCCAGGCCCGGTTTTCCGGGTTGACCTCCCGAACGGTGGTCAGCGATATTTTGAAGAAACTGCCGGTTCCGGCGTAATAGTCCGGTGTCCAGCCTTTAGGTTGCTCACGTTCCCGGTTACGTCCTGATCGGGCAAGCTAACAGAAATTTCGAGACATTTCTTTGGCACGGCACTAATTTGCAGTTGCGATGAGTCTGAACTTAATTTGGCGCGCCGTTTATCGCTTTTACCGTGTCATGTCCTGGCTGTTGTATTGGGCGCAGCGCCGCTTTACCACGGCCGGTTGGATGGTGCTGACTGGCTTGTGTTGTGTATCAGCATTTGGAGCCCTGGATACTGAAACCTTGTCGGCTTATCAGGCCTTTCCACTTTTGCTTTTATTGTTGGCCTCGGCTTTTGCTTTCAGTTGGTTTTTTCGCCTGAAATTTTCCGCCATCCGGTTCCTGCCGCGATTCGGAACAGCCGGCCAGCCCTTTATTTATCGTGTCCGCATCAGGAACCTGACCTCAAAGACCCAACAGGGCCTTACCCTTTTGGAAAATCCCGCGGATCCGCGCCCCTCTTTTGAGGAATGGTTGGCACGGCAGCTTGCTGAGGAAAAAAAAGTCCGTTCTCTGAGATTGAGCCGCCCTCAACAACGCTACAACCCCTTCCGCGTTGCCACCGTCGAAAATGCGGCCATTCCCTCCATTCCCCCGAATGGGGAAGTAGAAACACCCATCGCGGTAACCCCATTGCGGCGAGGACTGTTTCGGTTCGATGGACTGACCATTGCGCGGACGGACCCGTTTGGACTGTTTCGCTCTTTTGCCCGTGTGAAGGCGCCGGAAACAATGCTGATTCTGCCCAAACGCTATCCACTTCCCGCCATCATCCTGCCGGGCGCGACCCGGTTCCAGCAAGGCGGCGTCGCCCTCGCGTCGAATGTCGGCCAGAGCGATGAATTCGTCTCGCTGCGGGAATATCGCCGCGGAGACCCACTTCGGCGCATCCACTGGCGCAGTTGGGCTCGCATTGGCAAACCCATCGTCCGCGAATTCGAAGACGAATTCTTTTCCCGCTACGCCCTGGTGCTCGACACATTTAGCGACGAGCCGTACAGCGAACCCTTTGAAGAGGCCGTGTCAGTGGCCTCGTCGTTTGCATGTGCCATTCGCACCCAGGAATCACTGCTCGATTTGCTCTTTGTTGGGACGCAGGCATATTGTTTTACATCCGGGCGCGGCCTGGCTCACGTGGACCAGATGCTTGAAATCCTGGCATCCGTGCGCGTTTGCACGGATAAATCATTTGAAACGCTGGAAACGCTGGCATTGAACCATGCCGAATCGATCAGCGGGTGCATTTGTGTTTTTCTGGAATGGGATGCCGCCCGCCGGCGCTTCGTTGAAAAACTCCAGGGGCTCAACGTCCCCGTGCGCGTCATCGTCGTCCTGGCCGAAAAGCCAAAACGACCCCTGGATCCCGGCCCAATGTGGAACGCTATGGATAATTTTCACACCCTCATAGCCGGACAAATCGAACAGGGGCTCGCCCGAATATGAAGACCCCGCCATTTCTCATCGGAGCTACCCTGATTTTCTGGGGCTTTCAAACGAATTTTCCCATCGAGGGCATCGTGATGGCGGTAATCCTGGAAAGCTCGCGGTTCATCAAAACGCGATGGGAATATACCGGCGACGAGTTTGCGCGCATCTGGACCTTTTGCAATCTCCTTTTGCTAGCCGCGCTGATCTTCGCCTTCAACGACAACGGCGGGCCCTCCGAATTCACCCAGTTATTTGAAAACTTAAACTCCAATTCCGAAAAAGCGGCCGGGGCGGCCAGTAACATGACGGCAGACGCGGTCATTAAGTGGCTGCCCATGATCTTTTTCCTGTTTGTCGCCGCCCAGACATTCAGCCCGTCGGACGGCGTACCGCTGGAATCAGTGTTCTTTTTGTTGCGGAGCCGCTTAAAGCGGGCCAGAAAAAGAGGCCAGCCAACGCCGCCCTCGCGGCAATTTAACGTGTTATATCCCTACTTCGCGCTTTGCCTGTTTTCTGCCGCCGGCCATCCCGCGCAAAACGATTACTTTTACTATGGCCTGTGCATCCTGCTGGCATGGATCCTCTGGCCGCAACGCTCGCGACGCTTTGCCATTCCGGTTTGGCTCGCTCTCATGGCCGTGGCCGTTACCGCAGGCTACTTCGGCCAACGCGCTTTTGGACAATTATCACGCCTGGCAGAGGAATATGACCCTCAATTGCTTTCGTATTTCATGCGTTCGCTCACGGACCCCAGAAAGAGCCGGACCGACATCGGCGACGTTGGAAAGACCCAGCTATCAGGCAAAATCGTCGTCCGCCTGACACTTGTAGAAAATGCACCCCCACCGAATTATTTGCGCGAAGCCACCTATCGCGAACTGAGAGAACTTCCCGGCCACTCGTATAAACAAAGATTTGCCGAGCTCCAGTGGGATACTGGCATTACCAACAACTCCAATCCGGATCCGGTTTCGGAAACGCCGCCTGAAAGCGGCATATTTCCACTGCACTCCAGTTCGGCCAACCACTCCGCTGTCACCATCGCCTGCTACCTCAACGGCATCAACACCGAAGATAAATACGCCGCCGGAGTCCTTCCCCTGCCCCCGGACTGCAACCGGCTGGAAAACTCTCACGCCTACTTCGTGTACCGGAATAATTTGGGCACGGTACTCGCCGAGGGGCCGCGATTGATGATTTTCGACGCGCATTTCGGATCAGGCATGGTCATGGACGCTCCGCCCGAAACCGATGAATCCATTCCCGACCAGGACCTCCGCGTGCCTACCAACGAAATCCCGGCACTCGATCAGGTCATCACCGGCCTGCATCTAAAAAATCCTGATGTAGATCATGCGCGCATGGCCCTGGACAAATTCTTTGCGGATAATTTCACATACAGCCTGTGGCAAGACCCCGAATCACAAGGACTGGACACCAATGCCACGGCCCTGTCCCGCTTTTTACTACAATCACGGAAGGGACACTGTGAATATTTCGCCACGGCCACAGTCCTGTTACTGCGCAGAATGGGCATTCCCGCCCGATACGCCGTGGGTTATTACGTTCACGAACCATCCGGTGATGGTTACATCGTCCGTGAACGCGACGCGCATGCGTGGTGTCTGGTCTGGAACGCAAACAAAAACAAAAATTGCTGGGAAACCTTCGATACCACGCCATCCGATTGGGTTTCCGAAGGAGAAAAACAAGCGTCACCGCTGGAATGTTTGTCCGACCTCCAGTCGTGGCTGCAATTTCAGGTATTAAAATTCTTTGACTACAGCCACAATAACATCCGCGATTATGTCTTTTGGGCGTTAATCCCGGCTCTTGCCTTTCTCCTTTATAGAATTTTCCGCGGCAGCCGCCGGCATAAAAACGCCCAGGAAGAGGAGGAACAAACGAATTGGCCCGGTCTGGACTCAGAATTTTATCTACTCGAACAAAAACTGCTCGACAAAGGACTTTTGCGCGGTCCCGATGAACCGTTGTCCGCATGGCTGCAAAGAGCCACCCAAAACCCCCAATTGGCGGAAATCAAACCATCCCTGGAAAATATCCTGCAGCTCCACTACCGCTACCGCTTCGATCCCCGGGGCCTGACTCCATCAGAGCGCCAGACATTGCGCCACGAGGTCCAGGCCTGCCTCTCACATACGACCCAATCAGAACGCGAATCGCCGATTGCAAAATAACTTTAGGGAAAGCTTTCTTTGTTAAAGTCTCTTTCTGCCCGCCGCCCTGGCCCTGGCCCAGCGTGCCCGCGCCGCTGCGGCGATTTTTGCCCTGGCCCCCGCACTCAGCCTGCGCCGAGGTTTTGAACCGCTTGCTTTGGATGATTTGCCCCTGGCCGCGTTGTATTTCGCCCAGCGCGCCCTTTGCGCCGCGGCAATCCGGGCGCGGCCGGCCGCGCTCATTTTAACTATCCTCCCGCCCGGACTTTTAACTCCGGCATGGCCGCCAAGAGCCCTGGTAAGTTCATATTGTAGCGATTCGATTCTTTCCTTGAGGTCCGCCATACGGCGTAACTGATCAGGAGATAGATTTAATATATCATTCATTTTGGCAGGGTCACTGTAGCATGACATTTTAGCAAGGACTTTTTAATTGATATTTTGAAAGGCAGCGGTCACAACTAGCCCGGTTCTATGAACCGGTTTCTATCCACCCTGCCGCGCAATGTCATCGGCTCCTTTAAAGGCTGGAACATCCTTTATCATCTCGCCGCCATTGTCCTGACTCTCATTCTTGTTACTTCGGGGTTTGACTGGGCGTATTTTCAGTCCACACGAAGTCCGGAACTAAGGAAATGGATGTTCCCGGCGGTCATAATCGGCCAGATAGTGCCTATGATGCTGCCGCTCTTTCTTTTATTAATCGGTATCCTGATGGAAAACGCAAAGACTATCCGCGTCGCCTGGGCCAACGCTCAGGCCGCATTCATAGGCTGGTTCATTGCCTCGTGTTACAAGGCCCTCACAGGTCGCGACCCTCTTCCCCACGGCATCGGACACGATACGAGCCGCGTGTTTCGATTCGGCCTTTTGCGCCATGGTATTTTCTGGGGCTGGCCCTCTTCTCACACAGCCGTTGCTTTCGCCATGGCGGTCACTGTGCTCGTGATATTTCCAAAAAAACGGCTCCTGCGCGCCGCGGCGGCCCTTTATGCCCTCTACATCGGCGTGGGCGTTTCCATGACCATCCATTGGTTCTCGGATTTCGTCGCCGGCGTTCTCATTGGTATCGCCATCGGAACCACTGTTGGAAAGAGCTTTTTACTCGATAGCCGGAACGGCTAGTTTAAACTTCCAAATTCCAAGTGCCAAGCGCCAGAGAATATTCAGGAAGCAAACCCGCAAATATTGGACGTTCGAGGTTTGGATCTTCTCTGGATGTTGGCGCTTGAGATTTGGATGTTTCTCAACAACCTATCTGCGTTCTTCTTCCAGGTTAAGAAAATGGTATTCAAAATATCCGGCCAAACGCATGAAGTGGTAATACTTGAATTTCTCGCCGGGCACCCGAAATACAACTGCCTCCGGGTCTTCCGGCTCACCCAGGATGCGCCAGCTTTCCACCCGGATGTCATTCAGGATTTGCAGCATCGTTTCGCGGGCCCGCCAACTGATACGATAAAACTGTTTGCCCTCCGACGTCTTGAACCTTTCCCGCAGGACGAGCCCCCGCGCTTTGCGCTTTAACTCCTCCCGGTGCGCCTGCAAGGACTCATTGATCAGTTTTTCACGTTCCACGGCCTTTGACCCTGCATCGGTTTTTGAAACTCTCGCCGGCGCAAATGCCGTGATGGGAAACTGCTTTACGAGAAAACGAAGAGACTCCACGTCTTCCCCGTTCAACTCATATTGAAACCCTCTTTGGGTTTGTTTCACCAATTTCATTCCGCCGGTTCCATGGTGGCCTGTAATTTGTAGCCCTGCAATTGCTGCACGTAGAATTCCGCCTTCTCCGCGCCTTCCCGGACCAAAACGCTTTTGCCCTTTTCATGCACCTCCATCATGTGCTTTTCGGCCTTTTGACGTTGCCATCCAAAAATCTTCATAAATACGTGCGTCACATAGACCATGAAATTCACCGGATCATTCCAGCAGACCACATAATAAGTCGGCGCGAATTGATCTTTCGAGCGCGTGTCACTTTTGACGGTTCGCCGTGGGATCACGGATGGTTCGGTCAAAGACGGCATGAGGATAATTTAAAATGGCAAACAAAATTGCGCAACCTGGAATCAGTATTGCGTGTTACGTGGCGCACAGTGCGTCAAGTATGGCCGGACATGACAATGGCATACTTGACGAACCACGCATCACGGACCACGTAGCCGCGAATGGGGAGAAAGATGGCCCAACAATCCATTTATCCACTAATCCATCAATCCAATTTTAGCGGAGGGTTGGACCGCCATTGTCCAACCCTCCCTGAGAAACTCTCCACGAATCCGATGCGCTCTTGCGCCGTCGGAGCCCGAGTATAAACTGTAAAACGCCATGATGCCGGCCAATGTCATCCAGTTGCGCCAGATGCTTTCGGAAAAATTCCCGGAAGCGCACCTGCCTTTGGAACGGCGGCCCGCCGCTGAAACACGATGCTGGCCCACCGGGCTGCCGCAAATAGACGAACCGTTGCGGGGCGGCCTTCCCAAAGGCGCCCTGGCGGAATTAAGCGGGGCACAAAAATGTTCCGGAAGCGCCACCCTGCTCCGCGAAATCCTCTCCCATGCCGCCCGCCGGAATGAAATCGTCGCGCTCATCGACGGCAACGATTCGCTCGAAGTAGCGCGGATTGAAGAACGTGTTTTATCGCGCCTGCTGTGGGTCCGCTGCCGTGGGACGGATGAGGCTCTAAAGGCCGCAGATTTGGTATTGCGCGACAACAACCTGCCTCTGGTCCTCATTGACCTGAAACTGATGCCGGAAAGACAACTCCGGAAGATTCCGGCAACGGTTTGGTATCGCTTTCAGCGTCTGGTTGAGGAAACGTCGGCGGTCTGCCTGGTGTTCACCTCCCGGCCGATGGTTAGTCCGGCCCAAACGCGAATTGCCCTCGATTCGGCGTTCTCGCTGGCGACGCTTGAAAAGAACGCCAATGAATTATTGGACGAATTAAAACTGGAAATTTCCGACCGCAGACAGTTCGCCGAAACAGCCAACCTTTTGCGAAGCAGCGCCTGACAACCTGTTAAACCGCCTTTCCAATACCATGTTCGCCGCCATTTACATTCCCGATTTTTCGTTGCAGGCCGTCCTGCGCGCCGATCCGGATTTGCGCGCGCGGCCAGTCGCGCTGGTGGACCCGGAAATGACCGGCACGCCGATTGTTCAAGTCACTTCATCAGCCGCCGGCGCCGGGGTTATTGCCGGCCTGACCCCGGCGCAGGCCACGGCTCGTTGCCGCGATTTGATCATCAAAACACGCTCGCGCTCGCAGGAACAATCCGCCACGGAGATTTTGCTCCAAACCGCTTACGCCTTTTCTCCGAATATCGAATCCACCGCTTTGGGCGTTTGCACCGTGGAATTAAAGCGGCTCGGGTTGCGGGACGAATCCGACGCGCAAAATTACGGCGCAAAAATCGTGCAAGCACTCGCCCCGTTTTATTTGGACGCCCACGCCGGCATCGCGCCAACCCCGGAACTGGCCCTGCTCGCCGCACATCACGAACATTTGCATAGCAGCAAGCATGATGGCCGCGGCGCCAACCGCTTCGCCCATCTACCCGTGGCCGCCCTCGAACCCGCCCCTGACATCGCTGCCATTCTTTCGCGCTGGGGAATACACACCATCGGCCAGCTATTGGAACTCGGCAAAAGCGCCGTTTCCGAGCGTCTCGGCCCCGGCGCGCTCGAATTGTTTGAACGTGTTTCCACAGACTCTGTGCGCCCGCTCAAGCTCATTTCGCCGCCAGAAATATTTTCCGAGCAAATTGAGTTTGAAAATG
>DASYYL010000132.1:0-11372 GCA_035933915.1 Verrucomicrobiia bacterium
TGACCGTTGCCACGATGGGCACTTCAAACAGCATCATCTCCCGCAGGTTTACGGCGATGGCCTCGGCCACGTTCCGTTCCTCCGCCGCCACGCCCGGAAATGCGCCGGAGGTATCAATCAGCGTAATGATGGGCAGGCCAAACTTGTTTGCCATGCGCATCAGGCGCAGCGCCTTCCGATAGCCTTCGGGGTGGGCCATGCCGAAATTCCGCATGATGTTTTCCTTCGTATCCCGCCCTTTCTGGATGCCAATCACCATGACGCTATGGTCGCCCAGTTTGGCAAAGCCCCCCACCATGGCGCGGTCTTCGGCAAAACTGCGGTCGCCATGAAGCTCCTCAAAAGCGCTGAAAGCGAGTTTGATGTAGTCGAGCGTGTAAGGCCGTTGCGGATGCCGTGCTAACTGGACCCGTTGCCAGGGTGTCAGATTGGTAAATATCTGCCGGCGCGTCTCCTCGATCTTTTTTTCGATGAGCTGAATTTCCTCTTCAAAACTGATGCCCAGGGAATGCTTTTCGGGATGTTCCCGCAGTTCGTCCAGTTTCTTTTGCAGTTCGATGATCGGTTTCTCGAAATCGAGCTGATGTTTCATATGTCTAATTTGTAGCGGATTTTAAAAATGCGCGCAACGGCTATCTAATTCGGTTTAATCTCCGCAGACAATCCGCCAGCAGTTCCCGCTCGTTCATTCGCCGCGGGCAAGTTTGAGACGAGCGTGTAAAAAGCTTTCAACATCAGCTTCGCTGGCATTTGGATGCTGTCGGCGAATTCCTTCGCGCGCAATTTCGCGGGACATATCGTGCAACTCCAAAGCGACCTTCAACCGCTGCTCCCCGGTCATCCGGCGATAACGCTTGATCTGTTCGTCCAGTGCAGTTTCGGCATTCATGATTGTTCAATACTATAGCACCAGTTCCTTATCCGTCACGGCTCCCTCAGACGCCGTAGCCACGTGTGCCGCGTATTTTGCCAGCACGCCGCGCGTGTAACGAGGCTTGGGTGCGCGCCACGCTTTAAGCCGCTTCTTCAATTCAGCCGCCGGAATCTCCAGATTGATTTGGCGTTTCGCTGCGTCGATGGTGATGCGGTCCCCATTTTTCACGACCGCCAGCGGACCGCCGGTATAGGCTTCGGGCGTAATGTGGCCCACCACGAAACCGTGGCTGCCGCCGCTGAATCGCCCATCCGTGATCAACGCCACGTCTTTGCCGAGGCCTTTGCCCATAATGGCCGACGTCGGTGAAAGCATTTCCCGCATCCCCGGGCCGCCGCGCGGACCTTCATGGCGGATCACCACCACGTCGCCTTTCACAATCGAGCCGTCGAGAATTTTTTCCAGGGCGGATTCCTCGGAGTCAAAAACTCGCGCGCGTCCGGTGAATTGCAATCCTTCCTTGCCGGTGATTTTGGCAACGGCGCCTTCGGGCGCGAGGTTGCCGCGCAAAATGACCAGGTGACTGTCCGGCTTGATTGGCTTGTCAAACGGTTGAATGATCGTTTGCCCGGCCGGATACGGTTTTTCACCCGCAAGCGTTTGCGCCAAAGTCTCGCCGGTCACAGTCAGCGCTTCGCCGTGCAACAGACCCTTGTCCAGCAGCATTTTCATCAGCGGCCGAATCCCGCCAATGGCCACCAGTTCGCTCATCAGATGCCGCCCGCTCGGCTTCAAATCCGCGAGCACCGGGACACGTTTGCCGATGCGCGTAAAATCGTCGATCGATAATTTGACCTTCGCCGCGTGCGCGATGGCCAGCAAATGAAGCACCGCGTTGGTCGAACCGCCGAGGGCAATCACCACGGTAATGGCGTTTTCAAACGCCTTTTTCGTCATGATGTCGAGTGGACGCAGCCCGCGTTTGAGCATGTTTACAACACACGCGCCGGCGCGGCGGGAATCGCCGCGCTTGGCCTCGGACACTGCGTTTTGCGCCGAGCTGTTGGGCAGGCTCATGCCCAGCGCTTCGATGGCGCTGGCCATGGTATTGGCCGTGTACATGCCGCCGCACGAGCCGGGACCCGGAATCGCGCAGCGCTCGACCGCGCGAAATTCCTCGTCCGAAATCTTTTTATTGGCATGGGCGCCGATGGCTTCAAACACCGAGACGACGTCCAATTTGCGCTCGCCATTGCTGGTCAAACAACCCGGCAAAATCGTGCCGCCATAGACGAACACAGCCGCGCGGTTCATCCGCGCGATCGCAATCAATGCGCCGGGCATATTTTTATCGCAACCGCCAATCGCCACAAATCCGTCCATGCCCGCGCAGCCCACGACCGTCTCGATCGAGTCGGCGATGACTTCGCGCGAGACCAGCGAATATTTCATCCCTTCGCTGCCCATGGAAATGCCGTCCGAAATCGTGATAGTATTAAAAACGATGGCCTTGCCGCCGGCTTCATTCGTCCCGCGTTCGGCTTCGAGCGCGAGCTTGTCGATGTGCATATTGCAGGGCGTGACGTTGCTCCAGGTCGAGGCGACGCCCACGAGCGGCTTTTTGAAATCCTCTTCCTTGAAACCCACCGGATAAAGCATCGCGCGCGCGGCCGCGCGCTCATCGCCATCGAGCAGTTCGCTCGAATACGGACGCAGCGGATCAGTCGAATGTTTTTTCTTCATTGACCGACAGAATGCCTGAATAAGCGCGAAGTTTAAATATGATTTTTGATTATGCGATTCGGCAGGGCAGAGCTGCCGCACATTTTTTGTGTATAGGCAAGTAAACGGTAAACGAGAGCCGAAAAACGGGTAAATTCCCCGTTTTTATTGGGAAATTTAACAAAATTGGGGGGGGGGGTAAACGGGCCGGACATCGAATTGATGGATTATTGGATGAATGGATTCATGACGCCGGAAACGCATTTTGAAACTGGTCCATCGCCGACGCCGGCAGCTCGTTTGCCTGAATTAATTTGACAATTGTCTCCCGGTAAAATTCCAGGTGGTCCAGCGGCAGGAATCGGGCACGACGGACAGCCTGTCCGTTTTTAACCATTTTAATAAATTGGCTGAAATAGAGAATGGAAGAAGCGTCTTCGTCCAAGTCCAAACGGTTATGTTCCAAATCATCCTTGAGCATCTGGCATTCGAGATCCAGCGCCCGGATAATTGCCTCCGACGGCAAATGGCCGACCGTTTTTGAAAATGCGCCAAAAACCACAAAACGAACCCAATTCCCCCCCCAAAAGATATTTTTAATTGTTGTTGAGTACAGCAATTTACGCACTTTTTATTAAAATGTCAACATGAAAACTTTTAGCATACATAATGAGAAATAGCGTAGCGCAGACGTCCTCGCCTGCGAGTGAGGGCGCCGTCTCGGTGCCGGTCTCTGGGACTGGCGGCGGTGGCAGCGCCACTGGCAAACAGCCGCCAGCACTCGCAGCCCCGAAAGCTTTCGACTGCTACGCGACCTTTGCCAAAGGAAACTCGATGGTAAAAGCCGAACCGCGTCCGCGGCCTTCGCTCGTGGCCCGGATGCTGCCGGATTGCAACTCCATCAGCTTCTTTGAAATGGCCAATCCCAACCCCAGGCCGCCGTAGTTTGCGCTGCCATTTTTCGTGTGCTCGCCGTGCGCGAAGGCGGAAAATGCCTCGCCCAATTCCTCCGGCGTCATCCCGATGCCCGAATCGGTGATGTGGTCGTTTTAATTTCAATTAAGGCATCATCAATAACCAGTTCGCAATCGGCGCCGCCCACGAGATGAGAGGCGCGACCAAGTCGGATTCAAGATACACGTTTTCTTAGCTCTAAAGCTTGGGCTCTACCAGATCAATCAACTGTGCTAAATCCTGAATGTCCATTCGGTCGATTTTGCCAATCCTGTCCAGGTAGAAATCCTAAACCTCTCTCCGACAGTAGACTCTACCTGGGCGGCCCGCTGTTGCCACAATCGGGACCACCCGCCATTTGTAACCGTGGTCAAGCCAGCACGCCAATCACGAGAACGCTCGCCCCATGCAACCATGGTCGTGATCATTTTTTAAATCGGATCTGCGCCCCCCCCAAGCCCCTGCCGAATCGATTTAAAAACCGTCACCACCGGGACGATTTCGCGCGCCCCGGCATCAATCGCACAACAACAACTTGCCCGCGATCAAAATGGATAAGTCGTGGCAACGTCCAATCGGATTTTTGACAAACGGCAAAAAATTTTATAATCTCAATCAATGGCGAAGCATCTTCATCCCCTTGCAGAAGTTTTTGGTTTCGCGGCTACCGACTTGAGCGCAACGGCAGACCGTCATCGGACGAAACGTCTCTGTCCGTTTAACAATAAGGTTCCCAATTGCACTAAAGATAAAGCCCAGGACCCGCTCGGGGTGTGCAGCGTCTTTCACGAAGATGATGTGGTTATCACCTGTCCGATCCGTTTCCGCCAGGACTGGATCATTGCCGACGACGCAGCGGACTTCTTCTTTCCCGCCGGCGCAACGTGGACAACGCTGACAGAAGTTCGTTTGAAAGACGCCGAAGGCGAATCCGCCGGAAATATTGACGTCGTTTTATGCGCATATGATAAATTGGGAAAGGTTTATGACTTCGGGGCGCTGGAAGTCCAGGCCGTATATATTTCCGGCAATGTCCGGCAGCCATTCGAGAATTACATGCAGTCTCCCCAAAGAAACTCCAAAATGGATTGGACGAAGGAGCCGAACTACCCCAGGCCCGATTATCTTTCATCTTCCCGCAAGCGGTTGGCGCCACAACTGATTTTCAAGGGTGGAATCATCAATGCATGGAGCAAAAGGACCGCCGTCGCTCTCAACAAGGGATTTTTCAACACACTGCCTAAATTGCCGCAAGTTCCTCCGGAGAAAGCAGACATCGCCTGGATGATTTATGATTTGAGGCCCCCGGAGAAAAATGGTGATCAGTATGAGCTGTTTCGAGAGCGAATCGTTTATACGAAGTTTGAGCCGGCCCTCAATCAGATAACAAAATCCCGCCCCGGCAAAATGGAAGATTTTATTTCCCATTTGCAAGAAAAAGTCGACGAAAAACTCGAAAATCCTCCGGTGAACCGATCAATCGAAAATCCTTTTTAGCAAATGAAGGCTTCACAGACATTTTTGCTCCCTGAGATCGAAGAGCAGGATAGGCCAGTGAACGTGGCATCGGTCCCACAACGCAGTCCCTTCCGCTATCCTGGCGGGAAGACATGGCTCGTACCGCTGTTTCGGCGCTGGATGCACAGTCTTCCATCCCAGTCGGACGTTCTCGTGGAACCTTTTGCCGGCGGGGGCATTATCAGTCTGACTGCCGCCTTTGAGCGGCTAGCCGATAAGGTCGTCATGGTCGAAATGGACCGGCAAATCGCAGCCGTCTGGGAAACCATTCTGGGCGGTGGGGCCGCATGGCTCGCAAAAAGAATTCTCAACTTCCATTTAACCCCGGAATCCGCGAAGGAAGAGCTTTCGAGGCCAACGCAAATAAAACGCGAACTTGCGTTCCAAACGATTCTAAAAAACCGCACTGCTCATGGCGGAATCCTGGCAGAAGGCGCCGGAGTGTTAAAACATGGCGAAAATGGAAAAGGAATTTTGTCTCGTTGGTATCCCGGAACGATCGCCAAACGAATAACGAATATAGAACACGTGGTCACCCGCCTTCAATTCATTCATGGCGACGCATTCGAAATTTTGGATAAATATCGTAGCAAACAAAACGCGGTATTTTTTATTGACCCCCCTTACACCGCCGGCGGCAAGCGAGCGGGTTCTCGACTCTACACCCATTGCGACATAGACCACGAAAAACTTTTTTCGCTTTGCGAGAACTTACGCGGAGAATTTTTGATCACTTACGATAACTCAGATGAGGTTCAGGCTTTGGCTCGGAAGCATGGATTTAAAACCAGGGCCGTGGCAATGAAAAATACCCACCACGCGGAAATGACAGAATTGCTGATCGGCAGAAATCTTGATTGGGTGCAAGAAGGCGGGGTTTTCCGCGACACACCCAAGTTACAAAACTGCTGACAACGTTCGATTGCACTGATTTTCCCCGATCGGGTTCACGTGCTTGTCATTCGGCATTGAATCGGTAAATAGTTTCGAACGTACCTATCCCCTTCTCCCCACTCCAGGCCAGGTTCCAAAAAGTTCCAAAAAGTTCTCAAAAGTTCCAATTGTTCCTGTTGAACATGGTCAGTTTCTATGAGAGAACGGTAGTAGGAATATCGGAATGAAAATGACGAACACAGGAAAACAGGAAAGCAACCCGCCGCCATCTCTCACATTCGGCATTGGGAGTTCGGTGTTTAGCAACCTCACCTTCATGCCTTCCTCCATTCCTCATTCGAGGGTCAACGGTTCAAAGTTTCAACGTTTTATCGCAAGTGGTGCTGCCTCAGGTGCGTGTTTCTCCTCCCAACTTCCATCTTCCATTTCCGCTCTGCGGAATTGTCTCCAGGCAAAATGCAATGAACAGTTTTATTTTTCTCAAAAGACACAACTACAATGATTTACAAAAAACAGGCAGGTAGCAATTGTCCCAAATCTTCCCTCAGGGTGGGGGGACAATTCCCTCCAAAAACACCCCGCCAAAACATCAAAAATAAAGGGAATTCCGCAGCCGTCCATCCCGTTCAACCGATTTGTCCTTTTGCACACGAATTTTGCAACGAACGCCGTTCCAACCCCAATTCATGCGTCCGCGAAGATCTGGACTCCACGGTTAAAACTCCACGTTCGGCCTTCGGCGTTCGCCAAAAGGATCGCCGTACGGGTAACCGCTGCCGGAGCCCGTTTATTTCCGCCACTTTAACCTTGACGCAAATATTCTTTAGTGAGACAACGGTCATAGTCACAGGCAGGAAGGTTTACAATAGGCAACAATCAGACCCATGCAACGAAGTCCTCTCATCCCGCGATGCGGAATTTCCATCGGCGTTTTTTGTCTCGTCATTTGGCTCTGCGGCGCGGTCATCGCCCCGGCGCAAATGGCGTTCGGCCCGGCGATGGATGACGCCACCATGGAGGCTTACCACGGCGTCCAGCTTGCCGGACGGATTCACATTACGCGCGCCTACATTGACCATAAGAAATTTGGCTTTTTCAGGCTCGGGCTCGCGCCAGTTCCCGTCGTGGACGGCGTCCAAATTCAGGTCCGCTCCGCCGAATCGCTCACCAACGTTTTGCAATCGCTGGGTTCCGCAAACCTTTCATCGGACAAATTGCGCCACCTCGAATTCAGAAACGTCGAAATTTCCCTGCTGAACGACAAATCACCTCGATTGCGCGCGGACAAAGCGCGGCTCATTGCGCTGAATGTTCTCGAACTGAGTCACGTGTCCATTTCAAGCGCCCTCCAGGGCGCCCTCACCATTTCCCGGGCCACTTTGCAAGTGTCCGGCCCGGATTGCGGTCTGTTAACCTGGAACGACACTGGAAATCCCAAGGAGTTGCCTCTGTTTAAACCTTAAAAAATCAAATCGATGAAAATACGCCTATCCGCCTCGTTGTTGTTGTCACTCGGATTGTTTGCCTGCCGCCATGCCTCGGCCGAGTATCCCAGCTTACCCTATGTAGAGGCCGGCATCACTAATCTCGAGAACCAGGACATCGTAGATGCCAACTCAAACTTTGAAGTCGCCGTGAGCGTTGCGTCGACGGACCCGTCGGCGAATTTCCTGCTCGCGGCGACGCGCGTGCTGGTCCTGACGCAAACACCCGCCGGCACCAACTTTTTGAACGGCCTCGGAGTCACCGCGGCCGGCCGCGATTATTATGACTGGACCGCGCGCCCGGGAACCAACAGTGAGGGAAAACCTGAATTTCCGCACGGCTACAATTCCGGAACCGCCATATCTTTCTACACCAATACGTTGATGCCCGCGATCAGCGCCTCGCTCACCAACTTGGCCAATATCACCGACACGAATTTCGAGTATTTGCTGAACAGCAACGTAATCGCGGCCGGCGCCTATCCGCAGCTCCAGGTTCAGGCCGTAACGGTGGATTATGGCGACGTGCAGGTCCTTCGCTCCCTGTTCACCGCCGCCCAGTTCTTCGGCTACAGTCTTCAGGCGAACAACGCGGACGCGGATATGTCGTGGATCGAAACCAATATCCAGGCCAAGACCATTACCTTTCAGTCCCTGCTAAGCCAATTTCCCAGCCTCGGCGCCAAACAAAACAATGCGGCCCTGGCTCCTTCGGAGCAAGCGGCGAAAAGCGCCATCGAATTGTATTTCGGCGCCGCCGATTTCATCCTCAACGACCGCACAGATACCAACGCGCTGTTCAGCCTGTCCACGAACGATATTCCGCAAGAAATCGAATTTCAGAGCGATCTGACCAATATCCTGCTCGCCCTCACAACGCCGACGCAATTTAACTCGAACAACGTCGGGTCCACGGTTTCTCTGGCGCCGTATTTTGCCGGGAACGTTTCGCTCCGGAGTCTGGTGCCCAAATTTAATGGCGATGCTTACGTTCCCGATTCAGTGCCCGATTACACCTTCGGCGGCATTTTGCCGGATCAGCCCTCGTATGAAACAGAATCGCTGTTGCTGAATAAATTCCCCAATTACGCCGGAATTTATATTGGCGATAACGGTTTTATTACTAACGGATTGTCCGACGGTTTGAACGACGTCAGTTATGGCGGATTAGGAAATTTTGCGGCCTATATCAGCACTAACGGGCAGCTAACCGTGATCGGGGAGGACCCTGGTAATTATAGCAGCAGCGAATTTGGTGTTTTGATCCAGACCACTATGAGCAAAGGCGGCAACTGGCAGTTCTCCAATAGCGTCGTTTTTGCGAACGGCAATGTCGATAAATCAGGTGATTTCTTCGGCTACCTCCAGTACGCCAACGGCGACCAGGTAAATCTAACCGGATATATCGCACCGGCGTCAGGTCTGTTCCAGAATTCCACCGGTTATTACACCGGTTCCTATTCAGGTTCCCAGTCCGGTTCCTTGTACTCCATCGTGGCCGCTGATGGCGAAATCTTCTTCACCACCGGCAAATCGGGCCCGGGAGGGAACGACGGCGGGTCTGGGCAATTCCAGTACGCGTATAATAACCCGGTCTTAAATGAATTCAGCACCAGCGAGGTTAATGGGACGCTGATCTATGGGGTAATCAATACGAATCCGGCTTCCGTTTCCGGAATCAGCTCTGGAAGCATTTCGGGCTTTTATACGAACAACGGCTATTCCGGCCCATTCACCATGAACCGTTCGTCGCAATTTTTCGCCGAAGTCCCGCCGGTCATTACCAGCGACCTGCCTCCGGGCCTGGCAGTGGTGCAGGGCAGCACTTCCACATTCCGGTTGGGGGTATCCGGCAGCGCGCCTTTGAGTTACCAATGGTATTTTAACGGCAATCCCGTTCCCGACGTCACTTCCAATACGCTGGTAGTGAGCAATATCACAGGTACCAACGAAATATATGCCACTGTGGAGGACGCGGTGGGCGCGGCAACCTCAGAAGTGTGTGTCGTGACGGCGGAAACGAGCGTTCCGCCGATTGCCAGTTATGCCGGAATTTATGTCGGCAATTCGGCTGATGGCACCAACGGCGTGTCTGATAGCGAGTACTACAATAGTGGTGCCTTTATCGTGTATGTCAGCACCAACGGGCAAATAACCGTGGCAGGTCAGGATAATGGCGACGGCACCGGCAATAATGGCAACAATTTCGGATTTCTATTCCAAACCACCCTGGCCAACGGCGGCTATTTCACCTATTACAACAGCTATTATACCGCGAGCGGCGGCGTCGACAGTTCCGGTGATTTCTACGCATCACTGAATTACCCGCAAGCAAATGGTGGATTGGGCGAGTCGGTATACCTGACCGGCAACCTGGAATCGCCATACGGGCCGTTCCAGAACAGTGATGGTCTCTATACGGGAACTTATTCGGGGGCAAATTCGGGAACGGTGGACGTTATCTTTGACGCGAATGGGGACCTCTCGCTGGTGCCGTTTGGCGCAAGCGCCAATGGACCGTACGGAAACGCCGGAACTGGGGTCTTCGGCCAATTTTCCAATAGTACGCAGTTCTCACTCGCGTCAAGCAGCGGGACGATTGTATCTGGCACGCTCAACCCCGGTACGTTCGTCATCAACGGCAATTACACAAACTCAGACAATAGTCACGGCAGCTTTATTGTGAGCCGATCTTCGAAATATGTCGTTCCCATCCCGCCGGTGATTCCCAGCGATTTGCCGTCGAACGTGACCGTGCCGCTGGGCAATACAGTGACCTTCGGCGTTGGAGCGGCCGGCACCGCGCCGTTGAGTTATCAGTGGTATTTTGCACCGTCGGGATCTGCGTTTAATCCCATCCCGGGCGCCTACACCAACACGCTGGTGGTCAGCAACAACCTTTGGACCACGACTGGAACCAACTATATTTACGTGACGGTAGCCAACGGCGCCGGCGTAACAAACTCGCAGACCTGCACAGTGAACGTGGTCACGGAAACCAATGTCCCGACCCTCACCATTACCTCGCCGAAGCCGGGTGAACTTTGGAGCAACTCAACCTTTATTGTAACCGGCACTGCCAGTGATAAATTGGCGGTCACCGGCGTCGTTTGTGTTGTGGATGGGACCAATTACGGCACGATTTCCACCAATAATTATAATAACTGGTTTGTGCCAGTGCTGCTGAATTCGGGCAGCAATACAATCAGCGCTTACGCGATCAATGAGGGCCCCGTCGATTCCAAAACGAGCACTGTGCTCGTGGATTACATCGTGAGCGCGCCCATGACCGTTCTGACCAATGGCCCCGGGACCGTCAACCCCAATTACAACAATGTTTCGTTGCAACTTGGAAAGAATTACAGCATGACTGGGACGGGAGACAGTCATTTTACGCTCACCAGCTGGTCATCCGGCTTGCTCGGCGGCGGTCCGCTCACTGTCTACACCAACAAGGCGACGGTGATTTTTGCAATGCAGAGTAATCTGGTCATGCAGGCTAATTTCCATGACACGCTCGCGCCGTACCTCAAGGTGACAAATGCCATCCAGGGAATGGTGCTATGGACCAACTCTTCCTTCACGGTGATGGGTGTGGTGACGGATGACCAGGAAGTGGCCTCGGTCACTTATTCGCTGAACGGCGCTCCCAACACACTGACCGTGAACAGTGACATCGCCGCATGGCAGGCGCCACTATCGATGATAGAAGGCACAAACATATTTAAGGTCTATGCCCAGGCCACCAACGGCAACCTGTCGGTGACCGATACCGTGGACATTGTCTACGCCGTGAGCAACCTGATGACGGTGGCGACCAACGGGCCGGGAACTATCGCGCCCAATTACAACAACCAAAACCTGCGAGTTGGCGAGAACTATATTATGACGGCGACGGGGGCCAGTCATTTTATGCTCACCAACTG
>DASYYL010000184.1:0-55956 GCA_035933915.1 Verrucomicrobiia bacterium
CCTCGCGCCGCCGCTTGTTCCAGTACTCCAATCGTGCCAACTACGGCAAGCCCATAACTCATCGCCGCATTGCGCCCGGCCCGGTCATCCATCAAAACGGAAAAACAACGACACTCACGAGCGGGAGAGAATTTTTTCCAGCGTGGCGTTGTCAGTGGCAAGGTCGGCGGAAGAATAATTCAGCGGGACGCGGCGTTCGGTCAGAAAGTTCTCCGTCTGCCAATAGTCCAGGCCCAGCATCGCGCCTACCTGCCGCTGTGAGAGGCGTCCGGCACGATATCCTTCCACCGCCGCATCTTCCAGAACGCGACGGCCAACGGCGTCCGGGGTTCCTTCCAACTGCCGGGCGACTTGATAAGGCATTTCAACTGTGACTTGCATACACAAAAATATCCGCCAAATCCGGCCAAAAGCCAAGCGGGGAAAGTGATCAGAGTCGCCAGCAAACAGCCGGGTTTATGATAGGGCCGACCAACCAGCCGGCCAGAACGCGCACCTGGACACCGAGCGTAAATTTTTTGCATTGAAAAGTCAAAAATCATCCATTTGACGGATAGACTGTTGGCTTAAGAGGTGGTTGATTGGTTGCAAGCCAATTGAAATCATGAAAAAAATCATACTCTCCTCATCACTAATCGGTGTGTTCGCTCTCAGCGCTTTTGCCCAAAACTCACAAATAACGTGGTCCTCCGTCCAGAATATATCGGGAGATTCGGACATAAGCACCATGGGCACGCTGTTTGGCACATGGTCACCCTACCTGGCAAATACTGGCGGCGGCCCCATTACGGCGGGCGGCGTGACATTCGTGGCGAACGACTTGCCTGGTTTTTCAATACCCAGCTATTTCACCGGCCAATATACCGGTTTTGGAAATCCCGGCACGGCGGATGCCAACTACAACACGCTCCTGCAAGGCGCGCAGTTCAGCAATAACGGCACGGGCGGCACCTTCTCGTGGGGTGGCCTGAACCCCGGAGACACCTACCAGGTCGAAATATGGGTGGAAGACACCCGCAATATCGGAAATCGCCGCTGGGAAAATGTTTACGAAAACAGCTATGGCGATGCCGGCACTTCCGCCGCCCTGACATTTCCCGCCGATGGAACTGCGGTCGGCCAATATGACACTGGGACATTTGTAGCGAATTCAGCCGGGACCGAAACTCTTAATTTTGAAACCTGGTGCAGCGTCAGCGGAAATCAATGCGCGCAGGTCAATCTGTTCCAGGTGCGCGACCTGACCACGCCGGTTCCGGAGCCGTCCACACTCGCCCTGATGGCCGGCAGCGGCGCTATGATGCTCCTGCGCTTGCGTCGCCGCTCATAAGAAGGTTTGTGTTCGGTATTGGTGCTGTGACAAAGCATTTTCGAATCGTGGCGCAGCGCCAGTATCGAAATTTATTGGTCACAGCATTGGCGTACCTGGGAATTTCGGCGCGCTGTTTTTGTTCGACCGTGCCCGGCGACGACTTTAACGCGGACACTGCCATCGGCGCTTCCACTCTTCAACAATGGTACGACAGCACCAACGGCTTATGGAACTCAACCGGCTGGTGGAACGCGGCGAATTGCGTGGAAGCGCTGGAAAATGCCGCGTTCGTCAATAACAACAGCCAATACCGCAACGTCATCAGCAACATCTTCGCCAAAAACTTGGGCGGCAATTTTCTGGACAACTACTACGATGATGACGGCTGGTGGGCCAATGCGTGGATTCGCGCCTATGACGAGACCGGCAACTCCAGTTACCTGAACATGGCGCAAACGATATTCAACGCCATGACCAACGGCTGGGACAATCATTGCAACGGAGGATTATGGTGGAACACGAGCCAGACCAACAAGGGGTCAATTGAAAACTGTCTGTTTATGCTGGCGGCCGTTCGTCTGCATCAGCGGATACCGAGCGACGGCACGGGGCCGATGAGTGATTTCTATTGGGCGACCAATACGTGGGCGTGGTTTCAGAACAGCGGTTTGATCAACGACCTGAATCTGGTGAACGATGGGCTGAATATGACCAATTGCGAAAACAACGGCGACCCAATGTGGACTTATGAGCAGGGACTTCTGGTGGGCGGTTTGACCGACCTTTATAAGGTTACAGGGTCGTCGGCGTATCTCAATGAAGCGGAGGCATTCGCGAATGGGATTATCAAGTGGCTCACCGACGCCAACGGCGTCCTGACCGAACCGCCCCCGTGCAATCCGGTTTGCGGCGGTGGCGACGTGCCGCAATTCAAAGGCTGTTGCATTCGATACATCGCTTATCTTTACGATGAAACCAATGCCTCGGCTTACTATTCATTCCTCTATACCAATGCGCACTCGGTATGGTTCAGGGACCGAAACTCAGCCAATCAATTTGGCTTTGTGTGGGACGGACCTCTGGACACAACCAACGCGGCGCGCCAAAGCTCGGCGCTCATGGCTGTCAGCGGAATCGCCGAACCGGTAACGACATTGCTTCCATTTGCCAAAGGTTCCGGGGACCCGGCATTCAATCATACCACAGGATCGGCCGCCGGAAATCTGGGCTGGTCGTGCAGTGCGGCGTCGGCAGCCGGGCTTATGCAATCGGGCCCATATCTGTCTTCACTGCCGGCCGGCGGACACATCGCGCATTTCAGGATGGCCGTGAATGCAATGAGCGCGTCCACTTCGAATTTAGTTTCGATCGCGGTCACACAAAACGGGGCGACAATCGCCAGCGAAAATATCGCCTGGAATATGTTCAGCAGCGCGAATGCGTTCCAGGATTTTCCGTTGGCCTTTAATAATACAGCAAACGCGCTTTTGGAATTTCGGGTCAACTGGAATCAATCGCCCGGCGCCCCCACTTTAACGTTGAGCGATCTGACCATCGATGGCGCGCACAATTGGCTGGCGGCCAATCTCGCGCATAACATCGGCCGGTTAGACGGACTCAACGCCTGGGAAGCCGATCCGTTGAGAGACACCGCTTCGGGCTACCTGATAACGGGAGCCGGCACCGCGGAGTTGGGCGCCGGATATTATAATGCGCAATTTGAATTGAGGGTGGACAATTTCGGTTGGACAAATGACGCCGTGGCCACGCTATCGGTCGCGGATGCGGATACCGGCGCCATGGTCGCCTCGCGCACCGTATCGCGGGCCGAATTTTCCAACACGTTGTATCGCAGTTTCAATCTTTATTTCCAGGCTGTCGCCGGCGCCCATTATAACTTTTCTGTCTATTGGAATTATGCGCCTTACGCGCCGCGATTGACGGCGCGCAGCGTGGTGGTAGCCGGCGCGACTGGCCCCGGATTTACACCCATCCGATTAACTTCAGCCAGTTACAACGAAGACATGGTGGTGGAATCTAACGCGCCGGCGATTCCCAACGGCGCCAACATCACGGCATCCATGGACAACGGCACGGTAAATACCGGCAACGGCTGGTATGCGCAGGGATACGACGCCTCCGCCCCGGCCACCGGGCTTCCGCCGCCAGGCTCGATAATTACGAATGAGGTCAGTTCAGACCATGTGTTCACCCTGGCACCGTCCTATACGGCAAACAATGCGGCGATGGTGGATGCAAATCATAATGCCAATCTCGTTCCCGCGGTTTCGAATTCCTTTTCGGCTTTGTCGTTTTTGACGGCGGCGGGTCATGGACCGATTATGGTGGATTACAAGGTGCAGCATCTGGACGGAACTGTGGAAACCGGAATTGTGTCATCGCCGGACTGGTTTTTTAACGTGCCGTTTGTGTTTTACGCCCAGGGCCGGCTTGATGTGGACAGTGGCGCTTTCAATAACGTCAATAATAACGAACCGCGGCTTTACGCTGAGGATATTATCCTGACGAACATAGTGAGTCCGGTCACGAACGTCGGCCTGGCGTGGGACTCTGGCAACACCACGGGCGGTCACGCCGCCTTCTTTGCTCTTAGCGGTGTCACGCTCCAACCGATGTCGCTGGGGATTACGAGTTTTGCCGGGCAAGCGACGCTAACATGGCCGTTGGGTCTGCTGCTTGACTCAACCAATGTGAATGGGCCGTGGACCACAAATTTCACCGCTGTTTCGCCTTACTACGTAGCGCCGGCAGGAACGAGCCGGTTTTATCGAGTCATGGTGCCGTAGAAATAAAATCATCCATTTGAACTATAGAAGCTTAAACCGTGCTCTCGTATGATTTTAGTCAACCAGCACATGACAATAGTCTGCCAACATAGTAGCCGTGTGAAACTGTCACGCCGAATGAGGACCAGGTGGACTGGCTTCCGGAATACGCAAGATACTCATGCTTTTACGCTCATCGAATTGCTGGTGGTGATTGCCATCATTGCCATTATCGCCGCGATACTGTTGCCCGTTTTAAGCCAGGCCAAACTCAAGGCGATGCAAGCTACGTGCCTGAACAACCAGAAACAGTTCGCCGCGGCCTGGAATATGTACACCGACGATAATAAAGGCCTTCTCGTCAATCTGGACACCGTCGTCTCGACTGGCAGTCCGTCTGACCAGGGCGTCGGAACTCCCTGGCGATGGGCCACGCCCAATCCAATTCCGACGATGCCGCCCGGAACGTCGTTACAGCAGAAGGACATCCTCATGCTGCAGGCGGAATATCAACAGGGCGCCATTTACCAGTACGCCCCGAACATCAATGTTCTCCATTGCCCGGCCGACCGCAGAATGCTCAGTCCAGTCACTCCGGTTAATAACTCGTCGCCGCCCGGAAATTTTGCGTACGGGAGTTTTTCCGGCGTGGCGACGTTAAACGGCCAGTATTCCCAATTCACTCGACAATCCGCAATCCGGCATCCGAGCTCGTTGTTTTTGTGGATCGAAGAAAATGATCCGCGCGGCGAGAATGAAAACTCCTGGGTTTTGAATTATGGATCATGGCCCAACTCAACGTCAGGAATCGCGTTTATTGATTCGGTCGCCTCGTGGCATGGAGCCAACAGCACATTCAGTTGGGCGGATGGACACGCCACGGTCCATCGCTGGCTGGATGGCGCGACCATTGCCTACGCCCTGGACATGAATCCCGGCAAGTGGAACTCGCCACCTAACGTCGCCCAATGCCCGCGTGATCTGCCCTGGCTGGCCAGCGGCTATGCCACTACACTCAATCCTTAGTGCCGCCACAATTAAATCTCTTCCCGACCCCATTCCCAAAAATCCCGATAATCCCAATCCCGCAAAAGCCCAATTTATGAAGACAAACAATTTACTCTACTGCCTTCGTCACAGTCTTTTAATTGCCTTGGCCATGACCGCCACGGTGCTGCAGAGTGCCCGCGCCGATTACACAAGCACCGTGCTCGGCGACAAACCCATCGGTTTCTGGCCGCTTAGCTTATACGATAACAATGCGACTAACGGCATCGCGACCGACCTGTCCGGCAACACGAACAACGGCAGCTATGTGAATATTTACGTCGGATACAACAATGTGCCCGGCCCGTCGGCCTATATCACCAATGGCATCAGCTTTGACGGCTTGTCAACTTATGTAGACTTAAGCGCGGGCAGTAATACGGCTTTGCTCAATTTTGGCGGCGAAATTACGATGGAAGCATGGGTGCAATCGACGACGTTGGCCGGGACCGGATATTTGATCGGCAAAGGATACGACCCGAATTACGCCGCCGATGAGGATTCTCTCCGGTTTGACGGTTCCTATCAACTTCAAGGCGGCATCTATAGCACGAACACAGGCGACGTGCGCGTGACCGGTGGCATCGTCACGACAAACTGGTCATACCTGGTTTGCACGTACGACGGCGCGCATTGGAACCTGTATCAGAACGGCGCGTTTGTGGCCGAAACCTCGAACACAAACGGCGCATTGAATTTTCTCACTCCCTGGGCTATCGGCGACGGCAGTGCTTCCGCAAACAATAGAATCCTCGAGGGCAACCTTTCTGAAGTCGCGCTCTACACCAACGCTTTGACTGCATCCCAAATCCTGGCGCATTATTTCGTGGGACTTTACGGCACGACCAATCTGCCGCCGGTCATCGTCCAACAACCGGTGTCGCAACTCGCGTCTCCCGGCGGTACAGTGACGTTCAGCTACCAGGCCGAAAGCCTTTTGCCGGTCACCAACCAATGGTATTTCAACGGGGCTCCCCTCGCCAATCAAACCAACACGACCCTGGTGTTGGCCAACATTCAAGCAGCCAACGCCGGTAGTTATAGTGTCCTGGCGGGCAACAGCGTCGGAACTACGAACAGCGTCGTGGCCCGACTGAGCGTGATAACCCCGGGCGTTTACGGTTTTTCGCCGATTGCCATCACGGCAGGCAGCTATAACGAAAGCATGATTCTGGCCAAGGGCGATTTGGTCCCGGCCACAACGGCTACGCTGGATAACGGGACCCAGGATACTGGCACGACTTGGTTTCAACAGGGCTACTACTTAGCCGACACCAGTGTCGGCCTGCCCGCGCCAGGCGCGACCCTTAATTATACATCCAACAGCATTGTATATTCCTATACGATGGCGCCCAGCTATACAAACAACGACGCTATCCTGATTAATGCGAGCGTCACCAGCGCCACACTGACGCTAACGACTCCAACCGCTTACTCGAGCCTTTCTTTCCTGGGCAGCTCGGGTTTTGGGCCGGGAACCAATAATTACGCGATTCATCATGCGGATGGCACGACTGAAACCGGCCAGCTCGTCGCACCCGATTGGTTTAACGGCAACGCGCCGATTGCGCTGGGTGTTGGCGGGCGCGTAGATGCGGCCGCGCGCAGCTTTGGATACTGGGGCGCGGGGGGACTTCCTTTTATTGATGACGTTAACATCACTTTGAGTGACACGGCCAGCCCTGTAACCAGCATCACCTTGACTGCGGTATACCCCACAGCCAGGGCAGACACCTGCTGGCTCGCCGTCAGCGGTTCAACCGGCGGGAATTACAGCCCAATCGCTTTCACGGGTTATAATGAGGGCATGATCGTGGCCGCAAATGCCCAGGAATTTGTCGGCGGCAGCTACACGACTGCTTCTATGGACAATGGAACTGCCAATACCGGGACCAGTTGGTATGAACTGGGCTACAGCACCACACCCTTTTTCGCGGCAGGCAGCGGCGTGCCCGGCGCCGGCTCGTGGATTACGACAACCAATCACATCATTTACCAACTCGCTTCCAGCTACACGATGAATGACGTGGCTTACGTGGATGCTTCCACGTCCGACACCATTACGCTCGCAACTCCGACGACGGTCTCGGGACTCTCGTTCCTGACCTCGGCAGGGCACGGCCCTATCGTTGTTGATTATCAGGTGAATCACGCGGACAGCACATCCGAAACCGGCACTTATACCGCCCTGGATTGGTTCAATACCACCGCAGTAGCGTCGACGGCGTTTGGCCGCGTAGACGTGGGGAATGGCGGGATCCAGACATTCGGAAACGTTCCCGTGATGCATTGGCTGAACATCAGTGTCACTAACTTCACCAGTCCGGTGACGACTATCAACTTGAGCTGGGCATCCGGCGCCGGCAATTACAGCGGCGGCAACGCGGAAGTCTTTGCCGTGAGCGGCGCTTATACCAATCAACAGGACGAAATTACCAGCATCGTCAAGAACGGCAATGGCAGCCCGCCGGGAAGCGGAAGCACGTCGTTGAATTTCCAGGGCATCCCGGGTTATGCCTATATCCTCCAATTCACAACGAATATAGCGCCGCCGGTCGTGTGGCAAAACATCACCACCAACACAGCGGCCGCCAATGGACTTTGCCAGTTCACGGATACGGCAGCCACAAACCATCCCGCGGCCTTCTACCGGACATTCTATTTACCGTGAGTTGGGCAAACTCAACCATACGGGTAAGATAGCAACACCTTTTCAGGCGCGGCTTTTAGCGTTACCAATGCGATGCGCTCGACTGCGCCGCAAAACTTTTATATTCTTGAAGTCCTATGATGTTCAATGGAGTCTGTTTCCCTGATTTAAAAATGAATCGAATCGCATTCTTCCTGCTCCTGTTGCTCTCCGGCTTTGTGACGACTGCCCAGGCAGATTCGGCAACCGATATTCCCGTGGAAACGCCGAAGCAACACGCCGCGCGTATGGAATGGTGGCGCGACGCGCGATTCGGCATGTTCATCCATTGGGGACTTTATTCCGAGGCCGCCGGTTATTGGAACGGCCAGGCAACGTCCGGCGCCGGTGAATGGATCATGTCGGACATGCGCATCCCTCGGGCGCAATATGAGACACTGGCGCCGCATTTTGATCCGGTAAAGTTTGACGCCGATCAATGGGCTGAGACGGCACACAACGCCGGAATGAAATACCTCGTGATCACCTCCAAACATCACGAAGGCTTTTGCATGTTCAAAACCACGGCGACGGATTACAACGTCGTGGACGCCACGCCGTGGCATACGGACCCGCTCCAGGCGCTCAGCAAGGCCTGCCGCCGTCACGGCATCAAATTTTGCGTGTATTACTCCATCATGGATTGGCACAGTCCGGACCAATCGCCGGCTTATAATCCAACCAGTTTCATTCCGGGCCAGAAGGAGGCATATATCCAATACATGGAGACTGAACTTTCGGAATTGATTACCCAATATCATCCCGGGCTGATTTGGTTTGACGGCCAATGGATGAACGGTTGGACGGACGAAGACGGGCAACGAGTGTATCGGTATCTGCGGACACTCGACCCGAAGATCATCGTCAACAATCGCGTCAAAGGCGCGGGAGACTACGAGACACCGGAGCAATATATACCATCGAACGGCCTGCCCGGCCGCGATTGGGAAACCTGCATGACCATGAATAACACATGGGGTTACAAGCGCGATGACAACGACTGGAAATCTACCCAGACGCTCATTCGCAACATCGTGGACATTGCCAGCAAAGGCGGAAATTATCTGCTCAACGTGGGGCCAACCGGCGAAGGTTTGATTCCCGATGCCTCGATTGAACGGCTCAACGAAATCGGCAATTGGATGAAAGTGAACGGCTCTGCAATTTACGGAACGAGCGCCGGTCCGTTCACCAAACAATTGCCGTGGGGCCGCTGCACATCGAAAACGTCCGGACACCGCACCACACTGTACCTCCATGTTTTTGATTGGCCTGCGGATGGCCAGCTCGTGGTTCCATTGTCGAATAAAATAAAACGGGCCGCGCTCCTTGTGCATCCATCCACGCCGCTCAGGACGGAAACCGGGACCAACGGCGCAACGATCTTTCTGCCGGCCGGAGCGCCAGATAAAATTTCGTCCACAATCGTCGTAAAACTCGATGGTGCGCCGGAAATGATCACGGACCCAATTGTTCAAAACAACGATGGCTCAATTTTACTTCGCGCCAGCGACGCCGGCTTGCACGGCTCGCAAATTCAATACGAATCCGGCCCGTCCCACGACGACATCGGTTACTGGTTTCAACCAGACGACTGGGCCGATTGGACTTTTAGAGTGAATCGTCCCGGCAAATTCATAATTGCTGCCGAAATTGCCGCGCCTACTGGGGATTCATTTCAACTTTCCGTGGATGGGCAGGAGTTCCGCTGTGCCGCGCCGGTGACGGCCGATTACTTTCACTACACATCCGTGCAGATTGGCACTGTTGAAATCCCGGCCGCCGGCGACGTGACGCTTGCAGTCCACCCTGTCACGGACGGCTGGCAGCCGATGAATTTGCGGTCCATTAAACTGGAACAAATGCATTGAAGCAGTTTTCGATTTCGCCGATGAACTCCGAAAATCGCACCAATAACGTTAATGTAACGCCCTAAGTAATTGAGATTCAACAGTGTAACGGGCACTCGCCAATTTGTAACGGGGCGTGTAACACCCTAAAGCTCTGGGATTCAACGATGTAACGTCTGCAACGGGGTTCCAGCGCAACATATACACTTTGTCATTCAGGGTGAGAAGCGGCTATCCTGTGACCGCATTTTGTATGAATCGGATTATCTCACATTCATTTCTGATCTTGTCCTTGTTCCTGTTGCCCTGCTGTTCAACGGAGCATCCGAAAACCGCCCTCGCCTATACCAATCCCGTTTATGCTGCGAACATGCCGGATCCCTCCGTCAAAAAATTCGGCGACACTTATTATGCTTTTGGCACAACCGGCAACGCCCGCCTGCCGGACGGACGCATCTTTACCCTGTTGTGCTCACATGACCTCACACACTGGCAAAAACTCGGCGGCGCTCTCATTCCTCCATCCACGAATACCAACTATCAATATTGGGCGCCTGAAATCACGGAAGCGAACGGCAGATATTATCTGTATTACGCAATGGGAGATGAAGGCCCTGAACATTTTGTCATTCGCGTCGCCACGAGCGACCAACCGCAAGGTCCTTATCGCGATAGCGGCGCGGTCCTGACCGACTGCGATACAAACCGATTCACCATTGATCCGTTTCCGTTCCGCGACGACGATGGCCAATGGTATCTCTTTGACGCCTGTGATTTTCCTATTGATTCGCCCGGATTTCACGCCGGCACAGGCATCGAAGTAAATCGTTTGCTGAGCATGACCACTGCGGGCAACGATTGTCATGTTGTGGTGCGACCGGCATTCGATTGGACGCTCTATCAGGCCCATCGCCGGATGGATGTGTTTCACCAAACCTTTGCGCAATGGCATACGATTGAGGGACCGTGTGTCGTAAAACACCATGGAAAGTATTATTGCTTTTACAGCGGCGCGAACTGGCAAACGCCCCGCTATGGCGTGGATTATGTGGTCGCGGATCATCCGCTCGGTCCGTACACGGGCGCAGGAGACCATGCGCGCGTGTTGCATAGCGTGCCGGGCAAAGTATTTGGTCCGGGAGGGATTTCGATTGTGACCGGCCCCGATGGCACTACCCAATATGTTATCTACCACGCATGGAACCGCGAAATGACCGAACGCCAAATGTGTGTGGACAAACTCGAGTGGACCGCTGACGGTCCGCGCTGTGTGCCAACTGTAACACCGCAAATCGTCAGTGAATGATTCTCCGAATCGCCGCCGGGTCTTGGAGTGCGGCGGCAAGCGACGCGCGACACCGCGTTCGAGTGCATGGGCTCTTTCGAACTGAACGTCCCACCCAATTCCAAAGCGGTGTGACGGCCAGCGCACCCCTGGGTGCAAGCGCAAAATCGAAGATTCACGACTTCGCGCCCTACTTCGCCGCGTTTGCGCCCTTGACGCTCATTTGAATGCTGTAAAACGATTTGCTCGCCGTGATGAATAGTGTGTTGTGGCCGGGTCCGCCAAAGCAGAGATTGCCCGCCCATTCTTCGGGCACGTTAATATGACCGATTTGTTTCCCGTTTTTGTCGTAAATCCATACGCCATGGCCACAAATATAAATGTCGCCCTCTTTGTCGATCGTCATTCCATCCGACCCTTTCGAGCAAAAGAGCGTTTTGTTCGTTAGCGAACCATCAGGTAAAATGTCGTAACGCCAGGTTTGATTTGCGCCGAGATCAGAAATGAATAGCGTCTTTCCGTCCGGAACGCCGGTGATCCCGTTGGGCGTCTTGAAATCGCCGGCAACGCGACTCAAATGTTTGCGGTCAGGGGATAGATAATAAACATCCTGGCTCGGCAGGGCCATCGCAGTATGGTCCCACCATTTTCGAAGATAAAACGGGTCGGTCATGTAAATGCCGCCGCCGGGCGTAATCCAAACGTCATTCGGCCCGTTGAGATATTTTCCTTCAAAATTTGTCACCAAAACCGTCACCGTCTTGTCCGGCGAAATCGACCAAATCTCATTGTGTTCATCCGCGCAGGCAATCAGGTTGCCATGTGCATCAAACTCCATGCCGTTGGCGTACCCGGACGGCTGCATGAACACCGATAACTGACCATTTGTAGTCCATTCCATGATGCGATTGTTCGGCTGGTCCACGAAAAAGACGTTTCCGGCTTGATCGCACGTGGCTCCTTCGGTAAAAGCAAATCCTCCGGCAAGTTTCTGCAACGTTGCGCCCGGCGCGATGACGCCCTGGGCGCGGGATGACGCTACAAATGCGGTTAATGCAAAAACAAGACAACAGATTTTTGGCTTTTTTAATTTCATTTGCTTCAATAATTCCTAGAACACAATCAATTTTCCCTGAATCACGCCATCCCACTTTTCTGAAAACTCATCTCCATCCCAGCCACAGGGAAAATGCCCCGCCGCGTACCACGGATCTAAATATGGAATAAAAAAGGGCGGCTTTACAATATCCTGGATTCCTTGCTTGCAACTGACAATTCTCCCATTTTAAAAACCCGCACGTCTTCGCAGCGCGCGGCCAGGTATTCACTCGGCTCACCGTGGACGGGAGCAGTTGCCCCACGGAACTAAAAATGGATACTTCAAAACACTGTCCAGCTTGGCCTTAACAACGGATTTCACGGATGCCAGGATTACCGCGTCAAATACCCCGTCTCATCCCACAATCTAATTGCCGGCTCCGCCAGATTATTTTCATAACCCAAAGCGCTCAAGCTGGCCGTGCTTAAGACAAAAAACCTTCCCCCGCCCGGCTCCAGCCCGAGCCACCGCGCCGTGAGTGTTCGCAAAAAATGTCCGCTCGAAAAGACGAGTGCGTTGCCGTTGACGGCGCGTAACCGCTTCACTACCCGGTCCGCGCGGGCACCGGCCTGCGCAGGCGATTCGCCGCCCGGACAACCGTCACGGAACAGATTCCAGTCCGGCCTGCGCGCATGGATTTGCGCGCTGCGCAATCCCTCGTATTCGCCGTAGTTCCACTCGACCAAATCCGGGTCACGCTCAGCCACCGAGCCAAATCCCGCCAATTCACACGTCGTTGCGGCGCGTTGCAGTGGGCTCGTGAGTATTTTGGCAAATTGAAGTCCGCGCAGGCGCGCGCCCAGCCGGATGGCATTTTGCCGGCCTTGTTCGGTCAAAGGCAGGTCGGTCAGCCCTGTATGCTGGCCACTGAGGCTCCAGGCGGTTTCACCGTGCCTCGCCAGATAGACCGTCGGCAAGTTGTTATTCATTTTCGATTGCTGACTTGAATTATCGTCCTCGTCCTCGATTCCTTTTCTCCGCAAGGACAGTCATCGCGCTTTCGCATTTTTCCCGGACGAGGACGCCGGCTCATTGTTGAGCACGACGGTGGTCGTGGTCGCGGCAGTAGTTTTCGCCCAGACGTCCATGGGATATTTGGCTTTGCGCCAGGCTTCAATCCCGCCGAGCAACGGACGCACCCTGGTAAAACCCTTCCGGCGCAGCAGCAACGCCGTCTTCGCGCTCGAAACCTCATTGGGACAGTCGCAGTAAATAACAATTTCACGATCGCGCGAAAGTTCCTGGTGTCTGTTGTCCAGGTCCTCCATTGCCATGTGTATCGCCCCGCGAATGATTGCCGGGTCCTGTTCCAGTTCTCCGACCGGGCGCACGTCGAGGATGACAGGGGGCTCGCTGGCGCCGAGCATTTGGTCCAGTTCCGCCGGTGTGATTTTGGCCGTGCGCAATTCGCGCAATATCCGTTGACGGTCCCAGAATTTGTAAATGATATACAGCGCTACCAGTATGATGATGATGGTCAGGAGCCCCCCGCCAAAACGGTCCAGGGCCTCGGCGACTTGCGCAATTTGATTGCTAAAAATATAGCCAAGCAGGATGAACCCGGCGCTGTAGAGGAATGAGCCTATGCTATCCACCAGGAGAAACTGGCCCGCGCGGACCCCGGCCATGCCGGCCAGTGGCGGGGTGACGGTGCTCATGCCAGGCACAAATTTTGCCACGATAATGCCGCGCCAGCCGTAGCGAGTGAAAACGTTCACAGTTTTGCGCACGCACGTGTCCGGTTCCAGCGACATACGGCACAGAAGCGACACGACCTGGGTTCCCCGGTAGCGACCCAGGTAAAACCAAAGAAAGTCCGCAATCAGACAGGCCAGCATCGACAGGCCCAAAGCTGTGAACCACGGAAAATGTCCAGCCGCCGCCAATGCGCCCGCGGCCAGCAGCCAGGGCGCCGCCGGAATCGGCACGCCCAACTGGTCCAGAAGCACGGCCCCAAAAATAATTGGCAGACCGTGGACCATAAGAAACCTGCTTGTGTCGTTCATTGGTATTTCGCCCCTTTCGAGTGGCTCCTGAACCAATATTGTCCATCTGGTTCAAAAAGTCCACAGTCGTGAGTCCACAGTCCACAGTCGCTTTTATCGGCCAGCTGGAGACTTCGGACTGTGGACTGTGGACTGTGGACTGTGATAGACTGTTTTGTTGTGACCGATCTCCTTCGCAAAAAAATTGGCGCGTTGCCGCACAAGCCGGGCATCTATTTGATGCGCGACCGGTTTGGCACGGTCATTTATGTGGGAAAGGCGCGCAATCTGCGCAAACGGGTCAGCCAGTATTTTCATCCCTCGCGCCGCATGGGCTGGGACCTCAAGTTCAACGCGTTGATCGAGGCGATTTGTGATTTTGATTTTCACCTGGTCCGCAGCGAGCCCGAAGCGCTTTTGCTGGAAAGCAAACTGATTAAGGAATTCAAGCCGCGTTACAACATCAGTTTCCGGGACGACAAACGTCATTTGATGCTCAAAGTGAATTTGAACGATCCCATCCCCAATTTTACGTTCGCCCGTTTCAAAAAGGATGATGGCGCGCGCTACTTCGGGCCGTTCGCGAATGCCGGCGCATTGCGAAACACGATGGCGCTGGTGCGGCGGCAATTTAATCTGCGCGGTTGCCGCGCCTTTACGCCTGGCGAAGCGGACTACAAGCACTGCCTTTACGCGCACCTGAAATACTGCACCGCCCCCTGCGTCGGAAACGTGACGCGCGAACAATACCTGCAGCAGGTCACGGCGGCCTGCGAATTCATCGAAGGCCAGTGCCGCGAAATGCATGAGCAATTGGAGACGGAAATGAAAAAGGCAGCCGCGGCGCAGGACTTTGAAAAGGCCGCCGGCCTGCGCGACATGCTCCGCGACCTCAAGACCACCACGCGGCGCACCGAGAAATTTGAGCGAATCCCCTACACTCTCCCGGGCCACGCCCAGAAGCCCTCAGACCTGACTGAACTGGCGAACGCGCTGGGATTGCGCTCGCCGCCGCAACGGATTGAGGCCTTCGATATTTCCAACATTAGCGGCACATTCGCCGTGGCGTCGCTGGTGAGTTTCAAAAACGGACGGCCCGACCGCGCGAATTACCGGCGCTTTAAAATCAAGACCGTCGCCGGCCAGGACGATTTCGCCAGCATGGCCGAAGTCGTGCGACGACGCTACACACGACTACTTTCCGAATCCGCGCCCGCGCAGAAAACAAAAAACGATGAAGCCGGCGAAGCCGTCCCGGAGGAGTTGCAAAAGCTCGTGGACGAAACCGGACGCCGTTTCAAAAGCGAAGATAAAAGATGGACGATGGAAGATAGACCAGCAACCGCGAATCCATCTTCAATCCTCGACCCTCCACCTTCGCCGCAATCACCATCGCTGCCGGACCTGATTCTCATTGATGGCGGCAAAGGACAATTGGGGGTGGCCGGTGAAGAACTGAAGAAATTGGGCCTGGAAGGCATCCCGGTCATCGGCCTGGCAAAAGAATTCGAGGAAATCTATTTGCAGGACAAAAGCGAACCATTGCGGCTGGGCCTGGACCATCCGGCCACGAAATTGCTCCAGCGCATCCGCGACGAATCACACCGCGTAGCCAACTCCTACAACGCGCAATTGCGGCTCAAACGGATATCCGAAAGCCTGCTCGATGAATTCCCGGGCATCGGCGAACGGCGCAAAGCGGCGCTGCTGAAGAAGTTTGGTTCCGTTCAGCGACTGAGAACAGCCACACTGGAACAAATCGCCGAAGTGCCGGGCTTTGGCGGCAAGGCGGCGGAAGAATTGAAAAAATTTTTAGAAGCGCGTACCGCGATTCCGGACAGCGGGATCCAAAAGACAAAATAATTTTGCCACGCCATCGTAAATTCCCTATCCCCACTTCTCCGTCTTCATCTGTTCCTTGGGCGCACCCAGTTCGAAGACGAGTGATTCCGCAAATTCCACCAATGCGTTTGGGCCGCAGGCGTAAAAAACCGTGTTTTGCAAATCGGTGACGTGCTGCTTTACCCACGCGGCGTCAATGCGCCCGGTGCGCCCGGTCCAATTGTCCGCCGGCTGCGGCCGCGTGCACGTGACGTTAAAATGAAAGCAGGGATTCTCCTTTTCCAGCTCGCGAAATTCCGTATTGAAGATGATATCCTTGGGCTGGCGCACGCTGTAAAGAACGGTGATTTTGGTTTCCAACCGACGGCGCGTCGCTTCGCGCACATAGGCGCGAAAAGGCGTCACGCCCGAGCCGCCCGCGATACATATCAAATGTTTATTGGGTTCATACACAGGCAAAAACTTTCCGACCGGTGGGATGACGAAGAATTTGTCGCCGGGCCTGGCCCAGTCCACGATGCGCGTCCCCATTTTGCCGTCGCGTTTGACAGTCACCTCGTAAAAACCGCGGTCCAGTGCGCAGGATGAGAGCGAGTACGCGCGCTTGTAGTTCGGCGTGTCCGGCCAGTAAAGCGTGATGAATTGTCCGGTCTTGAATTCGGGATTATGGCCATCCGGCCACTTGAGCCGGATGGTCTTGGTATCCGGCAACTCCATCGTGGCAGTTTCAACCGGCATTTCCAGGATTTCTTTAGGCATATGAAGATGTTTGCAGGCGAAACCATATCCAAAACGAAAATCCGGGACAAGCCCGCTATTGGGAAATACCTGCCAAAAATTGCTCTCATCGCTGCATTTGCGGACGAAACTACGGACCGTGGGCTGCCGACAACTCCGGAAACATCAGGATAAAGTACTTCTTCCCAAACAACCAAATGACCGCCGCCAGGGCAATATAGGGGCCGTAAGGCATTCGCGACGAAAATTCGCGCCGTCCCGAGATAATCAGGATCAGGCCCACCGCCGCTCCAATCATGGAACTGGCCAGCAACGAGAAGACGACACCCGGCCAGCCGATGAAGGCGCCGATGCCGCTCATAAATTTCACGTCGCCCAGGCCCATCGCCTCTCGAGGCAGCACGATTTCAGCGCTCACACATTCCATAAACGGCACGTTGTCCGGAGACATTTTTTCCCCGCCAATCTCAAGCACAGTCGGCGAAAGCCGCACCGTGACGTCCTTGTATCCGCGGTCCACCAGTTCCACCGTTCGCGCGCGCACCACGATGGCGTCCGACTTGCGATAGAACAATTCGTCGTATGAAATCTCGCGGTCCGGCAGGTGCAAGGCTGTTTCCGAAAAAATAATTTTTGTTTCGTTGGGCATCTTCACACGGTGCCGTCCAAACAACAGTTTTCCGAAACGCACGACGGCATAAACGATCGCCGCGCCGACAACCGCGCCAATCAAGCTATGGAGCAAACCGTAGCGGCGCAGGCCGGCGTCCTGCAATTGCGGCAATAGAAAGGACAGCACCAGGCCGACGCCAACGCCGCCCAGCGTGATTTCATCTGGAATAATTAGATGCTCAAAATCAATAAACGTGGCCACGATCAGGCCCGCCAGAAAAAGCGAATAAACCAGGGCGAGCGGAATCGAAGGGAGGGGATTCGCGACATTGCCGAATTCGAGCCAGCATCCCAAAAATGCGATAGCCGTCAACAGCTCCACGATGAAATAACGCGGCGAGATGGGAGCGCCGCAGTTTTTGCAGCGTCCGCATAGTACGAGCCACGTCAACAGCGGCAGGTTCAAATACCAGGGAATGGAGTATTTGCAATGCGGGCAATGCGACGGCGGCGAAACAATGCTCAGCCCGCGCGGCATCCGATGAATGCACACATTCAAAAAACTGCCAACGATGCAGCCAAGCACAAAGAAACACAATGACCAAAAATGAAAAGGCACCGATTGCCACGTGTGTGCGTTGAAAATGGGGTTAATTCCCATACAC
Source organism: Verrucomicrobiia bacterium (assembly GCA_035933915.1). Taxonomy (GTDB): domain Bacteria; phylum Verrucomicrobiota; class Verrucomicrobiia; order Limisphaerales; family UBA11358; genus UBA11358. The sequence continues at coordinate 17,911 of DASYYL010000184.1, forward strand.
GTTATTTTTTAAAGCCGACCGCATAATTTCGAGCGGGGCGGTCTTACCTGTCCAGATTTTGAACGCCTTCGCACCCTGGTGCAGGAGCATGCCCAGGCCGTTGGCCGTTTTGCAACCGGCGCATTTCGCCGACGCCAACAGCCGCGTTTGTGCAGGCCGATAAATCATGTCGTAGACGGCTTTCGCCTGGCCGAGACTAAATTGCTTTTCATCCAAAGGCGAACTGTCAGCAGGTTTCAGCCCAAGTGACGTGGCATTTAGGACTAAATCTATCTTTCCCGCCGGATATCCGACAATGACCTTTACCAGTGGGAACCGTTTCCTGATTTCTTCCGCTATTCCTTCGGCTTTGCTCAAAGTTCGATTCACTAAATACAGCTCCGCAACGCGTTCCGATGCCAATTTCAACGCAGCCGTCCTCCCGGCTCCGCCCGCGCCAAGCAACAACACGTTCGCTCCGCGCAATTTCACTCCCAAATCCTCGCGCAATGCGATTGCTATGGCGTCCGCGTCCGTGTTGAATCCGGCAACGCGGGTCGTGCCATTGTCTTGCTCAAACTTTACCGTATTGACCGCTCCATACATTTTTGCCGATTCGTCCAATGTGTCCATCATCTCAACGGCAAGTAGTTTGTGGGGAATGGTTAGGTTAAAACCCGCCACATTCAGCGCTCGCGCGCCTTCAATCGCCGCGCGAAGATTCCGGGGATCAACCTCAAAAGCCACGTAACACCAGTTTAGTCCCAACGATTGAAAGGCGGCGTTGTGCATCGCCGGCGACGCTGAATGCGCGACCGGCGAACCCAGCACCGCGCAAAGGCGAGTCGAGGCGTTGATGTGCGACGGACGGGTCTGTGACACAATGGCCAATTACAATTTTAAATCAAAGCGCCAACTTTTTCTTCAACGCCACGGCGACGTGCGGCGGCACAAACGGACTCACATCTCCGCCCAACTTCGCGATTTCCTTGACGATGCGCGAGCTGATGAATGTGTACGTCTCTTTGGGCATCATGAAAATCGTCTCGATGTTTTCGGCCAATTTTCGGTTCATAAGGGCCATTTGAAATTCGAACTCAAAATCCGAAACCGCGCGAAGTCCGCGGACGAGGGCGCACGCCTTTTGCTTCGCGGCGTATTCGACCAACAATCCGTCAAAAATTTCCGCCCTTGCGTTTTTTATTCGGGCAATTGCCGGTTTCATGAGCGCGAGCCGTTCCTCAACGGTAAACAACGGATTTTTGCTTTCGCTTCGGGCAATCGCCACAATCACGCGGTCAAATAACCTGGAGGCGCGTTCAAGCACGTCCAAATGGCCGTTTGTGAGGGGGTCAAAACTGCCGGGATATATCGCCGTTCGCATGAACGCACTGTAACAAACAGGGGTCAAATGACGAGTTCAATGTCGTTGTGAAATTCATTCGACATTTTCCCGTCGAGAAAGAAAATTAAGTCATGCCACTTTACGAGTATGAATTATGCGAAGGCGAGTGCAAGGCCTGTGGAGGCCATTTCACTCTGCGCCGCCCCCTCAGCGCCCCGGACTTGACCAAGTGCCCGTCCTGCAAAAAACCCGTGCGCAAAATCATTTCCGCGTTCAGTACGCCAAACAAGCTGAAGCCGCTATCCATCTCAGACGCCAAGAAAGCCGGGTTCACCGTCCTCAAAAAACTCCGCAAAGGCGAATACGAGCGCCAGTAAGACAGGGATTGTTGGATTAGTGGACTGATGGATTATCGGGAACGGACCAAGTGACGGCCGGTTGCGATATCCATCAATCCACCAATCCAAAAATCCATTAATCCAATGCTTTCCCCTTGCGGCCATGACGGGAACCGCTACCATTTCGCACCGCCTGACGCACCACGGGCGACATGGATTCTATGTCATCGCAAAATTATAATGTTAATCGGAGACAATTTCTTTCCACCGTAACCGCCGCCACCGGCCTGCTCGCGCTCGGAACGCCCGGCGCATTCGCCGATGGTTTCGAACTCTTTGAGAAGCACAAGGCGACCCACCACGTGGGAATATCAGACAGGGCGTACCGCCGCGCCTGGAAACGGGCGAAAGCGATGGTGGCGAAAATGACGCTCGACGAAAAAATCAGCCAACTCGGTTCGTCGGCGGCTGCCATCGAACGGTTGAATATTCCACATTATAATTATTATACCGGCGAGGCGCTGCACGGACTGACCCAGGAATCCCCGGCCACATCGTTTCCCATGCCCCTGGCATTGGCCGCGGCGTGGAACCCGGAACTGGTTCTCAAAGCTTACACGGCAATCTCGGATGAAGCGCGCGCCTATGACAACCGATGGCACCGCGGTCTGAGTTATTATTCGCCCATCACGCTCAACATCCATCGCGACCCGCGCTGGGGCCGTTGTGGCGAAGTACCCGGAGAAGATCCGTGCCTGGTTTCGACTTTCGCCGTCCAGACGATCAAGGGAATGCAAGGCGACGACCGCGATTACCTCAAAACGACGGGCAGCTCCAAGCATTATATCTGCAATAATACTGATAGCGATCGCACGGCGATTTCTGCCGACCCGGACCAGCGGAGTTTTTGGGAATATTACACCCGCGCCTATCGCGCCACGATTTTGGAAGGCGACAGCTTCTGTGTGATGAGCGCTTACAGCTCCTTCGACGGCATTCCGTGCAGCGCCAGCCATTTCCTCCTTACCGAATTATTGCGCCGCCAATGGGGATTTCGCGGCTACGTCACCTCGGATTGCGACGCCATTGACAATATTTACAATCCGCACCATTACGCGGCCACGCTGCCCATCGCCGCGGCCATGGCCGTTGAAGCCGGATGCGATTTGAATTGCGGCGGGACGTTACAGGCCCGTTTGAAGGCAGCCGTGAACCAGGAACTCATAAGCGAAGAGGTAATTTCGCTTTCCGTCACGCGTTTGTTTACCGTGCGCTGCCTGCTTGGATTATTCGATCCGCCGTCAAAGGTCAGTTACACGCGGATACCTTTTGATGTTATCGATTGCCCGACCCATCGCGCGCTGGCGTTGGAATCGGCGCGCCAATCGCTCGTTCTTCTCAAGAACGATTCGCAATTTTTACCGTTGAGCAAGAGCGGCCTCAAAAAAGTCGCGTTGATTGGTCCCATGGCCGGAGTTTGTCATCTCGGCGGCTACAGCGGCAGCCCGAAGGTACTGATTTCACCCTATCACGGCGTTGCCGACATCCTCGGCGTTCCGGTCAGGCTTGATTACATTCCTGCGTCGGCTATGGTTTCCTGCAATGGGGATATTCGCCTGCAAGGCTCATCCGAAGGCGAGATGAACCTGGGTTTTGTTTCCGACGGCAACTGGGCCGAATTTCCCAGGACCGATTTTACCGACAAGACAGAATTTCAAGCGCGCGTCGCCAGCGAAGCGCATGGCGGCACCATCGAAGTGCATCTCGATAAATATGATGGTCCCTTGGCCTGCACGCTCAAAGTGCCGCACACGGGCGATTGGCAGAAATGGAGGAATGTTAAGGCTCCGCTGTCAGGCATCACCGGCGAACATTCGATATTCCTCAGGTTCCACGGCGGCGGCGGTTACATTATCAATGTGGAACGATTGCAACTAAATCCGGAGACGCCGCTCCAGCCCCCGCCCGGTTCGCCGCAGATTGTGGTGAAATCCGGCTGTACCGTGACCGGTAAAAAAGACGATGCCATGTTCCAGGAAGCAGTGGATGCCGCAAAGGACGCCGACGTGGTCATACTTGTCTGCGGCATCAACGAAGACGTTTGCCGCGAAGGACACGACCGTGATTCGCTTGAATTAAGCGGCGCCCAGCCGGAATTGATCAAAGCCGTCTTTGCGGCCAATCCCAAAACCGTGTTGGTATTGTCCACGATCAATACCGTCTCCATCGAGTGGGAGCAGGAAAATATTCCGGCCATTCTTTGCGCCGTATGCGCGGGCCAGGCGCAAGGCACAGCCATCGCGGAAGCTCTATTTGGAGCATATAATCCCGGCGGAAAACTCCCATGCACCTGGTACCGTTCCCTCGATCAACTGCCGGACTTCCACGATTATGACATCCATAAAGGCCGCACTTATATGTATTTTGAGGGCAACCCCATGTATCCCTTCGGTTACGGCCTTAGTTACACCACATTCACGCTCGATAACCTGAAGATCGGGAGTGCGGATCTCGGTCAGGGCGAAAAGACAACTGTTTCAGCAGACGTCGCGAACACCGGCAGCCGCGCCGGCGCGGAAGTTGTTCAGCTTTACATCAAGGCCCCTGACTCGCCCGTCAAACGGCCCAGCAAGCAATTGGCCGGATTTCAGCGCCTGGAATTGCAACCAGGTGAAAAGAAAACGGTGGTTTTTGAGCTTCCTTTCAGCGAGCAGGCGTTTTGGTATTGGGACACGGATACGCGGAAGTTTATCGTCCAACCCGGAACCGCGAAAATTTTGATCGGCAATTCCTCGGCAAATATTTCGCTCACCGGCGAAATTACGCTCAGAGCCGCGACCGAGCCATTGCCGGAACCAGACTTCGTCGACACTATCGCCATAAAGTCAAAAGTGGCCTGAAATTTTTGGCGGGGCAGAACCGCGTTCCACAACGGCAACTGGCCCTGCCACTGATTTTCGGCTGGCATTCGGACGGCGGTCGTGCGTTATTGCAATATGACCACCATCATCGGCCTTTCCGGCAGCTTGCGCTCCGGCTCATTTAATACAGCGCTGGTGCATGCCGCCGCAGGGCTGATGCCGCCCGGCGCGCAACTCCTGCCCAAAACCATTCACGGCATTCCGCTCTACGACGGCGACGTCGAAGCCGCCAGCGGTATCCCGAGTGCCGTTGCCGAATTGGGCGACGCCATCACAAAGGCAGACGGGCTCGTGTTGGCGACGCCGGAATATAACAACTCCATTCCCGGTCCGTTCAAAAACGCGATTGATTGGCTCTCGCGCATTGAGGACGGTCCGCAGCCCGTTTTCACCGGCAAACCCGTGGCGATCATCGGCGCATCGCCCGGGCCATTTGGCACGCTACTCTCACAAAATGCCTGGCTGTCCGTGTTGCGCACTTTGGAAACGCGACCGTGGTACGGCGGGCGCTTGCTCGTCTCCCGGGCCTCGGCAATGTTCGATCCGGCCGGCCAACTCGTCGATGGAGGAACCAGGAAGAAATTGCAGGAATTCCTCGCGGGCTTTGTCGGCTTCATTCAATCGCCGTCCTGAAGGCCGTGGTGTAAACGGCGAGTTAAAATGGTTTGCAGGTTGCCTTCGTATATTGTATGATTCTTGCCAATAATCGAAAAAGTATTCCAAATTCAGAAGCGTTACCGATGCCTTGCCGGAAGAAATCCCGGATTACGACAATTAGGCTGGTCGTGTGCGTCTTTTTGGCAATGACCGGGTGGCTGTCTGCGGCCCCGGTCATCACACCAATAGGGAATGTAACCGTGCCGGCGGGGAAATCATTGATCATCCCGATTACCGCGACAGTCACGAACGGGCGACCGCTGACAATCACAATCACCGGCAGCACAAATGCAATGGCGGTTGTCACGCATACCAACGATCCGTTCTGGAAGCTCAATGTTGCGCAGGCGTGCGCTCCGGGCGCGCCCGGGTCATTCCAAACACCATTTCGCGGGAGCCTGGTGACGGTGACGAATGTGGGGGACCTGACGTTCATGCTGTTTCCAGAATATGCGCCGAATACAGTTTCGATTTTTCAGGGATTATCGGCTTCGGGATTTTATAACACCAACACGATCTTTCACCGGGTAGTCAACGGTTTTGTCATCCAGGGCGGCGATCCGTTGACCAACGGAACGGGCGGATTAGTCTTCCAGTATAGCGACGAATTCAATCCACAGGCCATCTTCAGCGGGAACGGCCAGCTCGCGCTCGCAAACTCGGGCAAGAACTCCGATGGCTCGCAGTTTTTTGTGACGGAGGCGCCGTTTCGTTTTGGCGATTTTCAATACACGATCTTTGGACAACTGGTACGCGGATTCGACGTATTGACGAATATCGAGTCAACTGCAGTGGACACAAATAGCCGGCCGTTGGCCAATGAGATCATTACTCAGGCGTCAATGGTGCCTGACACGGCCGACACCGTGATCACGCTCGTAGCAACAAATCGGACGGGAGTGACAAACAAGGTCACAGTGATCGCGGACGACGGGGCTGGTGACCGGGCGACAAACACTTTCATCGCAACCTCGATAACCGACACCAACAGCAATAGTCAGCCGTTTCTTTTTGGCAACACTGTGACAAACATTGTGGCCCCAGTGAATAAGACGGCAACAAACATTCTCGACGCGCTGGAACTGGACAGCGAGCCGCTGTATTGGACGGTGTTTTATGGCAATGCCGTCTCGACCAATGCGTCCCTCTATTATTTGACGACCAACTCCGTCCTGAAATTGCTCACGTACAATGTGACCAACATTGGAGGACAAATGAAATTTTATTTGACGGCGACAAATTTCACAGGGCAGGTGTCCTTTCAGTTTGTTGTGAGTTCCAGCAGTTCCTGGTACACTTACTATCAGCTTGGTTTGAGTTTGCCCCCCTACGATGTCCTGAGCTATGACTTCACATTTGGCGATACGCCTATCCGCGCACAGGCATCGCCAACTCCGCCGCAGTCGCCGGGAACCTTCACCAATCTATTACTGGCAACTTTCACGAATGGGGTGGCAGGAAGCGCGCTCACAAATTTCACGGCAAGCATTCAGTGGGGAGACGACTCTATCACGCCGGGAGTAATTACCACTAATACTGCGCGAATGAAAGAAGTCCTGGGCTCGCATACCTACTCGAATTCAGGTATATACCCAATTGCAATTACCGTCCAAAGCGGCTTGGGCGTAACGGCAGTCGTCAGCAATGCAGTGACGGTGATGCCGTCCATGTCATTGACGCAGAAGGGGACGAATATGGTGGTGGCATGGCCGGCCTGGGCCTACGAATTTGGATTGCAGACCAATTCGAACCCCTCGGGAGCGGTCTGGGCGAACGTGACGAATTTCCCAGCACTGATTGGATTCCAGAATGTGGCGTCAAACGCCGCGCCTGCCAAAGGACTTTTCCTCCGGTTGAAGCAATAGTGGAAGTGTTTTGGCGCGATTAGAGCAACTTTAGCTTGGCGCTTCTGATTTCTTTGTAGACCCCTCACGCCCCGACGTTTACGCAACTTCCGGCAGTTCACTCAAGGTGATCGATTCTACCACGCTGACCGTTGTCGCAACTGTTCCGTTGCCTGCCAACGGCTACGGGATGACAATGTCGCCGGACGGCAGCAAACTTTTCATTGCCGGTGGATCGTCCGGATCCATTTTTGTGCTCGATACCACTACCTGGACTTTGCTGCCGAGCCTTTCAGTTTCGGACTCTCCGACGGATGTGGCCATGGGCCTGAACAACCGTCTCTACGTGCTGGGAAGCGGCATCTACCAGATCGATGCGACAAGCGGTGCGTCCACTGGGCCGTCTATTCCAGCGGACTTCACCTATGGGGGCGCGTTGCGAATCAGCCCCGACCGGACGAGGCTTTACTGCGCCGACTTCGGATTATCGCCCGGATCGCTTTACCAGTTCGACGTTCCAACCCAGTCGTTCTGTTTGTAAAAGGATCAGATATTGGTGACTGGCGTTGAGTGATGATGGCTCGATGGTTGCTTACGTCTGCGGCTACGCGACGAGCCCCACGCCGGCCGCACCTACCAAATAGTCGTACAAGCCACAGACGACTGCGAGAACGCCACTAACCGCACCTTCGTAGTCACCGTGCCTGGATCTCCTAATAATTAAGGCGATAAAACATCTGCCAATTTGATTTGTTGGTCATCGACAAGATTGAATTAGTCGCGCTGGCGGTGAACGCCTGGTAAGTGGTTCACGAGGTCGGATTGCCGCTGCTCTAAATCGTTTAGGGTAAGCCGGGATATAGATTGTTCACGCTCAGATTCAAATTCGTGCCGTTGCCGGCAAGAGCCATTTGCACGCCCACGACAGCAGCTTAATGAAATTGGCTCAAAGCATTTTCAAGCGATTCGACGTGGATCGGCTTGGTTAGATGGGTCACAAAACCGGCTTTTTTCGCGTTCACAATATCCTGCCCTGTCCCATAGCCCGTCAAAGCAATGCCTTTTAACCCGAAATTATCTCGAAGCTCAGCCATTAAGGTATATCCGGTGCCATCGGGCAAGCCCACATCCGAAAGCACCACGTCAAATTTTCCATTGCAGGAAACATGGCGCGCCTCGGTTAATGAACCTGCCACGATTACTCGATGCTCACGCCGGGTCAACAATTGGACCAGCGTATCCTGTGTCAGCTTATCGTCCTCAACCAACAGGATCGAAAGGCTTCTCTTCGCCGTTGTGGGCACCGCCACGGGCTTAAGCAATGCAGGAATTTGATTCTCCGCGGGCTTTAGATATGGGAACTCGATGGTAAATGTGGCCCCCTGGTTACGGCCCGGGCTTTCGGCTCGAATTGTCCCCGATTGCAGTTCTACCAGCCGACGCGCAATCGTTAGTCCCAACCCCAGGCCGCCAAAACGATGCTTTTCCAGGTCAGCAAAATCTCCTTGCGAAAATGCGTCGAAAATTGAACCAATCTCCTTTTCACTCATGCCAATACCAGTATCCGTCACTTTCACCGAAAGACGGCCGCTGCCGGCGTCGGAAGAAGTTTTCACACTGATTTTTCCGTTTTCCGGCGTGAATTTAATGGCGTTCTTAATGACATTCCAAAAAATCTGGCGCACTCGAGTCGGATCACAAGAAATGACGCAATGTTCCGCCGTCAGGCTTATCGAGACACAAATCTGCTTCTTTTTGATTTCCTCCTCAACAATCGCCAACGCGTCTTCGATCGCCGAATGAACAACGACAGGCCTGCGTTCCAAATGTAATTTGCCATTCGCTATTCTGGTTAAATCCAGCAAGTCATCTATCAACCGGGCCTCAAGCTCAACGTATTTGGCGATTGCGTGAAATCGTCGCCGTAAAATCTCCGGTATCCCAGGGTCATCAGCGCTTTCACTCGCCAGCAACAGGGCCGGTCCCAATGGTGTGCGCAACTCATGCGAAAGCATGGCCAAAAAATCATCTTTCGCGCGGTTGGCGAGGACCAATTCAGCCGTCCTCTCCTGAACGCGCCCCTCCAGCATATTGTTGGCCTGCTTCATCGCTTCTTCGGCTTTCTCCAAATTCCGATTGGCCTGAGCCAATTCAATATTTTTGCGAAACAAATCCACAAACACACTGATTTTGGATTTGAGAATTAACGGGTTGAAGGGCTTTAATAAATAATCTGCCGCCCCCACTCGATAGCCGCTTAGAACATCTTCGTTTTCAAGATAAAAGGCCGTCATGAAAATGATCGGAATGTCCCGCGACTGTTTGCGTTGCTTGATAAGCCTGGCCAATTCCAAACCGTTCGTATCAGGCATTTGAACGTCCAAAACAATGGCGGCAAATGGGGACTCGATCAATCGCAGTAACGCTTCGTCTGATGTCTGCGCCCGGATAAGGATAACGCCCGGCGACGCCAGAACGCTCTCGAGCACGTCCAGATTACGCGCATCGTCATCCACCAGCAATACTTTGGCCGAAATATTCTCTTTCAGAATCGCTATGCTCCCGTTTTGGTTAATTCAGCCGCCTTGCAGGAAAATTGCCAAATTTGAGATTTTTGAATTTCCCAATAAAACTGCAATGCTAACGCTCCGATTCCGAAAAACGGCACTGCGCTTTGCAAGGTTTAGAAAAAACGCCTTGTGCATTGCAATAACCGCTACCGACAGGGCGACGCTTTGCTGTCCGTAGACTCCAGCCTTCTAAAAGGTTCATTATTCCAAGCAAACTCGAAGCAAGCCTGGCGGGTCACGACGTGCCGGTCGTGACGGCACGCGCCCCTGGCGCGCGCCAGCCAACATTCGGCGTTCGATGTTGGGCGTTCGATGTTCGATGTTCCTCCCATCCACTAATCCCCGTCATCTTTGACGCCCTGCATCCGCTTCGTCGGACACCCCGCCCGCAGCCATCCGTTCACAAACGGATCCAGTTCACCATCCATCACGCCCTGGACATTGCTGGTTTCCACGCCCGTGCGTAAATCTTTGACCATCCGATACGGTTGGAAAACGTAACTGCGAATCTGATTACCCCACGAAATACTGCCTTTCTCCCCGTAAAAACGCTCCATCTCTGCCTTCTGCGCGTCCACTCTCTGAGCATAAATGCGCGAAAGCAACAGGCGCATGGCGGTAGCCCGGTTCTGATGCTGTGACCGCTGCGTTTGCGATGCCACGACGAGCCCGGTGGGAATGTGCGTGATGCGCACCGCCGTCTCCACCTTGTTCACGTTCTGCCCGCCCTTGCCGCCGGAGCGAAACGTATCCACCTGAAATTCATTCGGCGGAATCACGATGTCCGAGTCCTCTTCCTCGATTTCAGCAATCACATCCACGCTCGCGAAACTCGTATGACGCCGTTTATTCGAGTCGAACGGCGAAATGCGAACGAGCCGATGCACACCGCGTTCGGCCTTAGTAAATCCGTAAGCGTTTTCGCCTTGCAAAAGCATCGTCACGCTTTTTAGCCCCGCGCCTTCGCCCGGCAGCGCATCCGTCACTTCCACTTCCCAGCCGCGTGATTCCGCCCAACGCGTATACATGCGCGAAAGCATTTCCGCCCAATCCTGCGCCTCGGTTCCGCCCGCGCCGGCGTTGATGCTCAGGATGCAATTCTTCGAATCATGCGGGCCATTCAGGAAAACCTTCAGTTCAAGGGCATCCAGGCTGTTAAGAAATTTCGCGACGTCGCGTTCGAGGTCAGCCTGCAATTGCAATTGGGCAGCCTCCGGCTCGCCCTGGCCCAATTCCACCAGGTCACGAAAGTCCGTGAGCTGTTTTTCCGCCGCCAGCAACGGCTCGATTTTGTTGCGGAGTGTGTTGGACTCGTCGATGACTTGTTGCGCCCGCTCGCGATTGTTCCAGAAGCTCTCCTCGGCCATCAGGGTATTCAGCTCCGCGGCGCGCTGTTGCGCGAGGGCAACGTCAAAGAAACCTCCGCAAATGCGAAAGCTTGTCGGCCGCAGTCCTTAACTGAACAGAAATGGTCTCGAACATCCGGAGAACATATAACTAAAAAGGGGAAAGGAAAAGCAGATATGTCCGATCCGTCAAATACGTCCCATTTGTCCGGATTGCGCCGCCGCCCTCATTGTCGGCCGCGTGCCCTCACGCGGCTTCTTCGCTCCCCTCGCGTCTGATCTTTCCTCTCACGCCTTGCCGCACAGTACCTTCAGCGAAGAAGCGTCTCACCGTCTCCCTTCTCCCTCCCGGTTAATTTGTATTGTTACTTTTTAGCGCCTGCGTAGATGTATAGATAGAATGATAAACGACGACATGGACCTCGTGCGAACGTACGCACGATGCAAATCCGAGGAGGCTTTCGCCACCGTGGTATCACGGCATGTCAATCTGGTCTATTCCGTTGCCTTGCGCCATGTCCGCGATTCTCATCTGGCGGAGGAGATTACCCAAACGGTCTTCCTCATTCTGGCGCTTAAAGCCGGTTCGTTCGGTTCCCAAACGGTCGTTTCCGGCTGGCTTTACCGAACCGCACGATACGCCGCTGCCAATGCTTTGACTCTGCGCCGCCGCCGGCAGTACCGCGAACAGGAAGCCTATATGCAATCGCAATTGGACGACCATCAATCGGAAATTTGGAGCGATATCGAGCCCCTGCTGGAAACGGCAATGGGAAAGCTCGGACAAAGCGACCAAAACGCCCTGACACTTCGCTTCTTTGAAGGCCGAAGCTTCAAAGAAGTCGCCGCCGCTCTCGGCACCACGGAAGCCGCCGGCAAAATGCGCGTGAACCGGGCCCTGGAAAAACTGCGAACGTTCTTTGTCAAACGGGGATTCACGCTTTCGGTCGTCGCCATTGCCGGCGCGCTCTCGGCTAATTCAATCCAGGCCGCGCCCGTAGGATTGGCCGCCTCGGTCACAATTGCGGCAGTCAAAGGAGCGGCCGTTCCGTCCTCAACCGTAACCCTCCTCAAAACAACATTGAAATATATGGCATGGACCAAATTGAAAACCGCCGTTGTGGCGGGCGTCGTTGTACTCGTAATCGCCGGCGCCGCCACCGTCACTCTGCAACAATTCAAAGCCCGGGCGCCGCACTTCAGCTATGCGGGCTACGCCACACCCGAAGCCTCGGTCCAATCGATGATTTGGGCCGCGAGCACCGGGGACCTGGAAAAGCTCCCGGCCGCCGTCACTACGGAGCAAATGGATCAGTTTAAGGAAAAAATGGCCGGGAAATCGCCGGACCAGGTCAGCCAGGCTCTGATAGGGTGGGCCAACGCCATGGCCGGGTACCGCATCACCCAAAAAGAAATCATATCCGACGACGAAGTCCATTTGCACATTCACGCCACACCGTCGGCCGAAGCCCTGCACAGCGGGAAAGCCATTATCAAAATGAAGAAAACTGGCGGCGAATGGAAATGGGCCGGAGACGTGAATTGAACCCGAAACCTGCCAACTCATGATTTTCCCAATTAACCAAAAACGCGCATTCACGCTTATCGAACTATTGGTCGTTTTTGCGGTCATCGCAATCGTCGCTTCGCTCCTGCTGCCAGCGTTATGCGGCGCCAGGGAACAGGGCAGGAAGACGAATTGCTTAAGCAATTTGAGGCAGGTCAACCTGGCGGTTCGCTTATACGCAGAAGATAGCGCGGACTGCCTACCGGTTTTACCGATGCCAAACCCGTACCCCAATGGGGTTGGCGCCTTCTATAAGCAGTTGGTGAAAGGCTATTTGGGCCTTACCGGCGATGCAGTGCCGGGCGAGAAGGTTTTTATCTGTCCGTCGGATCGGATTATTGGCAATCACGCCGGACACGCGTTCACCAGTTATACGTTTAACGGTTACGAGATCGGACCAGGCGATATCGGGCGCATCACCGGCCAGAAATTGGGTTCCATCAAAAGTCCGGCCAAGGCAGTGCTGGTTGGCGAATGGACCGCATATTTTGGAGGCTCGTGGCATCCACTCATTAACCAGGATTATCCCAATGCAAAAAACGTCCTGAGCCTTGTCGACGGGCATGCGGCCATGACCAAAGTCTATTGGAATGGTGTCTCCGATTCAGACCCGGGCGACTACGAGCCGCCGGCTGAATACGATTACAACTGGGATGGAGAATGACACTTCCCTTTTCGTCTTGACCTGGCATGGGATTGGGTTTAGAAGCCGACCTGTACCCCGCGAAAAACGGGCAGATGGAGCCAAACCGCATCATCACCGGTCGGTCGTTCGCGGGGCGTTCACAATCAATCAGCAAACGTAAAAAACAAAACTCGGTTCAATACCTTGAAAATCAAATCCAGTAGGCACATTATTTCCGTCGCCTTGGCGGCGGGCTTCGTTTCGGCAGGCTCGTGACCCGCGGCGGGGGCAGATATGGATTACGCTGCGGACGGCTTCACACGTGGCATCTACTTTGGGGCCGACGCCGGACCGGCCTTCCTGCAGAACATCACCTCTCAAGGCACCGTAACACAATTTCACGTTGGCCTCAGGGTTGACTTGAACCTGGGCTACAACATAAACCAGAACTTTGCCGCCGAACTTCAAACGGGTTTGGCCTTTAACAGCTTCTCCAGCGTCGACGGTGTACCGGCGTCGAACTTTTCATATAACGAGTATGTTTGGTTGGTGCCGGTGATGTTGAACGGCATTTACAAGTATTCATTCAACGACCACTGGCCGGTTTACGGCGGCCTTGGCGCCGGCGTTCTCATCAGCACTTTGGATCAATGGGACCCATTAACGACTTCCACCAGTTCCACTGATGGCACGTTTGGCCATCAGGCCATGTTTGGCATCAAATACGTCTTCGGCCGCCACGCGGAAGTTGGGCTGGGATATAATTTTCTCGGTTCGCTCGACCACCACTGGGATTCGACCTTGGCTGGCCCGGGCATCACAACCAGTCCCACGTATCTGCACTCCATCCTCTTGAGTTTCACCTATAAGTTTTAACCTGCGCCTGGATTTCTGGCTGTCTTGATTAATCAATTACTTGTTAAGTCGTTTTAATATTAATCAATTTTCAAGCTGAGCCGTTATCTGCGCATTGTTCGATGTGCCTGCTATCGCAACGGGGCCAGGTAGGCTGCGCGTTGAGCATAGGAACGCGATTCGGAGCGCGGACCGCCGAGTCCGCGAGCTGCGGATATTGTAACGCAAAATATCAGCCCGTGGCCATGCCGACCTTGCGGACAAAGCCGTCCGTGCTCCGCGTGAGCAAGCGCAACCATAACCAGCTCGGTCACGGCCGCCGTTTCAACGTTTCAACATTTTAACGTTTCAACGCCTGCCCTTTTCCTCTTTAATTTCACTCCGGTGAATCAAAAATTTCGCACGCTGCTGATTCTGGGCCGCGTCTCCAATCTGCCGACAGTTTGGTCGAACTGTTTGGCGGGGTGGTGGCTTTCGTGTTTCTCGAGATATGGCCAATTCATCCCGAACCGGAGCTATTACTGGAAGCTGCCGCTGCTGCTGCTCGGCACGTCGGCGCTCTACACAGGCGGCATGTTCCTCAACGACGCCTTCGACATTGACTTTGACCGGCAGCGGCGCTCGACACGGCCCATTCCCAGCGGAGCAATTACCGAGGACTGGGTCTGGGCTTACGGCTGGGCATGGATGGCGCTCGGGGTCCTGCTTTTGATTTTTTGCGGGCTATGGACCGGCGCGCTCGCAGTGGTTTTGGCGGCATGCATCGTGGTTTATGACGCCACGCACAAGGTCATCACAGCCTCGCCCTGGCTCATGGGCCTTTGCCGGTTTTGGGTTTATGTCATCGCCGGAACGATCGGACAAGGAGACTACGATGGGCGGCCGATTTGGTGCGGCGCAGCCCTGGCGTTTTACATCGTGGGCCTGAGCTACGTCGCCCGCCGCGAATCCGGGGCAACTGGACGCGGAATGATTCCGTATTGGCCGCTGATTCTTTTGGCCGGCCCAATTCTCATTGCCACGCTGATGGATGTAAATAGCTCGCGGAAACCGGCGATTTATTTGTCCGTCGTGTTGATTTGCTGGATCATCCGCTGCGTACGCACGGTATTTTTCGGCGGTGAAATCATGGTTGTCCGCATCGTCACGAACCTGCTGGCGGGAATTGTTCTTGTGGACTGGCTGGCCGTCGCGCCGCAATGTCCAGTCGCCATAGGCGTGATATTTGCCCTGTTGTTTGTCTTAACGTTGTTGGCCCAACGCATCGTTCCGGCGACCTGATCGTTAGTCCTGAGTTCGCAGTCCCAGATCGAACGAACGCAGCGACTGTGGACTGTGGACTAAAAGCCCTTGCATTTTGACACTTTTCTATTAACTTCGACTAAAGACATCGTATATGCAGGTTTCCAAAAAGACGGACTACGCGTTGCGGGCGTTGTTTACGCTGGTGGAACATTATAACGGCACGCCCATTCCCATTCGCGAACTGGCGCGACGCAACGACATTCCCAAACGTTTTCTCGAGCAAATCATGCTCGCGCTCAAGGCCAAGGGATGGGTCGAAAGCCTGGCCGGAATGCGGGGGGGCTATGTCCTGGCAAGGAATCCCTCCAAAATCACAATGGGCGAGGTCGTCCGCCATTTTGACGGTATTTTAGCGCCCATTGCCTGTGTGTCGCTCTCAGGCTACAAACGATGTTCCCAGGAGCCGGTTTGCCGTTTTCGACGCGTTTTCTTTGATATTCGAAACTATGTAACCGAGGTCATGGACCGTTCCACGCTCGCCGAAGTCGCCAAGGGCGCTCCCGTCTCAAAACAAGAGGTTTGGGCCGGTTTTGAGGAAGGCGAAGGGATTTAAGACAGCACCAGAGATTTTCACAAAAAGATTTGACATCGCCGACGACCCGAGTAATATACTACTCACTTAGTCGTGCTTTATGCCAATACCAAATTTGATTACCGTGAAAACTATTAAAGATTCGTACCAGCCTCCACGCCAGACAACGGGCGCCAGCGGACGACGTTCCTTAGCAGAATTTTTCACGCCACTTGAGAAAATCGCCGCTGAATCGCCGAACCTCATCCCTCATCACGACGCGCGTTTCAAATCCGGCAGAGACATCTACGAGCTGAGGCGGTACGTGTATATCGGGCCCGAAGGCGGCGATACGCCGATTCATATCGGTATATTTGCCGGCGTCCACGGCGATGAACCCGAAGGCACTCACGCCCTGGTGCAATTCATCAAAATGCTGGAAGCCAAACCCGAACTGGCCCGCGGTTATTGCCTGTCAATTTATCCGATTTGCAATCCAACTGGTTTCGAGGATGGCACGCGCTTTTCCCGCAGCGGCAAGGACTTGAACCGCGAGTTTTGGAAAAACTCCGGCGAACCCGAAGTGCAGCTGCTTCAAACTGAGCTCATTTCGCGGTCGTTTCAGGGAATCATTTCGCTCCACACGGATGATACGAGCACGGGATTTTACGGCTATGCGCGAGGAGCAACGATCACGAAAGATCTACTGAAACCTGCCCTGGAATCCGTGGAAAAGATTCTTGCGCGGGACACGCGCCCGGTCATTGACGGATTTCGCGCGCGCAATGGAATCATTTACGACGCCTTCGAGGGGATTCTGAGCTTCCCGCCTCCGAGGGTGCGGCCGCGTCCCTTCGAAATCATCCTGGAAACAGCTGCGACGCCGCCGGCGTATTTAAAGGAAGCGGCGTTTATCGCGGCCTCGCAAACGATTTTGGACGAATACCGTAAGTTCATCGCTTACGCGCCAAATTTGTAACGCTCGCTGCTGGATGGACAAACTCATGGCAGACTTCTATAATGACATCATCGCCGACGTAGCGTTTCTGTCGCCGGATCTCGGTGTCTCAACGCGGATCTTTGCCGGTGTGAACATGGGGGACGATTTGGTTGTCGATAGATTCAGGGATGCTTTTGGCGATGAGAGTTTGCCAACAAACGTAGAACTACGGTTGGATGTTGGCACGGGGCCGCAGGACGCGATTTCGCGCCGGCGGCCCTGCTTTTTATGGCAGCGCAACTTGCCAAAACAGCGTAGCGCGCTATCCCTACTTGAGCCCGCTTTGAAATCTTGAACCTAAAACCTGTTTATTATAGATTATCTATCCGTTTATGGATGAAGCTTCAGTCAAATTATCGCGCAATGAAGAACTCAAAACCGCGAATCCGACGCTCGCGGGTGGCATTGCGGCGACGCTGGCCGACCCCGCGGCCGACCATTTTTCCCAGGACGACTATGAATTTTTGAAATTTCACGGTGTCTATCAACAAGACGACCGCGACCTGCGCAAGACCGGCAAGAAATATATCATGATGGTGCGCAGCGCCATCCCCGGCGGCGTGCTGACGGCCAAACAATGGGTGGCCATGGATGACATGGCCGGCAAATACGGAAATAATACCCTCCGCATCACGACCCGCCAGACGATCCAATTCCATGGCATCGTGAAATCGAACCTCCGGGCCCTGATGAAAGGCCTGAACGATGAGATGGTTTCGACGATTGCCGCCTGCGGCGACGTCAAACGAAACGTCATGGCGCCCCCCACCCCTGCATATACGCCGGCCCGGTCGCAGGTCCTCGAAGATTGCTATCGCGTGACTGAAGAACTTAAACCGCGCACGCGCGCCTATCACTCAATCTGGATTGACGGCGTGCAACTCAATCTCGAAGACCCGGAAACGAAAGATTTCGTCGACCCGCTCTACGGCAAAAATTATTTGCCGCGGAAATTCAAAGTGGCGTTCGCCATTCCGCCTGTTAATGACATCGACCTGTTTACAAACTGCGTGGGTTTCATTGCCATCGTCGAGAACCAGGAGTTGGTCGGCTACAACCTTGTAATGGGCGGCGGGCTGGGCCGCAGCCACGGCAATGCCATGACCTATCCGCGCCTGGGCGATGTCATTGGATTCCTGACGCCGGACAAGGTTGTGGACGTGGCGAAAGCCACGCTCACCATCCATCGTGATTTCGGCGACCGCGCCGATCGCAAACATGCGCGGCTTAAATACGTAATCGCCGAGCGCGGAGTGGATTGGGCGCGGGCAGAAGTGGAAAAGCGCGCGGGCATCAAATTGGAACCGGCGCGGCCATATCTTTTCACCACCACGGGCGACCTATACGGCTGGCGCCAGGCGGTGGACGGCAAATGGTTCCTGACTCTTTTTGTGGAAACCGGGCGCGTGAAGGACGTCGAAGGCCGGCGAATGAAGACGGCGTTGCGTCTGGTCGCCGAGAGATTCACGGACATCGAGTTTCGGCTTTCGCCCAACCAGAACGTGATCCTGGCCAATATCATCGACGTTGACCGGGACGCCATCAACGAGGTTTTGATGGAGCACGGCGTCAAAACCGACCATCGCCAGACCACGCCGATGCACGCCGCGTCCATGGCATGCCCGGCGCTGCCCACGTGCGGGCTGGCGCTGGCCGAGTCCGAACGGATGTTGCCGGGCCTGGTGGACCGCATCGAAAAACTCGCTGAAGCCGTCGGCTTAGTCGGCGAAGAGATTATTATTCGTTCCACTGGCTGCCCCAACGGCTGCGCGCGGCCTTACGTTGCCGAAATGGCATTCGTCGGCAAAGCGCCCGGTCGATACCAAATCTGGCTCGGCGGCGACCTCGCCGCGACCCGGCTGGCGCGGCTGTGGAAGGAAACGGTCAAGGACGCCGACATCGAAACCGAACTCCGGCCCGTCCTGACCCGCTACGTAAACGAACGCTTCAACCGCGAAAGTTTTGGCGATTGGTGCGACCGTGTGCTGTTGAATGAACCGGTGTCGGGTTTTTCGATCTGAAGCGCCCTATCGTTGCAATTGCAACAAATATCAATACCAGCCTGGCAACACCAATTTCCGTGCGGCGCAAAACAATCCTGCGTTCGTCTACGAAACTTCCATCGGTTTTGTCGCGCGCCAACGATTCAGGATTATTTTTCATTTCGGCTGCCGCCTCGCTGTACAGAGAATGCGCGGCATTAAATGGAAACTTTTGGCTAAGATTTGCGCCATTCCAGTAGCCGAGGCTGCGACTTATCCAGTAGTCCACGACATCCGTGCCAATCGGCATGCCCAGACCCGCTAGTGTGAAGGCTTTTGATTCGATCGGCACGTTGTAGCGGGTGTTTCTGCGATACATCCGCGTTTCCCATGGGCGCGGATCGCCGCCAAAATGCTCCGTGGCGTCAACTTCCACCGGCAGTGGATCACTGGGATTCTGTTCGTCGTATTGCGAAATGAACGTTCCGCCTCGATTCACGTCTTCAGCCTTGATGACCCGTTGCGGATGCACGGCGTCAATCCAATAATCAAATTCCCAGGTATTGGATAGATTTCGGGTCGAATCCACAATCATTGGAATTTGCGTCTGAACGTGCCAGCAGGCGGTTCCTTCGACCATCTCCTTTCCGATAAGAAGGACACGCTTCGCACTTCGCCAGGTAAGGCAGCTTTCAACCGTATCAGCAACACCGAACCAATCCGGAAGCCCCAACCTCCGAGGATCGAAAAGATATTCAGGAAAACCCTCCTTCGGGTCGCATAGCTTAGCCTGGTAGATGCGCGGATCGAATTGCGTAATTGTCTTTCCATCATAAATCGTACGGTAATGCGCATCCTGAAATTTAATGAGTCCCAATTGTGCCAAGGCATCATCATCGCCATTCAATTCCGCGCGTTTTGTGTCCACTTGCTTTTGCACGCCGGGATCAGTTGAAACGTAAGCCGATTCCCTCTGCAATTGCTCAAAGCGCCGCTTCTCGCCATCGAAGGCCACTTTCAGCCGACCATAGTTTGTTTGAATGTTCCACTGGTAGTCATGCCGGGCCACAAGATATTCAGTCTCCCCGGAGTTGATTTTTTCGCGCGCGGCGGCGACCCATTTTAACAAAGTAATCGGATCGGGCTGAGCTGGATTTTTGTTCGCCACAGCTACGGTAATAATGCTTCCAGTCAGCAAGACCGCCATGCCGACTCCACAAGCGACTTTCATTTTGGCCCAAGTCATGGCCTTCAAAGCTCCATTCACAAAGGTCGTGATCGAAACCGTTGCGGCCGCCCCCTTGCTCAGCGCGATGGTCGTTGTTGTTTTTGCCAGGGCCGCGGGGGCGGGCAGCACGGAGCCGGCCGAAACCGCCCGGGCAATCGCCTCCGTCGTCGAAGTCACTCCGCGCCTGGAAAACTAGATCCACATTTTTTCCAATGCGCGGCTGACCCGCTTTTTGGCGGCCGCTTCAGTTGCTCCCAGGGCCGCGCCGACTTCCGTCAAATCCCTGTTCTCAAAAAACCGCAGCACGATGGCGTTTTGATCTTTCTCGCTCAGTTTGCTGAGCGCAGAGTCCAGCAGTGGCGCGATTTGCGCCCAATCGTCCGATTCCGGTTCCTCCAAAGCAGACTGCATATAGGCCTCCTGTTCCCGGCGTTGGCGTCGCCATTGAACCTTTAACGCATTGGCGCTGACGTATCGCGTCGTGCGGCAAAGCCAGCCTGAAAGTATCGTTTTCTTGCTCAATGACCCGGCTTTGCGGGCCAGAATGATGAAAACCGCCTGGACGATTTCTTCCGCCAGATGCGCGTCGCGCACCTGCCGCAATGCTACCGAATAAACCAGGTTGATGTGGCGCGAAACCAGGGTGGCGAACGCCTCCCCGGAGGAGTGCCGGGTGTAGCTCCGGACTAATTCCATGTCGTCTCCATCCATCAACCCATACATTTACGCACAGGCAAAAAAGAGGACAGTAATTTCAAACATTTTGTTTCGGCGATTGATGCGACCGCGTGCTGTTGAACGAACCGGTTTCAGGTTTTTCGTTTTACTCGGAAAACGGCTCTTGAAAGTTTCCACGATTTCCATATCTTATCCGGCCTAGGCATTTAATCTTTTTACAACTATCACATGAGCAGAGGACGAATGGGAATTTTGGTCGGAGGCGGTCCCGCGCCGGGCATCAACGGCGTTATCGCCGCAGCCACGATCGAAGGCATCAACAACGGATATGAAGTCATCGGCTTCCGCGACGGCTTTAAGTGGCTGGCCCAGGGCGAAGCGCTCCAGAGCAAACCGCTGGCCATCCGCGACGTGACGGGGATCGCCCTGCGCGGCGGTTCCATCCTTGGCACTTCGCGGACCAACCCCACCAAATCCGAAGAGGCCATGAAAAACCTTTTCCACGTGTTCGAAGAAATGGGTATTAGCGCCCTCGTCACCATTGGCGGTGACGACACGGGTTTTTCCGCCAGCCACGTCGCCCGCCGCAGCAACGGTAAAATCCGCGTCGCGCACGTTCCCAAAACCATTGACAACGATTTGCCGCTTCCGGGCGCCACGCCGACATTCGGTTTCGAAACCGCCCGCCAATACGGTGTTCAAATCGTCCGCAACCTCGCCGAAGACGCGCGCACGACTTCGCGCTGGTATGTCATTATCAGCATGGGACGCGCCGCCGGCCACCTGGCGCTGGGCATCGCCAAGGCCGCCGCAGTCACGCTCTGCGTCATTCCCGAGGAATTCCAGGGCCGCGAAATTTCGGTGGATGAAGTGTGCGACATCATCATCGGCGCCATCATCAAGCGCCGCGCCGAAGGTCTCCATTACGGCGTGGTCGTCCTGGCCGAAGGCTTGATTGAATCGATGGGCGAACAAGGCCTGATCAAGGCCGTGCCGGGGGGCCAGCTTGAGCGCTTCGGCAAAGTGGTCCGCGACGACCACGGCCATCTGCGCCTGGGCGAAATCGAATTTGGACGCCTGATGAAAGAGCTTTTAACCATCCGCCTCGAAAAGCTCGGCATCAAAATGACGTTCATTGATAAAGACCTCGGCTACGAACTGCGCTGCGCCGACCCCATCCCGTTCGACGCCGAATACACGCGTGACCTTGGTTACGGTGCCGTCAAATTCCTGCTTTCGCCCGAGTCCGAGAAATATGGCGCCATCATCAGCTTTGTTAACGGCAAAATGATTCCGCTGCCGTTCGAGAAAATGCTCGATCCCAAAACCGGCCGCATGCAAAACCGCAAAGTCAACGTCGGGGGCGAAGCCTACGAATGCGCCTGCGCCTACATGATCCGGCTGGAGCGGGACGATTTCGAAGACGAAAGAAAGCTGGGCAAACTTGCCGGCGTTGTTTCCATGCAACCGGCCGAATTTCGCACTCGCTTTGGCTATTTGGCAGGGCTGAAATAGCCTGGTCTAAAACAGAATCGCCGCGTCGCGGCACGCGGCCAGTTAACAGAGCCGCACGCGTGAGCAAGCGGAAATAGGACCGACTCCCTCACGGTCGCGGCTCTGATATAACGTCATGCAGCTTCACTTCAGGAAAATGGGCCAGGGCCGGCCGCTCGTCATGCTGCACGGCCTGTTTGGTTCCCTGGACAATTTTCTCGGCGTTGCTCCAAAACTGGCCGAGACATTCAGCCTCTTCCTCGTGGACCTGCGCAACCACGGGCTATCGCCTCACCGCCCCGAAATGAATTATTCCGTGATGGCCGCCGACGTCGCGGAATTTTTCGATCGGCAAAAGCTGGAACGCGCAAACCTCCTCGGCCATTCCATGGGCGGCAAAGCGGCCATGCAATTCGCTCTCAGTTTTCCCGAGCGTGTGGAAAAACTCGTGGTGGTGGACATAGCGCCGCGCGCCTATCCGCCCGACCACGAAAAGATGTTTAGGGCGCTGCTGGCACTGGACCTGAAGCGATTCGAATCGCGGCGGCAAATGGAGGAGGCCCTGGCCCCGGACATACCTGATTTGGTGGTGGGCCGGTTCCTGCTCAAAAATCTTAAATCGCCATCATCATCTTCGTCCGCTCATTTTGAGTGGCGGATTCCACTGGATATCCTTTTCGAGAATTATTCAAACATTTGCGCCGCCATACCGCAGCACGCCCCGTTCACGGGACCGGCGCTCTTTCTGCGCGGCGGAAAATCCCATTACGTCTCCGATGACGGTCTTTCCCAAATCCACAAATTATTTCCCCTGGCAAAAGTGGAAACGATTTCCGGGGCCGGTCACTGGGTCCACGCGGACGCGCGGGGGGAATTCCTTCAGCGAACTTTACGATTTTTGACAGAATAATTGAGGTGGAGAGGAGGCCGGTGCCGGCACAGAATTTGCGCCAGGGTTTGTCGCATAATTGGGGACATAGTATTAGCAATGTTTTTGAACACGAATCAATCTGAGTGCACTTTTTTCAATTGCATTTGCAAAGGCAGGCTGTTGGCAGAAACCGCATTGGGGTGGTAAATTCATTGACAGCAAGCCCAAAATACTATTGTGAGAAACGGCGTCATCATGCAACCGTCGGCAAAGGCCCGCAACGGCTTCACCCTCATCGAGCTCCTGGTCGTCATCGCCATCATCGCCATCCTGGCGGCGTTGCTGCTGCCGGTGCTGCGCTCGGCGCAAAACCGCGCCTTGCGGACCCAATGCATCAATAATCTTCGGCAACTTGGCATTGCAGTGAACATTTATTCCACCGATAACCAGGATTACATGCCTCCGCTAAAATATCGGGACGCAAATTGCGAAGATTACCCTTACCAGATGTTCGAGTACTCGCCGCAGGACGTAAGCCCCCCCACATTTACCTCGACCGGGGGGCCGTACAACCTCGGTATCCTTTGGGCGAACGACCACTCTTTGAAGGGCCAGCTCTTTTACTGTCCGGCCCTTACCGATCCAAACAGCGATTTCACCTTTGGCTATTATGCCAGCCAAATCGCGTGGCCTTGCGGAAGGAATCCCGCTACAGCCACGGACAAAAATCAGAGTTGGGTTCGCGCGGGATTTAGTTATTATCCGCAATCCAGAATGACCGACCAGGAGAGCACGGGGGTGGGTCTAAGAACCATTCCATACTGGCCCTCTTATTCATTGTCGCCGGAGCCTTATAAAGATTGGAATTGTGTTCCGCCGTTTAAGATCACCCAGGTGGACCTGAGCAAAAGCATGATCGTGGATTTGATTACCGGAAAATTTCAGGATTTGGCGCACAAAGACGGCAACAACCCGTTGGGACTCGATGCAGCATTTGCGGACGGTCACGTAAAGTGGCAGGGAATCAATGCCAACTCCGCCGCGTATAATAAGACAGAGTGGTCATTGTTGAGCCAAAGCAGTGGCATTGATTTCAGGTACGTCATGTCGTTATGGCAGCAGTAACAGCGATTTTGCCGAAGCGAATTTCCAGAAACCGATTGTAGTATTTAAACCGTAACCTTATTCGAAAATCCCCATGAAAAAGAACCTTCCTATTGGTCTCTTGTTTGGATTGTTAGCAGCCGCTGCGACGCCAATGCTCTGCAGCGCCCAAATAACTCCAAGCAACTTTTTCGGTGATACATTCATTGGCGGAAGCACGATTAATTCAGCGACGCCAGCGCCTCCGGGCACCAACTTCGCCAGTTACGAGGAGATTTCCGGAAAAAACTGGAGCCCGACTCCCAGTGTCAACGCCAACGACCTGCAGTTCGGAATCGGGGCGACGACCAGCGGCGCCGATCAAATTCAGGCGTTGTTTGCCACCAATGCGGTGAACCTGGTCGCGCCGGGAACGGATTTCATTCAGATGGTCATCGTTTTTACAAATACGTCGGGCGGGCTGCTCACCGTTGGCCAGGGATACCTTGGAGTTGGGTTGTATAACAGCGGCAGCAGCACGAATTATCCTGTCCCGGGCGGCATGAATGCAACGGAACTTTCTTCATCAGCCACATTCATCAATGAAAATGCGGCAACGTGGCAGGGCTATTTTGCGCAGATTGCTTATAGCGGCTCGACTACGGCGATCCTGACGCGGCCGGCCCAAAACGGCCCCGACAATAATAACCAGGACCTTTTAACGACCGGCAGCGGGACCTTTAGCTTCGCCCATCCGACGGGCTCAACCCTCGGCAGCTTTTCGTCATCGCTGATTCTTGGGACAAACCTTCCATATACAGAGGTGATGACCATCTGGCTCAACGCCCCGGGCAGCGAGGTCATATCCAACTTCCTTTATGCCGGTTCTACCATCAGCGGCACGCCGTTGACCCAGATTGGCGGCGTCGCCACTAATTCCACCTTTTTGACCGGGGCCTTTAACGCCCTCGGCTTTGGCTGGTATCAAAAGAACAATACTCACGTGAATCAAGTGGACATTTCCTCCATTTCAATTACGGGTTATAGCACGCCCGTCAATGGTCCCCCGGCGATTCCAACCCAACCCTCGCCTCTCGTGGTCGCGACCAACGGTTACGGCGAGTTCGCGCTGGTAGCGCAGGGCTTCAACGTCACTTATCAATGGTACCGCAATAACGCGCCGCTCAGCAATGGCGGTGATATTGCGGGGGCCACGACTCCCACGCTCATCGTTTCCCCGGCCCAATCTCAGGACGCGTTTTCCAGCGCCAATGGATATTATTGCCACATCACCGGCGCGGAAGGATTCACCACCAATTCAGCCACCAATTCACTAACACTGGTGCCGGCTACCAATGTGACCTGGACTGCATCCAGTTCCACAACGTGGGACGTGGACACGACTGCCAATTTCGTGGACCCAAATAATAACCCCGCGGTATTCACGGGCGGCGATTCTGTGACTTTCAACGATTCGGCCATTGACGAGGACCTGGCCCTGTCTGGAGATCTCGGACCGTCACTGATAACCGTGATAACCGGGCAAGCCTATACGTTCGGCGGCAGCGGCAGCATTGTGGGGCCCGGCAGCGCGGTGTTGAGCGGCACCGGTACGCCAAACAGCGGCGAAGTCATCATGAACGCCAACAACACTTACAGCGGCGGCACTGTTCTGACGAATGGCGTTTATGTGAAACTCGAAAATTACAACGGACTGGGCAGCGGCCCGGTCACATTAAATGAGGCGGGAGGCCAATTGGAAATAGTCCCGGCCGGCAGCGCATCCTCCGGCATCCCGGGCGAGGTCGTTGTGAGCAACAATTTTACGATACTTGGCGACGCGGACAGCAGTTTTGGCGTCGTTTTTCTAGGTAACTTGTCAGGCGCCCCGGGCGCGACCCTTTCCATCGCCCCCAGTTCGTCCAACCCAAACACCAATGTGATTCGAATTCGGGCTTATGGCACCAGCACAGTTTATAACGGGAATTTGGACGTTGCGCCCAATATGGTGTTCGCATCTTATTCACCCTCCGGCAGTCAAACTTATAACGGTGTGATTTCTGACTCGGGGTCGTTCATGGAAAAGGGCACGATTACGTATCTAAACGGTCCCAACACCTATTCCGGCGGCACCTATCCCGCCCAGGGCGCCATTGGCCTGGGTAACAATTCTGCGCTCGGTACCGGTCCATTGTTTTTGGTGCCCGATTCCACCACCACCTTGACCGGCAGTGGACAAATATTTGCTGATGCTGCCGACATCAACATCGGCAATGCGATTCAATATCCCAGCGGCACCAACAACCTGACACTCGAAGTCGGCGGCACGAACAATCTGACTTTGTCCGGTCCGTTCACGCTCCAAGGTAATGATGGCGTGACCACAAACAAGATCACTTCACGCGGACTTGTCGTAACGAATACCGCCTTGACTACGATTTCGGGTGTCATCAGCGACGGCGGCCTGGCCTATGGATTAAACGTGTCTGGCACCGGTGCTTTGGAGCTAAATAATACTGAAACCTATTCCGGCCCAACAACCGTTAGCAACGCGACACTGCTGGTGGATGGACAAATCGGATCGGGCGCTGTGACAGTCGCCACGAACGCTACTCTTGGCGGCACGGGCACAATTACGGGTCCGGTCTCAATCCTGAACAGCGGCACGCTTGCCGCCGGCGACCGCGCGGTTGGCAAACTGACCGTCAACAATTCCGTGACGTTTGCGGCTGGAAGCACGGCCAAAATGTACGTAAGTGGAACCGCCAATGCCGCGAGCGAGCTCGCCGCCAGCAGCGTTGCGTATGCCGGTACGCTGTTCGCGACGAATATTTCCGGCACCCTTTCGGCGGGCCAGAACTTTACCGTCTTCAGCGGGACATCCACGGGCAATTTCAGCACGATTGCCGGGAGGCCGGGCTTTGGTCTGGCCTGGAGCTTCAATTCCGCAAGCGGGGTTTTGAGCGTTGTGGGCGTGGCTACCAATCCGACCAATATCACGTTCAGTGCTTCGGGCGGGAAACTGAATCTTTCGTGGCCGGCGGACCATCTTGGCTGGACATTGCAGGTGCAAACCAATTCAGTGACAAAGGGCCTCAGCACCAATTGGGTCACTGTGCCGAACTCCGCATCGGTTGACTCCACTAATTTCCCGATCGCTTCCACGAATGGCGTGGCGTTCTATCGGTTGATGTATCAGTGATGAAATTGCGCAATGGCGATTGCAGGTTGCCCGATGGAGTTGATTTGTGACCCGGGCGCGACCGCGTTACCGTTAACGTGTTACATTGTTATATGCCTGAGCCGCAATGATTTACGGTGCTACACAATTTGTTAAACGCTGTTACATTTCGTAGATTGTTAATTATCAATGACTTGTAGTGTTACATTAACGATAACCGCTGCCAGTTACGCCGGCTTTATTTTTATTTCTTCCGCCTGGCGTTTTGGATCAGTTCATCGGCGAGGACGCCAATGAGCACCACGCCGCCCATGACGGCAAAGTTGAGCGAACTTGGTATATGGAGCAGGTTGACGAGGTTTTGCAGCACCAACAGGAGCGTAGTACCGATGAGGACGCCAATGATGGAACCTTCGCCACCCCGCAGGCTGCATCCACCGAGCACAGCGGCCGCAATGCCGTAAAGCTCGTAAAAATTACCCTGGGTCGAGGGCGAAACGTCATTGGTATAGAAGGCGAACAGGATCCCGGAAATACCGGTGAGCAGCGCGGCCAAAACATACGCACTGCCGATAACGAGCTTCGTGTTTACACCGGAAAAGCGGGCCGCTTCCTCGTTGCGCCCGACGGCAAATAAATAGCGTCCATAGACTGAGCGATGCAGGACCATCCACATGATGATGGAGATAATGATGAGATATACAAACGGCATGGGCAGTCCCCAAAGCGCGCCATTGGCCCATTGTTGGAGGGTCTGAAACCCATCCGCATCGCCGAATCCTTTGGTCATGTCATTAGAGATAAAGCGCGCCACGCCGCGATAAATGAGCAGTCCGCAGAGCGTAACGATGAAGGGCTGAATTTTAAATTTAGTGATAAAAATACCGTGCACCAGCCCCAGCGACATGGGGACCACCAGCGCAAATAATACGGCCACCAGCCAGGGCAAATGCCATTGCGTCAACGCAATGATCGACAACATGCCGTTGAGCGCGATCATGGAACCGACGGACAAATCGATGCCGGAAGTAATGATGACAATTCCGGCACCGATGCTGAAGATGCCAAACATTCCGATGAGATTTGCGGTGTTCAGGAGATTGACGCTTGAGAAAAATCGCGGATTTTCGAAGCCGGTGACGGCGCACAGAATCACCAGGAGGATAAAAATGCCGAGTTCCTTTTTCATTCTTTAAAAGCAGCCTGGGCCGCGGGGATTTTTTTGCCTACGGCCAGTTGCATGACATTTTGTTCGGTGCAATCGGCACGATCCAACACACCGGTAATTTCGCCTTCATGCATCACGGCGATGCGATCGCTGATATTGAGGATTTCCTCCATGTCACTGCTGATGACCAGAATTACCGCGCCGCGCGCGGCCAGGTCGCGAATCAAACGATAAATTTCCGCCCGCGCGCCGACGTCAATGCCGCGGGTGGGCTCATCAAAAATCATGACGCGTGGGTCCATCATGAGCCATTTGCCCAGGACCACTTTCTGCTGGTTGCCGCCGCTGAGATTGAGAACGCGGGCTTCGACCCCCCGAGTCTTGATGCGCAGCGAGTCCACCTGGCGTTCGGAGGCCTCGCGTTCGCGCTTGCGGGAAATCAGGCCCAGCCGCGAAAAATTCCGAAGCGACGGCAAGGTCGAATTTTCCCGGACGCACATCTCGACGATGAGACCTTCGGTACGCCGATTTTCGGGGACCAGATAAATACCCTCCTCAATGGCATCACGCGGCGTGGCGATGGAAATGGTCCGGCCGTCAAGGACGATCTTTTTGACGGGACAACGGTCCATGCCTGCGATGGCCCGGGCGATTTCCGAACGGCCCGCGCCAACCAGGCCCGCAAAGCCCAGGATTTCGCCGCGCGCCGCGTCAAAGGAAACGTTCTTGTCCGGATACAGAGTGGATGAAGCGTTGCGAACCTTAAAAAACCCCGACGTCTTTGGCCCTTCGGAGTGAACGTAATAACTCTTAATTTCACGCCCAATCATCAGGTTGACAACCTCGTCGTGCGTCGCTTCGTCCGGCCCCAATTCACCGGCGTTTTTGCCGTCGCGCAAAACGACAACGCGGTCGGCGCACTGCTCGATTTCAGCAAGACGATGCGAGATATAAATGACACTGACACCCTCCTTGCTCAAATCACAAACCAGGTCAAGCAACCGCGTCGTTTCGGCGAGGGTGAGGCTGGACGTCGGTTCATCCATGATGATGATGCGCGCGTTAAGCGAAAGCGCTTTGGCAATCTCGACCATCTGTTGTTGCGCAATCGACAGATTGTCCAGTCGCGTTCGAGTTGAAACGTCGAGGCCCAGCCGCCGGACAAATGGTTCGGCATTTGCGTGGATTTTCTTTGAATCTATCAGACCGAGAGCGGTTCGCGGTTCGCGTCCAAGAAACACATTGCCTGCCACGTCCAGGTTGCCCAAAACATTTAGCTCCTGGTGAATGAAAGCAACTCCCAGCCTCATGGCGTCGGCCACGCCTGAAATTTTTACCGGGCAGCCGTCCATGATGATTTCGCCGGCGTCGGGCTGGTGAACCCCGCCGAGGATTTTCATCAACGTCGATTTTCCGGCGCCGTTTTCGCCGCATAACGCGACGACTTCGCCCTGTCTGACGGAAAGGCTTACGTTATCCAGGGCCACAACCCCGGAAAACCGCTTGCAAATTCCCCGCATTTCCAGGAGTGGCGCGCCGGGCATAAAATTACTTGCCCAGGATTTTCGCCTGGTCCGCCTGATACGCCGTTACGTTGTCCTTTTTGATCTCGCGCGTTGGAATGTAGATCGTGGCGCCGCCAAAGGCATTGGTATCGCCGCCCAGATATTTATCCATGAGCGTCACGGACTGTTTGCCAAACTCGAATGGGTTCTGTACGACGGTGCCGTAAATCGCGCCCGAGGCGATGCCTGAAAGCGTGTCGGCTTCATCGTCAAAACAGACGATTTTGACCTGGCCGATTTTTTTGGCGCTGCGCACGGCGTTGAGAATGGCCGGGCCGTTGTAATTCCATAAGCCGACGAGGCCCGCAATGTCCGGATAACTTGCCAACGTGTCCTCGGCATTTTTCTGGGCGCGTGCCGGGTCAGTGTCATCGGTCCGGATATCTATGATTTGGATGTTGGACCCTGCCAGGGCCTTCTTGATTCCAGCCGCGCGCTCGACGGCGTTTTGGGCGTCAATATGCCCGACGAAGAGCATGATCTTGCCACCGTTGGGCAGGCATTCTTTGATCATGTCCCCGGCCTGGACGCCCGCCGCGACGTTGTCCGTGCCGATGTAACAGACACGCTTGCTATTGGGCGCGTCGCTGTCAGTGGTGATCAACAACGCTTGGCCGGCGATTTTATTAAGCAACGCCGTCTCGTTGGCCGGGTCGTCGACGCTCACGGCGATGCCATTGACGCCGCCGGCGACGAGGTCATTTAAAATCTGGGTTTGCTCGGCAGCGCTGCCCGAGGCGGGGAGGCGAAAATCCACGTCCACGTTTCCGAGATCCTTTGCCGCCGCGTCGCAACCGGCGCGGGCGAAACTCCAGAAGTTCGCGGTATTGTTGCTGACGAAGGCGAGTCGCAAGCGGGTCGCGCTGCTGCCGCCGCCATTTTGAGCATTGGGCGAGTTCTTACCGCAACCGGGAACGAAGGCCGCGAGGCAGAGCAACAGCAGGATGGATTGGATTTTTTTCATAACCATGTATGTGTTTGGATGTGTTCGACCAAGAATTTGTAAATAATGGCGCGATTATTCAACGCAAAATTGATTTTATCCGCGGCCTTCGAAAGTGGGTATAGGGCCACCGCCCAGGCATCCGCTTCAAATTCTTTAAGTCATTCACGAGGGTATTGGCTTATTCTATCGTCACGGCGATGCTTCAGGAACGCCAGTTTGCGAATAAAAATCGCCAAAATGCGAATCCTTCATCCTGCAAACCAAGTATGAACCACTACTGACAGACTCAAGATGGTTTCTGGCCGCGCTCCTGCAACTCCTTTATTTGCTGCGAAATATGAGCGAGGCTCGCGTTGACCTGCCGCAGCGTGATGCGGCGGTTGAATATCACCAGCAATAGGGTCAGCATCGCTCCCAGTCCCAGTATGGCTATGGCGAGCGACATCACATCGAGGGCCTTGCCATACAGCAACGTTACCAGTGTTTGCTGATCCACTACCGACCCATCACTCAAAGTGAGCACTGGGTTTGGGGCATTTGTGACGGCGGCCGAATATGAATTTGTGCTATTGGCGTGCTGGGCGGTGGATTGTTTTAGCAGCAATTGCACCTGGGGAAATATGATCCGCGGGCAGGCATCGTCAGCAGGATGCCGCCGGCGATGGCCAGCAAGCCGACGCCCAGCGCGACAGTCGTCAATAGCCGGCCGGCCCAATTTAGAGCCCGTAGCTTTTTCAAAATCGTTTCGATTATGTCGTTGGGTTGTTGGTTCATATCATTTTCCTTTCCCGTGCGGTTTTCAATGCGCGCCGGGCGTAATAAATCCGCGAGCGCACGGTGCCCAGCGTGGTTTCGGTGACGCGGGCGATTTCTTCGTAACTCATATCTTCAAAAAAGCAGAGCACCAGTACATCGCGATGTACCGGCGAATGCGCATCCAGCCCGCGTTGCAGTTCCTCGCCATCCAACGCCATGGACGTCTCGCCAGTTTCCGGCAGTTCCTCCATTTCGCCTTCCTCCAGCGGCCGGATTGGTATTTTCCTGCGGCGATACTCGCGATAAATGCGGTCGCGGGCGATGCGAAAGGCCCATGACCGGAACCGAGCCACCTCCCGCAGGCGGGGCAGGCCACGATAAATGGCCAGCCAGATTTCCTGCACGAGATCTTCCACCTGTTCGGGCGATGACCGCATCATATGTCGCGTGAACGACAGCAGGTGCAGTCCGTCCAACGCCAACAATTCCGCAAACGCCGCTTCATCGCCAAGCTGGCTGCGCAGCACGAGCGTCTGCTCATAGATTTGTTGCGTGTTGATGGACACGTGCTCTGCATTTATATGGTTGCCGGCGACCGGCAAAAAGTTCAAATCCTCTGCATTTTTCTGAAACCGATCACATTTTGATGTGGACGATTTGAACGCCTGGCGTTTGAATTTCGCCGTGATTAGCCTATTGCAATTCTACGGATTTGAAGGACAATGATCCTATGATCGATCGTGACAAAATTCAATTTGATCTCAGTAAATTGCTGAATGGCGAGCGTATTCTGCGCCTTACCGAGCCGCAGTCCGGTCTGTCCCTTGAAAAGAAACTTTCTCCAGCTGAGCCGGTTGTCCGGCAAAAGAAACAACTTCGTCAAGCCTTTGAAGTGGCCCTGTCACGAATTGAACTCGCTGCCGCTTAACAGATCGTCATCCTCGTCCTCGCGGGCTTTCCGTTTTAATTCCGTTGCGTCTTTGCTCACGTGCGCGAGAAAACCGTTTTAACATTTTAACGTATTAACGTATCAACGTACCGAACTCGCTTGACGAACGATTCGGGGACTGCGAATAAGCAGGCGCGCATGGACTTGAAAAAGAAGCCCGAATGGATCGTCGCCGTACTCATCACCCTCGCCGTCTGCGCGTTGCACTTTTATTACTGGCTTAACATCGGTGGACTTTGGCGTGACGAAGTCAATCTGATCGTTTTGTCCCAGCGACATTCCTTTGCCGAAATGGCAAAGGATTCTTTCCCCGTGTTAATGCCATTGATCGTCCGCCTCTGGTTCATTGTCGGCCTGGGCGGGACCGACCTCCATTTGCGCCTCATTGGACTCCTGGTCGGGCTGGGAACCGTCGCCGCGCTTTGGGTCGGGACCTGGAAAATCCGGCGCGAACCGCCGCTCATAGGCCTGGTCTTGCTGGCTCTCAATAGCATCATGATTTTCTTCGGCGATTCCTTGCGCGCCTATGGCCTGGGGAGCGTCGTGGCAGTCATGCTGACGGCATCGGGGTTTGTCTTTTTGCAAAAGCCATCGACCATGCGCGCGGGGTGGCTGGCGCTGTTTGCCATACTGAGCGTACAAGTCCTCTACCATAACGTCGTCCTGGTTGCCGCCGTGTGCTTCGGCGCATGGGCGGTTTGCTGGCGGCGCATGGACGGCCGCGCAGCCATTCAGGTCCTCATCGTCGCCATCGTATCCGCGGCTTCGCTCCTTCCTTACGCCGGCATTTTAGGCATCCTGACTTCCGGCCAGCCTACGACCCTGATCTTTCGGACCGGCGCGACAAAATTCCGCTTCATTTTGAGCTGCAAAGACATCCTGGGCTATCCGCTCTCGGGATACATCTACGTCTGGGCGGCGCTGACATTGATGATCATCATCTGCGCTTGTATCGGCCTCTGGAAACAATTCACGGCGCGAACCGGGGATGAAAGTTCGCGCCTGAAGCATGATTTCAGTTTGTTCGCGTCGATCACATTGATTCTGGCCGCCGTTGGCTTTCCAATCTTTTTTTGGCGGGCGCAAATGCCCATGCAAAGCTGGTATCTGCTTCCCTGCGTGGCATCAGCGGTGGTGTGTTTTGATGGTGCCCGGCCGAATTTTTCCGGCATGTTGCGGGCGGTTTTTCTCGCGCTGGCCGCCGGCGCCGCCATGCTTTCAGGCCTGACAACTGCGAACCTTTTGAATCGTCATTTCAGCAATGTGGACATTTTTGCGCGTGAACTGGCCGCGGACGCGGCGCCCCAGGATTACATCCTGGTTTATCCCTGGAACTGGGCCATCACTTTCAATTATTACTATAGAGGCGCGGCTCCCTGGAACACTGCGCCGCCATTAACGGACCATTCGATCCATCGCGTGGACCTGATTGTGGCGGCAATGGAAAATACAAATGCTTTGGCGCCAATGTTCGAAAAGATCTCGCAGACGCTTAAATCCGGCCATCGCGTTTGGTATTTGGGACCTGCGGCGGATACCCGCATTCCCATTCCGGGCACGTCGGCGCTGGCGTCGCCTCCTCCTCCTCCCCTGAAATATTGGGGCTGGTCCGAAATTCCCTACTCCTACGCCTGGGGCTCGCAAACGCTTCAGTTCATCTCGGATCACAGCAAAACATTCAAGCAGTCCAAATTTTCGGCGTTGAACGGTTACGTCACCGAAAATATGAACATCTTTGTGGCGGAAGGGCGGGCGACGAATTCGTTTAAGAAATAAAAGGAGAACATCGAACGCCAAATATTGCCGCCGGGTGAGGGCACCCGGCCTACATAATGCGTAAAGTATTGTTTCCCCGGGCGAAATTGGTCATTCTAACCGACCATGTATTCACCGACGCAGGATGAGTTTTTAAAGCTGGCTGAGCGGGGCAATTTGATCCCGGTCACGCGCCGGATTCTTGCGGATTTTGAAACGCCGCTGTCGGCCTACCAGAAAATTCGCGGACAGGGCGAGTCGTTCCTGTTCGAGTCGGTGGAAGGCGGCGAACATATCGGGCGCTATTCATTCGTCGGCTGCAATCCCCGGTCGGTCATCCGGCAGAATGGCAATCGCGTGGAGGTGCTGGAAAGCGGCAAGGTCGTGGAAACTTACACCGTCGCGCGTGAAGGAGAGAAAACGGTCCGCGACGGCCTGGTAGTCGTCGCCCGCGTGATGGACCGTTATCGCGCCGTGAGCGTTCCCGGGCTGCCCAGGTTTACGGGAGGCGCCGTCGGGGTCATCGGCTATGAATTTATTCACGACATAGAACCCGTCGTGCCGCGACCGGCCGTTGACGAATTAAAAACGCCGGTCATCTATTTCCTTATCGCCGATCAACTTTTGATTTTTGATCGCGTGGCGCAGACGATCACCATTCTGGTGAACGCCGTTTTGGACGACTCAGCCAGCCCGGCGGAGGCATACGAAAACGCAACCAGCGAAATCGACCGGATCGTTTCCCTTCTGGAGCAGCCGAGCGAACAAAGCGCCGTGACGGTGGCTGGCGATGCTCCTTCAGTTGCATTTGAATCAAATCAATCGAAGGAAAAATTTTTCGCGAACGTCGAGGCCGCAAAAAAGTATATCACCGGCGGCGACATCATCCAGGTTGTCGGTTCGCAACGATTTTCCGCACCGGTCACGGCGGCGCCACTGGATATTTACCGCGCAGCGCGCCACATCAATCCGTCGCCGTACATGTTCCTGCTCGAGCTCGATGGCTTCTCGCTTGTCGGAGCGTCGCCCGAAATCCACGTGCGCTGCGAGGAAGGCAAAGTCGAAATACGCCCCATCGCCGGGACGCGGCGCCGCGGGAAAAACGCCGAAGAAGACGCAGCACTCGAAAAGGAGTTGCTGGCCGACCCCAAGGAACGGGCCGAACACGTCATGCTCGTAGACCTGGCGCGCAATGACATCGGCCGCGTCTGCGATTTTGGAAGCGTGCAGGTGAAGGAGCTCATGGCGATTGAACGCTACAGTCATGTCATGCACATCGTTACGCAGGTGGAAGGCAAGCTTTCATCCGGCAAGACGCCGTATGATTTGATGCGAGCCACATTCCCGGCGGGCACGGTGAGCGGCGCGCCCAAGATCCGCGCCATGCAAATCATCTCCGAACTCGAACAAACGGCGCGCGGCCCCTATGCCGGTTGCGTCGGCTATTTTTCATTCAACGGAAACCTGGACACCTGCATTACCATTCGCACGGCCCTGATCAAGGACGGCAAAGCGTTCGTCCAGGCCGGAGGCGGATGGGTGAACGATTCCACGCCAGAAAACGAATTTCAGGAAACGGTGAATAAATCCATGGCCATGCGCAAAGCTATAGCCATGGCGGAAGGCTTTCTCATCCGTTGAAGCGTTTAGGCCGCGGTTGCGGTTGGCACGGGCCAAAATCCATTTTGCGAAAACCCGCGCGCGCCCTTGCAAATTGCGTGTTTTCGCAGCGTTGTTTTTTGCAAAGTGACGTCGATTTTGCGGCGATTATTCGCGAAACCGCCCCGGCATCGCAGTGGCATGGTTCCTGTAACGGATGGACGCCAGAGGGTCAAAAACAAGGGATAACTATGGAACGCATATCACCGGATAACTCTCTGGGAAAGATCCTGGGCTGGTGCGCCAATCAGCGCGCGACGGACATTCATGCCCAGGCTGGACGCCGAATTGCCTACCGGGTGGATGGAAAGCTACATCGCATTCCTCCCGAAACTTTTCACCCGCTGGATAATGACGCGATTCTCCAGATCCTTGAGGAATCATTTTCAGAGGCCACCTTTGAGCGCATCGAAAATCAGCGTGAGACCGACCTCAATTTTTCATGCAACCAATTGCGATACCGGGCCAACTTCAGCAAACAGCAGGGCAGCCAATCATTTTCGTTCCGCGTCGTGCCGCAACGGGCTCTGAAACTGGATGACCTTCAATTGCCGTCCACTGTTTTGGGCCTTATTAAGGAGCCACGTGGCTTGGTGCTCGTCACCGGGGCCGCGGGCCAGGGTAAGAGCACAACCGCCTGCGCCCTCCTGCAACAGCTCAATGAAACTGTTCCGTTGCGCATTGTGACCATTGAAGATCCTATTGAATACCTCTTTGAAGAGGTCCAATGCCAGTTTGAACAGCGCGAGGTCGGCGTCGATACCGAATCTTTCGCTTCCGGTATTCGCAATGCCATGCGCCAGGACCCGGAAGTTATCTTTATCGGGGAGGTTCGCGATCGCGAGAGCATCCACGCTGCGATGCAGGCCGCCGAAACGGGCTTTTTGGTGCTGACAACCCTGCACGCCGATTCCGCCGCCCAGGCGATTGATCGCGTCCGCGAATTTTATCCCGTCACCGAGCAGCCCAATGCCGTGGCGCTGCTCTCGCGGACGCTGAATGCCACGGTCAGCCAGCGCCTGATTCCCAGCACATTTGATCGCCACGTACCCTGCGTCGAAGTAATGAAACGCAATTTGGCGATTCAAGACGCAATATTGCGAAATGATCTGCGCCAGTTAAACAGTTACATCGAATCTTCGCTGAACGACGGGATGCACACCTTTGACCAGTATTTGCGGCAGCTCTATCAGGGCGGAAGGGTGACACGGGACGTCGCCAGACATTATGCCCGGAACCAGACCGATATCGAAATGGAAAGCCGCGAAATCGTCTCGACCACGCCCGTGGTAGTAAGTTTGCAAGCCGCTTAGTCCAATAAACTTTTGCTGTGCAATTCGTTGAGCCCTCGTACAGATTGGCACGCATACCGTGACGGAGATCGCCTGAGTCTGTCTAATAAAAGAACGCCAAATATCGCCCAATTTTACTTGAGTTTCCGTTCAATCAGCGTGAGCTTGCATTGAACCTGTTATGTCTCGAATTCTTGACATCATTTCCCTGGTGATTTGCATCGGCGGAGTGGTGGCCCTATTCTGGCTGGCCTTTGAGCACAGCACGAACCGTTCGGGGTTGGTTCTCAGATGGCTCATAAGCGCGCCTGTGCTGGCGTTGTTTTGGTTTGTGGCCATTCCCGAATTCAAGAATGGGGGAATAGACGCGCTTTTTGGGCTGGCGGTGGCGTGCTTTGGCGGCTTCGTGATGGCGATTCTTTGGGCGGGCAGTTTCACTGATTTGCTGGCCAAACCATTAGTCTCATCGTACGACGGCGGCACCGAACCGCCTGTGCCCAAGCCGTATTATTCCATCGCCGTGGCCAAACGAAAACGGAATAAGCCTCTCGAAGCAGTGATTGCCGTTCGGGAGCA
>DASYYL010000249.1:0-4209 GCA_035933915.1 Verrucomicrobiia bacterium
CCTACGCAGATGTGACTGAGATGGGAAGTGCGACCCTCGTTGTCACGGACAAGAACCACTCGCTCGCGTGCGCATTAGCCAACGAGTTGGCTAGGTATGGGTGGGAACATCGTCACGCGTTTGCTGGCCAGCTCGTCAGTATTGAGGAAGCGCTTCAGCGAGCAATCGCTATGCGCGGACCGGTCTTGCTGCTGGATATGGGAGATAATGTCGGCGCTGGGTCGCCAGCAGATGGTACAGCGCTCGTTCGCGCCATTCATGAGCGCGGGCTGGGTGATGCGTTTGTCTGCCTATGTGATCCTCTATCGGTCCGACAAGTGATGGCGGCTCGGCGGGTTACCCCCCTGCGGTTGGAGATGGGCGGTCGTAGTGAAGGACAGCCGCTAATCGCTTTGTGCCACGTCCAAGGTGTGTATGACGGCAAATTTAATGAAATCCAGGCACGCCATGGGGGGTTCAGCACGTTCGATCAGGGGCCGACCGCCGTCGTCCGCACCGATGGCGGGATTACCGTGATGCTCACCAGCCGCCGCACGCCGCCCTTTAGCTTGTGTCAGCTAACCGCATTTGATCTTCATCCGGGGAGATTTCGCTTCATTATCGCCAAAGGCGTCGTCGCGCCGATAGCCGCGTATAAGGATGTATGTCGCGAAATAATCCGTGTAAACACGCCTGGGGTGACGTGCGCGGACTTGAGGCGGTTTACATATCGACACCGGCGCCGACCAATGTATCCATTTGAACAGGAAGCTAATTATGAAGACGAAAATATCACCTGAAGTTTTTGAAGGCGTGTGGTCAGCCACGCCAACGCCATTTAACAGTGCGCTCAGCGTAGACGAACATTCGGTTGTACGCATGGTCGATCATCATGTAAGCCTCGGAGTGAAGGGATTGTTTTTGGCCGGCACTTGTGGCGAAGGCCCATGGATGAGAGACAGCGAAAAGCGCCGACTCGTCCAAGCTGCCGTTGCTGCTGCACGGGGCCGGCTTCGCGTGGCGGTGCAGGTGACCGATAACTCAGCGCCACGCATTCTCGACAATATAGCGTGCGCCAGAGAAGACGGAGCAGATTTCGCGATAATTGCTCCACCTTATTTCTTGGTGAACGTCACTCCGAAGAATCTTCAGCGCTTGTACCTGGAATCCATTCGCGAGAGTCCGCTGCCAATTGCTTTTTATGATCGCGGGCGGCATAGCTCGATCTTGATTCCCCATGAAATTCTAGAGTCCATTTATTCTGAGCCGAACGTTATCGCCGTTAAAGACAGTTCCAGTGATCCAAAACGGCGGGAGGTCGCATTAGCGGCGCGACGACGACGGCCACAATTGCGCTTGTTGACAGGCGATGAATTCCGTTGCGTCGAATACCTGCGCGCTGGTTATGACGGGCTGTTGCTCGGCGGCGCAATCTTTCATGGCAAGCTTGCCGTCCAAATCGGTCGCGCAGTGGCGAATGGCGACCTGTCCCTTGCGGAAGAACTGGAGCGTCATATGATTCGGCTCATGTACGCGGTTTATGGCGGGAAGCGAATTTTTTGTTGGCTGTCAGGCGTGAAATATCTTCTTGTGAAGATGAGAATATTTCGCACCGCAAATAGTCACTTGAACTACCCGCTGACTTCCGGATGCCGACATGCCATCGACCGAGTCCTTGCGCAAGAGCGATCGGTGTTATTTCCTGAAAATCGTCCCCGAGAGGCACAGGCAGGAAAGCATACTCGATAAGCTCTTATGGTTGCCAACGCATCACCGGAAGGAAGCAAAACCGTCCCGGCGGAATTGGAAAAGCTGGCCAGCCGTCCGTTCGTGAAGAAGGTTCGCCGCAACTTGCAGAGCGAACAGGATTTGGCGTTTTGCCTGCGGCCGGAATTCGTTGCCGGAATCCGGCTACTCGCAGATTTTGGTTTCACCTTTGACCTGTGTATTCGGCACGAACAATTGCGCATCGTCGCTGAACTCGTACGTCCCGTTCCGCAAGTTACATTTGTGCTGGATCAATTTGGCAAACCGAACGTGCGCGACAAACAAACCAGACCGCGGGCGGCGGATTTGAAGACGTTGGCGGTGCAGCCAAATGTTGTCTGTAAAATCTCCGGACTGACGACTGAGGCTGACTGGAACCAATGGCAGCCGGGGGATTTGAAATTCTATTTCGGATGGATACTGGAATGTTTCGGCTTCGATCGGGCTTTATTCGGTGGCGATTGGCCCGTGACGACTTTGGCGACCAATTGCGGACGCTGGATTCAAACCGTCCAAGATTTTCTTTCATTCGCAAAACCGCTGGACCAAATCAAATTATTCCAAACCAACGCGGAAAGGATTTATCATGTTTAGTCTCCGAAACAAAACGGCTCTTGTCACCGGTGCGGCCTCCGGCATCGGCGCGGCGCTGGCGGAAACTTTTGCCCAGGCTGGCGCAACTGTCTGGGTAGCTGACCGCAACGAAGCCGACGGTCGCAAACAAGCCGAACACATCGGCGGGAAATTTTTGACGTTGGATGTTTCGAGTGAGGCTGATTGTGCGAAAGCGGCCACAGTCGAGCCCTGGACATTTTGGCGAACGTTGCCGGCATTGGTTACGTCGGCAACTTGCTCAAGACGGCGGCGGCCGATTTGGACAATCTTTATTCGGTCAATGTCCGCGGCGTTTTCATCTGCTGCAAGGCATTTGTGCCGACGATGTTGGAACGCAAATCCGGCAGCGTGATCAACATGGCATCCATCGCGGGTGTCGTGGCCGTGCGCGAACGGCTTGCTTACACAACCACAA
This sequence comes from Verrucomicrobiia bacterium, assembly GCA_035933915.1. Classification (GTDB taxonomy): domain Bacteria; phylum Verrucomicrobiota; class Verrucomicrobiia; order Limisphaerales; family UBA11358; genus UBA11358. The sequence goes on from DASYYL010000249.1 coordinate 2,777, forward strand.
AATTCGCGGTCGTTGGACTGACAAAGGCGCTCGCGCTGGACCATTCGCACACCGGCGTTCGCTTCAATTGCATTTGTACCGGACGCGTAGAGACGCCATTTGTTCTCGCGCGGCTTAAAGAATATCCTGATCCGCAGGCGGCTTATCGCGAGATGGCTTCCACTCAATTGAACGGCCGCATAGCCAAGCCGGAAGAAATGGCCGCCGCCGCGCTCAACCTCGCGGCAGACGAAAGTGCAATGGTCACCGGTACCGCGTTGATGATTGATGGAGGCTGGGGTGCAGGAAAATGAATTTATGAAAATCATTCGTGGTCTCGATCACCAAAGAAACACTGTTTTCGCCGCTCAACAAACCGACGCCTCGGCACTAAAATTGGCTGCTGAGATTTTTTATTCGCCCAAAGTCACCTCAGAAAGAGTTGAAGTCGCAAAGCTGCTCGCTCCGATTCAACCCAGCGCAATCATTTGCATCGGCCTGAATTATCGCAAACACGCCGAGGAAACCTGCGCTAAATTTCCTGAATTTCCGGTGGTGTTCTTCAAAGGCATCAACATCCTCCAGCATCCGGGTGAACCAATTCTGCTCCCAACGCACCTCAAGAGCAGCGAAGTGGAATACGAGTGCGAACTGGCGGTGGTTATTGGCCGCGCCTGCAAGAATGTCAACCACGAGCGGGCGCTGGATTTTGTCCTCGGCTACACCTGCTGCAACGATGTGATCGCTCGCGACTGGCAAATCAAACGCGGCAGTGGCCAGTGGTCGCGCGGCAAGACCTTTGACACCTTCAGCCCCCTTGGCACGTGTTTGGTTACGCGCGACGAAATCCCAAATCCGAATGCGCTAAAGATCCGGACGATTTTGAACGGCCAAATTATGCAGGATTGGAACACGAACGACATGATCTTCGACGTGCCGGTGTTGATTGAATTCCTGAGCGGCAGCACCACGCTGTTGCCGGGCACGGTCATACTCACTGGCAGGCCCCACGGCGTGGGCATGGCGCAGAAGCCGCCGCGTTGGCTGCGGCCCGGCGATCAGGTCAGCATCGAAATCGAAAAATTCGGCGCGCTGACTAACCCGGTTGCCGAAGAGCCTTAATAAATGAAGTCAAATCCATTATCCGTATTTAGACTGTAAGCGTCACACGGAGCACCACTATTCAATGAGGTCATAGGCATCGTAGCATAGCCGCTACGATGAGTACGACACCGACCGATGAAACGATCTTGAAGACGGACGTGCTGGGGCGGGTGAAGACGCCCTTGGCGAGGCGAGAACAGTTGCTGGACGAGTTTGAGCGGAGCGGATTGAGCGGGCAGAAGTTTGCGGAGTTGGTCGGCGTCAAATATCCGACGTTTGCGACCTGGGCGCAGAAGCGGCGGCGGGCAGTCGGCGCTTATCCGGTAAAAGCGCTGGCCGCGAGGACGGAC
>DASYYL010000059.1:0-5747 GCA_035933915.1 Verrucomicrobiia bacterium
CAGCGGACACCAAAACGGACACCAAACGAGTTAAAAACGGTTAAGTTGGGTTACATCGAATTAACTTGATTTCCCAATAAAATCGGGCATATTTGAGGTGTAACGGCGAGGAAAAATGGCCGATTCCGACCTCCGCCTCCAGCCCTTTTGTTGGGAAATTGGAGGAAAAAGCGGGGAGTTTCAGTGAAAGTTTCAGTAGCGAGATTATGCTCGCAAAATGCTTTCACAATCCGGGACAACCCCGGCTAGAACTCGCTAACGGAAACGGTTCGAGTTGGTTCATGTTCATAACATGAAAAATGACATGAAACAACGATACAGCGTGTTCCCCCGCCCGTGGGGTGTTTACTATTATCAGGACAACACCACCGGCAAGCAAGGAACCCTCAAGACCCGTGACAAGGCCGAAGCCTACCGCCTTGTTGCTGCCAAAAACGAAAACGAAAAAGCGCCCGCGTTCAGCCTGCATCTGGCGCGGGTGTATTGGAAGGCGGGCGACCCTGCCGCCGCAGGCCGGACATGGCAGAACGTCATGGATGAAATCCCCAAGCTCAAGCAAGGCCACACGCAGCACCGCTGGCTGACCGCCATCAAAGACAAGGCGTTGGATTCGATTCGACGCATGGTTGTGTTGGAAACGCAGGCGGAGCATTTCCTGAAAGTGTTGGAACAGGGCACAGTGTCCACGAATACCTATTTGCGCCGCATCCACAATTTTGCGCTGGACATGAACTGGCTGCCGTGGCCCGTCCTGCCCAAGAAACGGTGGCCGGAAGTCCAGTTCAAGGAAAAGCGCGGCATCACTCTGGCGGAACACCAAACCATCATCGCCCGCGAGAAGAATCCCGAACGGAAGGCGTTCTATCAACTGGCTTGGCATTTGGGCGCGTCGCAATCGGACTTGGCCTTTCTCGAAGCCGAAAACATTGATTGGGAAGCCAAAGTCATCAGCTATCAACGCCAGAAAACCGGCACCGTTGCCATTCTGCGCTTTGACGAGGAAGTCGCCCAAATCCTGCAAGACCTGCCGAGCGAAGGCCCGCTGTTTCCGTATCTGCGGAGCGTCCGCGCGGGCGACCGCTCGACGGAGTTTCATCAGCGCTGTGTTGGCTTGGGCATTAAAGGCGTGTCGCTGCACAGCTACCGCTACGCTTGGGCGGAACGAGCTAAAGCCGCCGGTTATCCCGAACGGTTCGCAATGGAGAACCTTGGACATAACAGCAAAGCCATTCATCGTGCCTATTCGCGCAAAGCTAGAGTCGAATTGCCCTCGTTGGGTGAATATGAACGGCAACGGGCAGCTAAAACCGCAAAGGCGGAACCGATGGCACAAGCTGTCACTGTATAAGGAGGCACCATGAATCCGATCTTGCAATTTTTGGATTGGTTGATTCGGGCACATGGCGAAGCCCTGTTAAACCTGCTTACATATTTCGGCATCCCATATATCGCCTGGCTTTTGGGACGGCGGGCAGGCCGAAAGAAAAACAAACAAGGCAACACGTTCATTCTGGTAGTTCGCCCGCCCAGTAATACGCTTTCGCCGGTGAGCCGGTGGACTTTTGAATCCGGCGACGATGGCGGCCCCTTTGGTGGATGAACACGCGAGCGCGAGCGGACACAGTTCCGCTCGCGCTTGCCTTTGGATTCAATCGGCATTGGCTACTTCCTCAGTAGCGGGTTTTACGGTAGTTGACGCGCCCTTTCCCTTGCGGGTGTTTTTGTAATGCCAATGCTCCGAAATTGCGTCTTTGGCCTTGCCAAACCATTTTTCATCGCGAGCCAGTTCTTCCAGTTTGGCTGTCAGAAAAGCTTTTGGCGCATTCGGCGCCGGATGGCCGAGCGGTTTGAGCAATCCTTTGGCTAATAAAATCGGAATTTCATGCGGTGAAATGCCTAAAAATCCGGCGGCTTGCGCCGCTGAACAGGACGCCGGCAGGTGTCGCAAATTCAAAAATCGTTCAATGTCTTGCTGCATAATCCCTCCCGTTATATGCTCATTCCGTAACCGTGCTTACCGGCAGGCGGTCACAGAACTTTGGCAATCGGGGGAGGCGCGAAGGGTGTGCGCGGCCAGGCGGAGACGAAACACGCACAAGGGGGAGAGGACGGCTTCAAGAAAATTTTGCTCCTGCTTCGCAACCATTCCGGCGTAGATTTTTCGCTCTACAAATCCACCACCATCCAGCGGCGCATCACCCGGCGGACCGTGTTGAGCAAGCAAAATACGCTTGAGGAGTATTCCCTTTTCCTGAAAGGCAACGCCAAAGAACTCGACGCGCTTTATTCCGATGTTCTCATCAATGTGACCAGTTTCTTCCGCAACCCGGATGCTTTCGATCTTCTCAAGCGCAAGGTGTTTCCGAAGCTCCTTGAGCAGCGTGGCAACGACCCGCTCCGCGTTTGGGTGCTCGGCTGTTCCACCGGCCAGGAAGCGTATTCCATTGCGATGGCGTTTACCGAGGTGGCGGAGAACGCGCCGCGTGTTCGCAAGCTTCAGGTGTTTGCCACCGATCTCAACGATGCGATGTTGGACAAAGCCCGGCATGGTCTTTACGCCAAAACTCTCGCGGAAGATGTCTCGCCGGACCGTTTGAGGCGATTTTTTGTTGAGGAGGCAGCCGGATATCGAATTATTAAACCGCTCCGCGAAATGGTCGTCTTTGCCCGGCAAAACCTCATCAACGACCCGCCGTTCTCGCGCATGGACCTCATCAGTTGCCGCAATCTGCTCATTTATCTTGAGCCGAGTTTGCAAAAAAAGGTCATCCCGACGTTTCATTACGCTCTTAAACCGGAAGGGTTTTTGTTTTTGGGCGGGTCGGAATCCGTTAGCGGCTTCACCGACCTGTTTGAGCCAGCAGACAAGAAGCACAAAATCTATTCCAAGAAAGCTGCGCCGGCCCAGACACTTCATCTGCCGGTTAAAAAGGAACGGGGCGAGGTTTCCCCGCGAGGTGGCAGACCACCGCTGCCACTGGGAAAAGAACCGCAGGAGCCGCCGGAAGGTTTTGGGGGTGAACTCAACGCCCAGCGCGAGGCTGACCGCGTCTCTGTCAATCAATTCGTGCCGCCCGGTGTGCTTATCAATGCCGAGTTGCAAATTGTCCAGTTCCGCGGGCCAACCGGCGCGTATCTTCAGCCGCCGTCCACCGGGAAGGCGAACTTCGACGTGCTAAAAATGGCGCGCGAAGGCTTGCTGTTGCCGTTGCGCGCCGTCATCAACAAAGCCAGGAAGGAAAATAAAACCGCGCGCAGAGAGAAAGTGCGCGTGCAACAAAACGGGAAGTCCCGCACGGTGAATCTGGAAGTCAGTCCGCTCAAGAATTTGCGGGAGCGCTGCTTTTTAATTTTGTTCGAGGATGCGGAAAAGGGAACCTCAGAAGAGGCTCGGCCTCGTAGTGAATCGCGGACGTCTCCGCGCGTCGGCAAAAAAGAAGAACCGCGTCGCATCAACGCACTCGAAACCGAACTCTCCGAGACTCGTGATTATCTCCAATCCATCCAGGAACAACACGAAGCAGCCAACGAGGAACTCCAGGCATCGAACGAAGAAGTTCAGTCTGCCAATGAGGAGTTGCAGAGCGTCAACGAGGAATTGGAGACTTCCAAGGAGGAACTGGAGTCGGCGAACGAAGAGTTGACCACCGTTAACGAGGAAATGGCCAATCGGAACACGGAATTGAACCGCCTCAATGCGGACCTGAGCAATCTCCAGACCTCGACAAAACTCCCCATCGTATTGGTGGGACGAGACCTCGCCATTCGCCGCTTCAGTGCGTCCGCCGAAAAAATCTTTAACCTCCTCACGGCCGACCTGGGGCGACCGTTGAGCGGAGTCCGGCACAATCTGGTCGCCCCGAAGGTCGGGAGCGCCATTCCTGACTCAGATCGCGCGGCAAATGACTCGAAACTGCGTGACGAGGACTCGCCGCCCTATCCCATTGAGAATCTCATCCGTGAAGTCATTGACACCGTGCGTGACCAGGAGCGGGACGTTCGTGACCGGGACGGTCGTTGGTATTCCCTGCGCGTGAGACCTTACATGACGGTGGACAACAAGGTGGACGGTGCGGTGCTGGTGCTGATGGACATCACCGATCTCAAACGCAGCGAGCAGGAAATCAAGGACGCACGAAATTACGCTGAAGCCACCATTCGCACCGCCCGCGACCCACTGCTGGTCCTCCGCGCCGACCTCCGAGTGAACACTGCCAACGAAGCGTTCTACAAAACCTTCAAAGTTGCGAGAGAACAGACCGAAAACTGCTTGATTTACGAGTTAGGCAATCATCAGTGGGACATTCCAAAACTGCGAATGTTGCTCGAAGATATTTTGCCCAGGAACAGCTTCTTCAATGACTTCGAGGTCACGCACGACTTTCCGCAAATTGGACGACGTGTGATGTTGCTCAACGCCCGGCGGTTGGATGTGACCGGTAGTGCGCCGCACATGATTCTCGTTTCCATCGAGGATGTAACCGAGCGGCTGGAATCGCGGGCCGCTCTGCGCGAAAGCGAAGAACGCTATCGCGCTTTGTTCGACCTGAATCCCGTGGCCGTCTATACCATTGATGCTTCGGGCGTGATTCAGAACTTCAACCGCCACGCCTCCGAATTGTGGGGTCGCCAGCCGGTGCCGGGGGATACCGACGAGCGATTTTGCGGCTCCTTCAAAATGTTCCGTCCAGACGGAACTTTTATGCCCCACGACCAGTGTCCCATGGCAGAAGTCGTCTCGGGCAAAATACCTGCGGCGTATGATGCGGAAGTGCAAATTGAGCGGCCCGACGGCTCGCGAGTCACTGTCATTGTTAATATCCGTCCGCTGAAGAACGACCGAGGAGAAGTCATTGGTGCAATTAATTGTTTTTACGACATCACCGAGCGCAAACAGGCGGCCGAGCAGCTGCACGTTTCGGAAATTCGCTACCGTCGTCTCTTTGAGACCGCCCACGATGGCATCCTGATTATAGATTCCGTCAGCCGAAAGATCACGGATGCCAATCCTTTCATGCTGGAATTGCTCGGTTACAGACGCGAAGAATTGCGGGGAAAGGAACTGTGGGAAATCGGCCTGCTCAAGGACGAACAAGCCAGCCATGCCGTGTTTCGACAATTGCAGCAGTATGGACTGGTTCGCTATGACGATTTGCCACTCCAAACAAAAACGGGCGAGAAGCTCGATGTCGAAGTCATTGCGAATCATTATAAAGAAGACGGCTCGCCAGTCATACAGTGCAACGTCCGGAACATCACCGGGCGCAAGCGCTCCGAAAAGGAATTGGCGGAAAGTTTAGCGCGGGAACAGGCAGCCCATCGCGCCAAAGACGATTTTCTGGCGGCCCTCTCCCACGAATTGCGGACACCGCTCAATCCCGTGTTGCTTGTGGCCAGCGATTCAGCAATTGATCCTGATGTGCCGGAGCATATCAGGGCAAATTTTGACATGATCCGCAAAAACATCGAACTGGAAGCGCGGCTGATTGATGACCTGTTGGATCTGACCCGCATCACTCACGGCAAATTAATAATCAATCAGTCGGAACAGGACGTTCACGAAATAGTGAAGGACGCCATTTCAAACGTTCTCAATGAAATCGAACACAAACGAATTATCCTTAAACTCGACCTCCGGGCGGAAAGCCATACTATTTTCGGCGACGCCGTCCGACTTCAGCAGGTTTTTTGGAACGTCTTGAAAAACGCGGTGAAGTTCACTCCGGAAGGCGGCCAAATCACCATTG
>DASYYL010000063.1:0-5943 GCA_035933915.1 Verrucomicrobiia bacterium
CGATAGAATACCTGCGGCCCAGTCGGAACTATCGTGTAAGGACTGGTGGCACCTAGAACATCAGCCCATGGCCCCGCCAAGTTCGTCGCAGATTGCAGCGTGCCGCCAGCAGGCCAAGTGATGGTAACACTCGTACCCGACCCGCTGATCGCGACATTTATATTTGGGAGCGTCAGCGCACTCTCTGTCGACCCCACATGTGTGGGCATGGTTCAGACTGTCGTGTTGGTATAACTTGATACCTTCAACAAAGTAATTGCACGATACTCTTGCACATTTCCGGGACCAAACCCTGGTTGGCTCTTGAGCCGGAACATCAAAATCCAAGATCTCGATCTTCATGAATGGCCACACCAATCTGTTCGAACTGACTTCGCCGGCCGTTATACCATAAAAACCATTTTTTGCCGTCGAATATGGCGTAAGGCTTGTAGCAAGCGTCGGCATCCCATCGAGGCTGAACAGAAGTCGGGATAATCGGATTCTCCGGATTTTCTTGCCAGTTCGTTACGCCATCCTTCGAACGGGCGATGCCGATTTGGGCATGATAAGGGTCGCTGAATCCAATATAAAACATCAAATACCATCCGTCTTCCTTGAGGATCTGGCAACCTGTGACCCTGTTCCGTTCCCATTCGATTGCCGAATCGGCTTTGAAAATGGGATTATCCTTGCACTTGGTCCAAACCATTCCGTCGGGACTCGTCGCGTAACCAATGGCATTGGGTTCGCGCTGTCCACCTGCGGAATACCACATTTTGTAGAGTTGGGCTTCCTTGTCCCAAATTACATCCGGACACATCACCGCAGTTTTTTCCCAGGGGCAATCTGCAGAGAGCACCGGCTTGTTGCTCATTCGCTTCCAAGTGAGCCCGTCGCTGCTGGTCGCATAGCCGATCCGTGACAGACCTTCCTCTTTTCCCGCATTGACCTGCCCCGTATACCACATACGATAAATGCCGCCTTGTTTAATCACCACAGGGCGATTAACATCATCCTCCCAACCGCTCGCCCGGTTGGGGCCTAAAGCAATTACCGGCTCGGACCAATGGAAGCCATCTTTGCTTTCCACCAAAGCGATGCTAGCGCGAGGTCGCCAGGAAAACCACATGCGATAAACGTCGCCCCCCCCCTTTAACAGCGCTGAAACATCATCCCTCAGCACTGAAACGTCAAAGCAAGTGCCGTAATCTCCACCCAAGACTGGGTTGCCTGAGTACTTCACCCAGCCACCCGCGGTTTCGTTGGTGTCTTGGGCCTCCATCCTGCCAACCCCGGCTCCGAGGCATATAACTGCACCGAGAACGATTCTTAAAAACACAGTCTTCAATGGTGTTGAGGAGATAATCCGCATTCTTCTATATGGTGATCTCATAAGTGTTGATGACCGCTGGCTGAATATGGATCCGACCGCAAAAGCATTTTGCCGCGGAACTCGGACCTCTTCCTGGAAACGTTTAGCATCGTAATTATCATCCGCAGATCCTCTGCCGCGCAGCAGCGTTCTATTTAGCAATAGTATGCAATGCGCAATCAACGGCAACAATACCCATAAACATGTGTATTTCGGCTTACGCCCTCTGCTCTTAGCCGTAACCATGCAGTAGAAAGTTGATTTTGGTTGAATTTTTTCATACGAATGCTATGGCATCGGTGGACGGTTTTCTACTGCATTGCAGTTGGGAAAAGGCGACAACAACTTGTCCCAAAGCCTTCGCCACCAGTCCCTCTCTTTTTGAGGCACTGCCAGCTTGACGGTGATTTGACCCTGCGGCGAACTGATGCTGCCAGCCGTTACAAACAGCCCGTAGCGCAAGCTGCCAATGGTGATGGCCTCCAGCCAGCCGAGCTTGCGCTCGAATAACACCACCAGATTGTGCGCCAACACCCCAAAGGAGAGCACCGCTTCAGTGGACCAAAATTGCTGGCAGGCCAGTTGAGGCAGACCATACCCGGCATCCAATTCCTTAATCACGCCCTCGCAGGCCGCCCGGCCATTATATTCTCGCCACACCGCCAGCGGCTTAATTATGCGCGGCAAGTTGGTCAGCAGCGCCTGATACAGGTAACCGGGGCAATCAAATAACAGTTTGCCGCCCGCTCGCCCCGGTTTGTCCTGGAGGCGGTGCCGGATCAGAATCAGCCGCGTGCTCGCCGGCCAGTCCGCCTCGTGATAATCCACTTCCGCCACTTCGGTGCCGGCCACCTCGGTGGCCTCCCAGCAGGTTTGTTTGCCAATCACCCGTTGCAACGGTCGGGTCAGCCGTGCCACCACAATGAACGGTAAATGCAATTGCTCCCACAGCCGCAACAGTTCGCTGACGCAAAAGCCCGAATCGGCCCGGACCACCCGCAATCGCAAATGCGACGGCAGACGGTTCCACAAATCCCAGAAGAAGCTCACCACGTTGTTGGCGCAACTGCTGTTGCCGGAGCGCAACCAGAAGCCCACCACCAGACGCACTTCGCTCAGAACCGCCAGCAGCGGATGCAAGCACGGTTTGGTTCCCAGGCGGGTGTATCCCACTTCCACGCCCTCCTGATGTCCATCCTCATGCAAGAGCCGCGTCGAATCCAAATCCAGCGCGTAGCCTTCGCGGCGGCTGGGCAGACGTTCCAGACACCACTGAAACTGCGGACCAAAACAGGCCAAGTTGCGCCCCGCACTGCAAAAGACTTGAAAAAAGCGGGATAGCACCGACTGGCTGGCCACTCGCTTAATCCCCAGCAACTCCGGCACCAAAGGGTCCCGTCGCAGATAGGCCACGTGCGTCAGCTTCTTGGCCCCGCACAACAATCCTTGGATGAAGCTCAACACCTTGCTGAGGGGACTCAACGCATAGTTCGAAGTCGGGGCCGGATGCGGCAATCGCTTCGCCACCAAATCAATCCAGCCGCTCTGGTGCAGGAAAGCCCAGAAGGTCGCCGTGCCCGCGTGCGGACTGAGCTTTTGATCGGTAAACCCGATTTCGATGGACTGGCCGACGGTTTTGAATTTAATAGAACCGGCCACCGTTTGGTGAAGCGGGTGAGTGCCCGCAGATTGCGTTCTTTTCATAACAAACACAATCATTCCCAAACGGCGGGCCACTTTTCAACTGCATGGTTACGGCTAAGGCAGTACCGGCCACGGCAGCCAGCCCATGTCCATCGCGAAGTTGTGAATGCGGCGCAAATATAGGTTCGTGGACACGGAACCGTTCTCCAAAACTTTCAAAAAATGTTCCGACTGGGTTTCCAGCAAGACCCGGTCCCGAATGGAATCCAGCGCCTTGTCTTTAATGGCGGTCAACCACCGAATTTTCGTCTCTCCTTTCTTGAGTTTGGGGATTTCGTCCATGACGTGCTGCCACGTCCGTTTGGCCGCGGCGGGATCACCGGCTTTCCAATACACCCGCGCCAGATGCAGGCTGAACGCGGGCGTGTTCTCGGTTTCATTTTTTGCGGCCACCAGACGAAACGCTTCGTCCTTATTGCGGGTCTTGAGGCTGGTTTGCGTTTTGGTGACGAGGTCTTCGCAGTAGTAGGTGCCCCAGCCTCGGCGGAACACCCTGTAACGGTTTTTCATGTCTCGATTCATGTTGTGAGCATGAACCGTCCGTTCGGCCCGCGTTAGCGAGTTCTGGACGAGCTAAAGTGATTTATCCCGAATAGTGGCGGAGTGGTCCGGCCACTGAAGATTTCACTGAAACTCGACGCTTTTTCCTCCAATTTCCCAGCAAAAGGGCTGGAGGCGAGGGTCGGAATCGAACCCAGATAAAAACCTCCCCGCTTGGGGGAGGTGTGGTTTAGTAGTCTTCTGGCAGCAATATCGTCGTTACCGAACGGTCTGCTTCCGTGATGATCCAGAATTTGACGCCGGAGGCCGAGTGATAGACCGAGAGGAGCCGAAAGCCTTTTTGAAGGGACAATTCGTTCTCCTGACGATCGTGCTCATCCAGGTCGCCCCAATCGCCGGCCTGATGCCGTTGAATGCCCAGGAGGATGTCAGCTTGAGTAAGATGCTCAAGGGCATTGGGTGTGCTCACGATTTGGCCGAGCCGAAACTTGGCAATGGGATGAATAGGCGATGCACTCATACGGCCTCAGTTCGGATTTGCTCAATCGCGGATGATTCCAGCGCTTGGCAGATTTGTTCGCTGGTGAGCGTCCAGCCCCGCTTTGGCAACTTCGCCACCACCGCCCATTTGAAGGGTTGGTGAAGTTCAACGGCCTTTTGGTCGTCACCGAAGTGATCAGCCAACAATGCCAGTGCCAATTGTGCCGGGCCGCTGCCGCCGTAGCCCCACTCAAATCCGGTCGGACTGTGATTCCACAAATCGAGCCGGGGATTGAGCGGACGGCCATTGACGGTAACGATGACAGCGTAACCTTCACGCCTGCCTTCATAACGCTTCACGATGCACCTCCAATCAGGTCTTGCACCTCCTCGAAGGAAAGGTGTTCGGGCTGCATTCCGGGTTCCTCGAACAGATGGACTTTGACGAAGCAGAATTTAGCCAGCCGGCCCGCAATTTCTTCGCGGGCGGCCTGTCCCGCTTCGTCTTCGTCGAGCATGACGATGACGTGACTGCTGCCGTTGGTGTGTTTGCGAATCAACCCTTCCTGTGTGGGCGAGAGGGAACTGCCCATGAGGGCAATCGCTTTGCGGCAGCCGTGCTGGTGGAGCATCATGCAATCGAAGAAGCCTTCGACGATGACCAACGGTTTGTCCGCCGGCTCTTTGCTGGCCCGGTCGAGGTTGAACAACTCCAAGGATTTCTTGAACCCTTTCGGCAGCAGATATTTTTCCTTGTCGGTGTCACCCGGCCAGCGACCGGCGTAGGCGACCAATTCGGCTGTGGCATTGTGAATCGGGATGGCAATGCGGCCATTCAGCAAACCCTTTTGGCAGAACCCCAAACCGAACGTTTGAATTGTCTCAGGGGACAACCCACGCTCGGTCAGATAGGGATGTTCCGGTTGAAGGTTTTGAAGGACAAACCCCAAAGGCATGTTTTCGCCTTTCTCATCCTCCTGCTTAACAGCCTTGGCCGCCTCACGTTTCGATTCATTTTTATCTCGAACCGGTGAATCCGATTTTTCCCGCCGTGGCGAGCCATTTTCGGGTGATTCAATTTTCAGGTTGAACCACTCGACCAAGAGTCTGGCTGCTTTTGGAAGCGAAACTTTTTCCTTCTTGACCACGAAGTCGAGGACGTTGCCGCCGCAACCGCACCGGCTGAAACAATTCCAGCAATTTTTGCTGATGCTGACACGGAAGGCGGTTTCATTTTTGCCTTCGTGGATCGGGCACGCGCCCGTGATGCTGTCGCCATTCTGTTTCATCCGGCTCATAAGGCCGTAATGCTCCAGGACCTGAACCATGGTGACTTCGCGTTTAACGGCGCGAAAGTCAATGAACGTGGATTTTGGCATAGGACTACTCCTTTCAATGTGCTTGGGGGTGAACAAAACCGGGGAATCCGGCTTCTAACAGCACGCTAACATAAAACAAATTTACGTGCCAGAGGCACAACCAGTGCGCAACACATTGGCGGTCAGGTCAAGGTCTCGGTCTTTCCGGGCTGACAGGTTTGCCAAGGCAAAGTGAGGATGTCACTGTGCGCCAACAGGGAAGCCAAATCAGTAAAGAGAAACAATCCCTGCCCGCGTTCAAGCTGGCGACTGGCTTCAATCAAATGCCTCACGCGCTCAGCGCTGGTGGTGACGGTAAGAACCCGGAAACGATTGAAACCAAAACGGGAGCGGTGAAGGTTTTGTTTCCAGGTGGCTTCGTAGGCGAGCAGCTTTCGGTGAAAACTGCTTTTCTCAAAGTTTGACCGCATTACCGGCATGGTGGCGCGATCAGCTTCCAAAAAGAAATAGGCGCGGTTGCGATCGGGAAATTCCAAGGCAAAAACACGGTCGGGCTGCGCACCAAGCTTCAATTGGTGCTTGGCG
>DASYYL010000108.1:0-12184 GCA_035933915.1 Verrucomicrobiia bacterium
TGGCGGAAACAGCTTTGCGGCGGCTCCGATCTTTAACGACATGCCGGCCTATGATGGCCGGACGATTTTGATTGCCAATGGCACTCAGAATTATCCGAACCAACCATTTCAGGAAGCCATGGACTTCCCGGTGGAATTGACTCTGGTGACCAGCGGCGAGGTGCCTGCTCTTTATGTAAATCCAGTTCGTGAATTGGCATTGTTGCGGACCAGTACCCAAACCTGGCCGAGTCAATCGCTGCCGCAAAACGTCAATCTCCTGACGAACATTACCGCCACGGCTTATGAACTGGACGTCAAATTCCGCCCCGCCGCCGGCACACAAACGACTTTCACTTTGGGCGGACTATCGGTGACTTACAATAGCAGCAGCTATCAGTTGTCTGCGGCTGGATACGTTTCGACTTTAGCTCCTGTGTTTGGCGCCATTAATTTACAGTTTTTAGTAGATCGGGGCATCGTTGAAATCTTTGGCAATAATGGCCAGGCTTACATGCCCATGACAGTTACGGCTGTGTCCGGTCCGCAGCCACTGAGCATGGTCACCTCCGGGCCGGGTGGTCAGTTATTCTCAATGCAAATGCACATCCTGTCCTCACAGCAGTATTATCCGGGGACAATCGCTCGCTGGCCCATGGTGCCTACGGGCACCAACGCTCCGGCGGTGCAAGACGTTCTCACCACTGACGGCGCCCAAAACTTGTGGACCTTCAATGGGCTGACCAATGCTTATCCGGTCAGCGCCACTGTTCCGCCGGCCACCATGTTTGCCAACGGAAACACCGGGGGCACCAATTCATTTAATGCATCAGCATTCACCAATGTGGACGGCGTTTTGTTTTATCCACAGGACATTTATGGCAACGTCTTTGCCTTCACCAATTCATTCGCCGTTGAATTATTCTTCAAGAGCAATGGCGATCAAAGCGGGGCGGGCCGTATGGAATTGTTGATGCAGGGGGAAAATGTTTTTCGTTACGGCCTGGTCGTCAACGAAGCGGGACCGGGTTCCGTCCGTTTTGCGCTCAATGACGGCCAGGACAACTTTCCCATGGCGGACCTGACGGCCCGCAACTATGCCGACGGCGCCTGGCATTACTTGTTGGCCAGCTATGACCGCAAAGCAGCCCCCAACGGGCGTCTCACGCTCACCATCGCCAACCAGGATGGCTCCGTGGACACCGCCAATGTGGACATTGGCGTCTTTGATGGCTTGCCTCCGGGAAACGACGGCAATTTGTTCATTGGCCGATATACGTATTCCATCACCAATGATCCCCGCACGTTTCTCGGTCTCATTAATCAAGTCCAGATCACCTCCGGATTGCTCCCCGGCATCAAACGGCTGGGTGCTTTTCCTTCGGACTCCGTTTCCATCAGCCGATGGAACATGGAGCCTTTTAGCACCAATACGCCGGCTGTTTTGGACGAGTTGCGTGGCCAGGACCTCTGGACGTTCAACGGATTGAACAACGCCTACGTCACCAGCACGAATACTCCCCCGGCCGCCCTGTTTGCCAATGGTAATGGCGGCGGGATTTCTTCTTATGACGCCGAAGCGATTACCAATGTGGACGGCTGCCTGTTCTACCCCCAGGACATATACGGAAACGATTTCGCGTTCACCAACTCGTTCTCCGTGGAATTGTTTTTCAAAAGTGACGGCAACCAAAGTGGAGCGGGTATCATGGAGCTTCTGATGCAAGGGGAGAACAATTTCCGTTACGGCGTGGACCTCAATGAAGCCGGTCCAGGCGCAGTGCGTTTTTCTCTTTCCGACGGACAGAGCGATATGCCGACTGCGGATTTGTCCGCCCGCAACTACGCGGACGGCACGTGGCACTATCTGCTCGCGACATACGAGCCAGAGATTGGAACCAATGGCGCGCTCAAGCTTATTATCGCCAACCAGGACGGTACTATGGACAGTGTCGTATCGAACATTGACGGTGCTTTTCAAGGCTTGCCAGTCGGAAATGATGGCAATTTGTTTATTGGCCGGTATACATATCCTGTCGCCGATGATCCCCGCACATTCCGAGGGATCATCAACGAAATGCAAGTCGCGACTCCCAGTATCTCCGACACGCAGCGACTTGGGAGTTTGCCGACACCTCCTGTTCCGCAAATAGGTGCTGCATGGACTGGCCAATTGAATCTACAGTGGAACAGCGTCGCCTGGGGGGAATACGACGTGCTCTATGCCGCCGCGCCCTCCGGGCCCTGGTCGGTGATTTCGTCCGTATCTGGCGGCGGCGCAACTACGACTTTTCAGGAAACCAACGCCGCCCGACTGGCAAACCCAGCCGGTTTCTACCGCATCAGCGGTCAATGATGAACGGACGTCGGGACGATGAACTCAGGGAAGCTGCGTTCGACGCAATCGCGGATTATTTTTGGAATTGAGGATGGATTGGAGCATTTTCAGAAAAATTGTAGCCATCCGGAGGCAGCGGTTCTTTTGGGTTTTGGCTTCGTTTTCACTCAGTCACAGGCCACTGAGGGGCATGCTCCTTCGCTCAGCCTCGCCTAAACACCAAAATCTCCCGCTGCCGAACGGCTACAGTTTTTCTTCAAACACTCCTGCAATCTGGACATGGAGGCGGGGGTGAGGGGTGCGCGGGAGTAGATGGGTTGGCAGAGGGGTTCAGCGCTATGGGAACGTTGAGCGCGGGTTAGCCAGCGGTGGTCCAGGGGTTCGCGGATCAGGCCGCGGGTGTTCGCAGCGGTGGTGGTCTCTTCTTTCATGCCAGTCGCATGGCCGACACCGACAAAGAAACCGGCCAGGAGCAGGGTGGCGCGCAACAAGGTGCTGCGGGAATAGGTGGTGAGGGCGCAGGGACGTTGGGGATCGAGAGCGCGATATAGATTTTGAAATACGGGCAGGGTCCACATCGCCGGGTTTTTGGCAGGAGAAAACGCGTCGTAAAAAATGGCGTGTGGCAGCGGAACGGCGCTCCCGCCCTGGCTCAGCCACGCGGGAAAGTCGCCGAGGGAAAATAGCCAGTCAACGTGGAGCGAGCCGTTGGTGAAGGTGGTTCTTTTTTCAAGGAGCAATTCGCGCAACTGATTCTCGTAACCGGAAACATAGCCGAGGGCGGCTGAATGTTTGAGGGCGAATTCGAGTGGTTCGGCGGTGTTATCGAAACTGACGAGGCGAAGCCGGCCGGGAATATCGGTGGTGGCGCGGAGGACGGCAATAGCGTTGGCGGCGGCGCCGAGGCCGACGTCCCAGATGACAAATTCGCCGGAGATCTTTGCGATGCGTTCACGTATTTGGAGCTGGGAAACGTATAGTAGCTCGGCCTCGGCGCGAGGACCGAGACCAGGGTGCAATTTTTCGCCGTACCTGGCGGAAAAAAGGGTGCATTGCCCATTGGCCAGGGTTACGAGTTGGTAGTCATCGGGCACGGGGTAGGAAGATAGCAGATGGCAGATAGAAGGTAGAAGATGGAAGATGCTACGCTTTTTTGGCCGCAACGCGGAGTACCTTGACGGTTTCCGGCAGTTTGTAATGGCGCTTCAGGCCATGTTCGTTCAGCAGACCGGCGGGTACGCGGGCGATGAACTCGGGAAAACCGCGTTCGACACGGTCGCGGATCAGTTTTTGGCCGGTTTTGGACGCCCAGAAATCGTCCTCAATTTTGGTCAACGCCATCGCCGCCTCGTCGTTGGTCATATTTTCGCGCTTGGCAAGTGACCAGGCCAATTCCTTGTCGCCGGGCAGCGCCACCGGAAAGGAAACAAACTTCAAGGTGACATCCGGATCGTCATTGCCTTCAGCGGCAACCGGACGCACCCGGATGAGGTTGTGGAACTGGGTGCCGTCCGGCAATGAAACATCCACCGTCACAGCCTTGTTTTCCTCGTCCGGTTGAATGTCCACGTCGGCATCACCGAATCCGGCCACGAAATGCTGTTTGACCTCTTCCACGGTTTTGGGTTCCAAATCAGGCAGTTCAATCCGGTCGCAGAATTTTTCGAACGAACTGGCGCGGTTTTTTGCGCGCAGCTCGATTTCGCAAGCGGCATAGATGCGTTCCGCCCACGCGGGATCGGGCGCAACCTTGGGCAAGACCGCGCGCAACAGATCGAGCACCTGCATCTGTTCGTCGCGTTTAGAACGGGTGGTTTTGTTTGTCTTAGCCATAATAAATTTTAACGTCTTTAATTTTCGTTCATCTAAAAAACGGACGCATGGTTTAACGAAGTCAACGCGGCGTGTAAAACCGAAATTCGGAAAATTTTTCGCGAAACACGCGAAGATTCATTTGGACAGAATGCCCAGAATTTACGGAATTTGTTTTCACGGCGCAAGTCAAACGGCCCAAAAGGGCGCAAAAGTCGCAGCGCGGCGAAGCCCTAACCAACTCGTAATCTGTCGCCGCCGTTGGAGCCCAAAACCGAGGACGAGGCCAAGGACGAGAAGGAAAAACTTAAATGGTCAAAGCAACGCGTTGGCCAATTCTACTGCAATTGCAAAAGATAGAACGTTTGCGGCGCTGCCGGGTCCGGCTGGTTGGTAAATGTAAAATTGCCGTTTGCGTCGAAGTTGTTGGTGGCAAGTGCGGTCCATTGGTTCAAAGGCAAAGCCAAATTCGTCGAAGCCAGAATGAGGGAGGGCCAGTACGGAACTCCGTTTGTGGCGTCAAAAGTGAAATTGCCGTTGTTCATCGTGGCTGCGCGGATGTAAGGGCGTTGCGTAGGCGACGACACAATGCTCAACACACCGTTTGAAAGGTTATTTGTGTTCCAAGCCAGGTTCACGGCGGGGATGACCGGCTGAATACTTGTGAATATGCCGCTGCGACTTGCGGCATTGAAGAGTGTGAAACTGTCCCCTGCGGCGTAGGGGCTGGCGCTGACGTTGGTGACAAAAATCGTGCCGTTGAGGACGAGAGAGCCTGCCACTTGCGCAAAATCATTGACAGCAGGCGATTTGCTCACCTCAAAAACTATCGCGCTTCCACTGTTCAAAGTCACGTTATTGTCGAAAGTGAGCGTGCTCAATGAGCCGCCCGGCGCCAGTATTGCGCCGTTGCCGACGACAACATTTCCTTTCACAACACCGTTGCCGGTTAAGATCTGTCCGGCGGTAAGGGTCAGTGTGCCGTCGGCGCGGAGACTTGCATCCAATGTTGCGCCGCCCGTGACGGTGATGCTGTCGCTATCGAGGATGGAACCCGCGTCACTCAAGACCAGCGTGCCGGCATTCACCAGCGTATTGCCATTATAAGTGCTGATGGCAGTGAGCGTGAGCGTGCCATTATCGAGCTTCGTCAAACCGCCGTCGAGGTCGCCGGCCAGCGTATTGTCATGCCGGAGCGGTTCTCCGACAGTAATGGCGTTGCCGCCGTCATCAATCACCGCGCCACCCGTTTGCACAATGGCCGTCACCGGAATGACGGGCAGCGCGGCGCTGCCGAGAAAGAAATTTGTCGCGCTCACTTTTGCCATGAGCGTGCCGCCGTTGAAGTTGAATGTGGCCGCCGAACCCAACAGCCAATTCGTCTGTGAATTGGCCGTCGCCGTTCCAACGCGATTGCACATCAAAGTGCCGCCGTTCAAATTCACCGTGCCGACGCTCCCGACGCTATTGCCGCTCGCATTTCGTGATATGTCCAGTATGCCGCAATTCAGCGTTCCTGAGCCGCCCATTGTCAGCGTACCGGCGCCGCGGCTCGCCACATAGAAAGGTCCGCCGCCCCCGCTAATCGTCATCGCGCCTCCGTTGATAGTGACCAGCGAAGCGCCTCCGCCAATGTTGGCGCCCTGGAATTGGCTTCCGATGCCAAAGGCGCCGCCGTTCTGGTTGATGATGCCGGTGGCGCCACTGTTAAACGCGCCGGTGTCCCAGCGAGTTACCGTGGTCAATGTGCCGCTGTTGATATTCAACGTGCCGATGCCCCCGTTCAGGGAGCCTACGAAATTATCCTGGCCGCTGACTGCGGTATTTAGGTTCAGATTTGGGGCGTCTGAGCCGTTGCCGAAATTGACCGTGCCGCTGCTGATTTGCCAAACCCACGGTCCGGTTTTGATGGCGGTCGAAGAAGCGTTATCAGCAATCGTCCAATTGGCTGCATTATCGGTTAAAGACAAAAAGTTAGTTCCGCCTGGATTGTTGGCACTACTCCAGGAGTCAGCCAATATGCCCGTGCCCGCCAGCGTGACCGAGGTTGCACCGGCTGCACCCAGCGTGTCCGTCAACCCACCGAGGATGTCGAGCGGTCCTGCCACACCATCGAGCACAAAGTTATTATTGAAACTCAAATCCAGGTTGAAGGTCTGGGGATTAACCGAATTGTTCGTAATGTTGCCGCCCATCGTGATGGAGTTGCCGTTGAGTACGAAAGCGCCCGCGCCGGAATTAAAAACAATATTGGAATAGATTGTTCCCGCCGCAGTGTCATTGGTGTTGTTGAGGCGGCTGTTGCCGCTGAAAATCAATGGGACATCGGGCGTGATGCCGTTGCCTTCCCAATTTGTCGCATCGCTCCAATAGCTGTCGCTGCTGCTGCCGCCGCTCCAGACAGGCGTCGTGCCAACTACGGCCAGGTTCACGGTAACGGCTCCCACGATAGGGCCGTTCGTGGCATTGACGGTGAGCGTGTAGAGGCCCGACGATATGTTCGCCGCAGCGTTCACGGTGAGCGTGGAACTGCCCGCGCCACTCAGCGAGGACGGACTGAAACCGGCCGTGGTATTGGCGGGAAGCCCGGTTACGCCAAAGAACACTGTGCCGCTAAAGCCGCTGTTGGTCGCCACGGTAATGAGATAGCTCGTGCCAGTGCCGGAGGAAATGGTTTGCGATGGAGGAACGGCGGACAGCGAAAAATTTCCCACCGCCAGCGTAATGACGTTAGTATGCGAAACACTGCCGCTGGTACTGACAATAGATAGCGGATAAATCCCCGCCGGCGTCGAACCCGAAGTGGTGATGGAAAGCGTGACGTTGGTGGAAACATAATTGAGCGCCGCCAGGTTGACGACGGGAGAGATGAACGTACCGTTCGCGCCAGGCGGCAAACCATTGACTGCGAGGCTGACGGCATTCGAGAAGCCCCCCAGCGGCGCCACGGAGACTGTGAAATTCGTACTGCTGCCGACGGACAGGGTGGGCGCAGTGACTGCCGGCGTCACTGAAAATTCCAAATACCGCCGGTTTTTCATCCACAAGATAGCCGCATCCATGTAAGGGCTGGTTTTATAACGGCCTGAGGCATAGTCCGCCTGGGCAATCGTATCGTAGACCGGCGTCCGCCAATCGGCGAGCAACAGCCATTGTTGTTGCATGTAATTTTGCGCCGTGCCGGAGCCATCCACGTTTCCAGAAAACGAATTGGTTGCCAGGTTCATCACATCCACTACGGCGCTGGCAAAAGGAAGGACGGCGGGCAGAGAAAAATGGTATTTGAGCCGGCCGTAGGCCCGCCAGACTCCAATCATGTCGTAGGCGCCGTGGCCGACGTTTTCCTCATCGGAGGGATACTTACTATAAGGGTAGTAAGCCCAATCGTACACGAGGTAACCGTTGGTGGTGGAAGGATGATAACCGGCCATGCCGTTGATGCACTGGAGATACGAATTGCTGACGATCATGTCGTAATACGAGAGGCGCGCCGGATCGTCGCCGAGGATTTCGTGGCATTGCGCCGAGCGTTCGAAATCGCCGAGCATCATCATCTGGATGTTATTGGCGAACATGGTATGAAAACCAGCGGGCCAATCCGGAGGGTTTGCGATGGTGTTGGATGGAGAAATGAACAGGTAATCGTAATTGTCGTTGGCTTCGTCGCATTTGCGGAGATAGTTGGTCGCCCGCTGGAAATAAGTCACCCCGTAGCCGTAGAGATTGCCGTCAGGAACTGTTTGGTTCCAGAGCGACGGGTTTTGCAGAATCAGCAGGGCGGTATAAAGGACATGCGCCTTGGTATCGCCATTTTCACCGCCGGCGTAAGTATTGGTGGGCGGCTCCGGGCACCAGACTTTGGCGATGCCGTTTGTCCACATCACGCGCTGTCCACCGTTGGCCGCCGACATCAGGTCGTTGCGCTCAGAGACGCAGATGTCTGTCCAATGGATCATGTTGGTCAACACCGTGATGTCGTCCGAGACTTCATAAATCATCCCGAAGGCTTCCAATGCGTTCCCCCCGCCGAAATCGGCCCATTCGTTATGGTCGCTGTTAGTGTCAATGAGCGCGCCCCAGGGCGTCGGCGGCGCGACCTGCGTGAGCATATAAGACTTGAATGAGTTGATTTCGGATTGCGTCACGGGCCCGGTCAAACTCTGGATGTTCATTTGGGCGCGTGTGACGCAGCAAAAAGACAAGACCGTAAAAACGGTGAAAAGTGCCTTCATGGCTGTTTTGATCTTAAATGATGCATAAACAACCCGTCGCATGGCCTTCAAACACGGACGGATGATTTGTATCAAGTTGGCATAAACCGCCCGTCTTTCAATAAGCGCGTAATCCTAGAACGCTTTTCATGTGGAAACCCCATATAATGTGCGGATTTTCGGCAAACGCCCTTGGACTGTTTATATAAATGAGTCCGTGGCCATCCACGGCTTTGAAAACGCCGCAGGATTGAACTGGATAAGCCATTAGGTCCGTCTTGTTGCCGTAATCCTATCTAAAAAATAAAAATCTTTGCGTCTTGCGTGAGGATAGCTCCGTAACGGCGCGTTTTAATTTGCCAGCTCCTGGATTTTCTGGCAGAAGCTTTTGAAAGGCATGTCATCACTGAAATTATCTTCCTTATGCCTGGCAATGGCAGGAATTGTCCATGCTGACGAAGCGGATGTGCGGGTGTATGCGGATCAGCCGGTTCACCCTGTCACGCGGTATCTCACGGGAGCGTGCCTGGAAGATGTCAATCATGAGATCTACGGCGGCCTCTACAGCCAGATGATTTTTGGGGAAAGTTTTCAGGAGGAAGCCCCGGAAAGTCCCGCCCAGGCCGTCAGCGGAATGTGGCACGGACTGCAACGTGGCGTGGTCGACGGAACTTATGCCGTCGAAACCAACGAGCCTTTTGTGGGAGGTCAAAGCCAGCGAATCACCTTTCTTAGCGGTCAGGGAGTATGGGGCATTGAGAATCAAGGCCTCAATCGCCAGGGCATGGACTTCGTCGATCATCGTCCCTATGATGGGATTATTTGGGCACGGGCGGAGAAACCCGTTGAATTGTGGGTGGCGCTGGAAAGTCAGGACGGAAAAAATGTCTACGCCGAACAGCGGTTGGCGCTCTCCGGCAATCAATGGCAGCGGCTGGATTTTATCCTGACTCCCACTGGTTCGGATCAGACCGGACGATTCGCCATAGAACTCAAGCAAGCCGGTTCTGTCGCGGTGGGATACGCTTTTCTCGAGCCGGGCAAATGGGGACGTTACCGGGGGTTGCCGGTTCGGAAGGATGTCGTGGATGGATTGATCGACCAGGGGATCACCGTTTTGCGCTACGGCGGTTCCATGGTGAATGACGACGCTTATCGCTGGAAACACATGATCGGGCCGCGTGACCGGCGCCCGCCATATCATGGCCATTGGTATGCGCATTCCTCAAATGGCTGGGGCATAGCGGATTTCCTGGATTTATGCGATGCGGCGGGCTTTCTCGGCATTCCCGACTTCAACATAAACGAATCTTCGCAGGACATGATGGACTTTATTGAATATGCCAATGGTCCGGCTGACAGTATCTGGGGCCGGCGACGGGTTGCGGACGGGCATCCGCAGCCGTATCGGCTGAAGTATCTGGAACTGGGCAACGAGGAAAAGGTGGATGACACCTGCGCGGATAAATTCGCGGCGTTGGCCAGGGCCATATGGGCGAAGGACCCGAATATCATCCTGGTGGTGGGTGATTTTTCCTACCACAGCCGGATTATCGATCCCATGCATTTCAGCGGGGCGGATTCGGGAATCACCAGCCTGGAGGGACAGCAGCGCATTTTAAAGCTGGCCGGGGAACATCACCGCGAAGTGTGGTTTGATCTCCATGTTTGGACCGAAGGACCCAGGCCGGATTCCAGCCTGGAAGGGGCATTGTCATACCGTGTTGCCCTGGACAAACTCGCCGGGGGCGCGGCACACCGGGTGGTCGTGTTTGAATTAAATGCAAATAATCATTCACAGCAACGGGCCCTGGCCAATGCGCTGGCCATAAGTGCGCTGGAGCGCGCCGGGTTTCCGGTGGTGACGAGCGCGAACTGTCTTCAAGTCGATGGCCAAAACGACAATAGCTGGGATCAGGGATTGCTGTTCTTAAACTCATCCAGCGTGTGGCTCCAGCCGCCGGGTTACGTCACAAAAATGATTTCGCACAACTATGAACCTCTGTTGGTTCGGAGCGAGGTGGAGAGCCCGGGCAATTGTCTGGATGTAAGCGCCACGCGCAGCCGGCGCGGGAAAGAGATGGTGCTACGAATGACAAATGTCGGGGCGTCGCCGTTGCGCGTGAAGTTGCGCATGAATGGCTTTACGCCGGCCCAACCGCTGGCGCGAGTGGAGGAACTGGCGGCGCCGCTGGATGGCCGGAACACCGCACACAGTCCGCGCCAGTACCAGACCACGTTCAAAGACTGGAGGCCAGGGTTCACGAACGGCGAAGCGATTTATACCTGCGCGCCCTTCTCATTTACCGTGATCCATTTTGAATAAGTGAGGTGCTTCGTCGGGATCTTTGACAAGGCGTAGGATCTGGTTATTATCCGGGGCGTGAACGGCGCAAACCAGGATCTCAACCTGCAATCGTGGTTCCTCGAGTTGGATCGGTATGCGGACAAAATCCTGCACCCCTTAAATGAAGGAGAGACATGGACTGGGACGAGTATTATCAAAAAGGCAAAGTGTTCTGGGACAAGGGTGGTCCCGCACCGGCGCTGAAGCAGTATCTGGAGAGCCATCCGGTGCGTGGGCGTGTGCTGGTGCCGGGCTGCGGCCGCGGGCATGAGGTGGCGTTAACGGTGGAGCATGGGTTGGATTCCACGGGCCTGGACATTGCGCCAACTGGAGTGGCGGAGGCGCGCGCGCTGTATCCGCAGTTTGCCGAGAGGTTCGTGACGGGCGATTTATTTGATCCGCCGGCCGAGCTGCGTGGCGCCTTTGATGTGGTGCTGGAGCACGCTTGCATGAGCGCATTGCCGCCAACGATGCGCGCGAACTATCGGCGGGGCATCGACCTGACGCTGCGGCGCGGAGGCCTCCTGATCGGCGTATGGTTCATCAATCCGGATCTCGATCCGGGCGAGGAGGGTCCTCCCTTTCCTCTCAGCGTGGCTGATCTGACGGCGCTCTTTGCGGAGGGCTATGAAATCGTGGATGATTATGTGCCGAATGTGGCTTTCCCCGGGCGCGAGGGACGCGAGCGGGTGCGCGTGCTGCGGCGTGTAGAGTGATACAATGCCATTGGTGGTTTCATTCCCATTGAAGGTCAAAAAAAATCATCCCTGTGGAAATAATTCCCCATCCGCCGCGACTCTGCGACAAAACGCGATCCTTGCTGATAACCGTTTGCCTTCAAAAATCCAATTATTTCATCCGCTCACGTTTTTCATTCTGAGCCTCAAACCCGTATCTTATTGCCGCTTCAAGGATGTCAATGTTTACATCTTCTAGAGTTTTGAACTTGATGCAATACCCGGTTACGCTCGCCTTGCCTAGCTTTTTTCCATACGTCTTGGCAAGGTATGTCTTATCCTTGATACCCAGGAGATAGACCGAGATTCCGGTTTTGTTTGCGCTTACGCCAATTTGAAAATATTCCCTGTTTGTTCCACTGGCATATTTAATTGTGTGAAATCCATATCCTATCGTAGGGTTGGCAACAGTTTTATTTTCGCTGTCTTTACCATCGAAGAACCATAATTTACATTCTGGTGACACATGAAGCGCGATCCGGTGCAACTGTTGCATATCACTGCGTTTTGGTTCAGGCTGGCTGGTAATATATTTTTTGATTTGTTCTTGTGCCTTCATATAAAATTACGGGTTGCTTATTCTGCCTTTTCAAATCTCGCTTTATTTTTAGTCATTACCATGCACAGCCATCCCACAGGATTTAGAAAAAAGCTGGAATGTTTTGTGTAGTCCTGCCACACGGCAGGGATGAAAAAAGACACCAACAACATTCCAGCCGCCTCAAAGTTGAGCCTGTTGCGGCAAATTTGCAACTTCATT
>DASYYL010000120.1:0-3761 GCA_035933915.1 Verrucomicrobiia bacterium
CCAAGCGAAGCCCAGGGGAAGGGGAAGCCGGCAGGCTGAAACTTTCTGAAAGAACTCAGTGGGTGCTACAATCCCACCCTGGAAAGACTGGCCAAACCCCGGAAGCGAGTTTTGCGTCGACGCCAGTAATGGCGGCACGAACGTAAACAGCCAGTGCTGAGGCCGTGTGATAGAGCTCCGAAAGTCGTAATGTCGCCGAGCCCCTCCTAGTCCGTTTGATGGGGGGCAGCATCGAAGTGCCGAGTGGGGAAAACCGGGAGGACGGGTCCGGGTTGCGGTTGTGGATGATGATTAAAGCATTCACCTTCACCTCAAGGGCAAGATAGTAAGGCAAAATGAATGACAAATACTACGAAACTAGGACCCCTTTATTTATTGCGGAGGACGACACGGAATATCATTTCTTCGAGCCGAGAAACCTCAATAGGTTTGACGAGGTGTCCGCTAAACCCGGCTTCGTCACATTTGCGCACATCTTCCCCCATTCCGTAACCACTTAAGGCGATGCCGGGCATGCTATAATTTTCGCGGACCTGTCTCATTAAATCATAGCCGGTGGCATCAGGAAGGCCGAGGTCGCTCACAAGCAAATCAAATGGTTGCGAGGCGGCGAGTTTGAGTCCGTTGGCCACATCTTCCGCAATCTTCACAACATGACCCCGGCGCTCCAAAATGGCGCCCAACGAGAGGGCAGTGTCCGGGTGGTCTTCCACTAATAGAATCCGCAGTGTCCGGGAGGATTTTGCAATGGGAGCGATGTGGTCAGAACGCTTGTTTTCATCTAAGAGGGGCGCATCGCTCATCTCTATGCCTTCAGATACTTTCGAGGGAAGCGTGAGAGTGAAGGTGCTTCCTCGCCCCACACCGTCGCTCCCGGCCGTGAGCGATCCATTGTGGCATTCGGCAATGGCTTTGCTGATGGCCAAGCCCAAACCAAGTCCGCCAAACTGCCTCGTAATGCTGTGGTCGGCCTGTTCAAACGCATTAAAGATGCGCTCAAGATTTTCCGGTTTGATGCCGGTCCCAGTGTCCTGGATTTCAATGGACAAATGCTCGGTATCACCGTCCTGCCTAGTACAGGTCCGAATAGTAATCGTGCCCCGCGGCGGTGTGAATTTGATGGCATTTTTCAGTAAATTCCACAGGATTTGGGTGATGCGCGCGCCATCCACGAGAATAGTTTTTTGAGAATGCCGAATTTCACGGACGAGGGACAGGTCCTTGTTATGGATGTCGTCCAAACACGTTGCAATTGCATCTTCGATTAATCGCCCAATTGGCGCGGGAACAGGTTGTAAAGTCATTTTGCCGTGCGTCACGCGGGTTAAATCGAGCAAGTCATCAATCAGCCGCGCTTCCAATTCAATATTGTTGCGTATGGTTTCAAAATTCAAACGCACTTTTTCCGACAAGGAATAATCCTCGGCAGCTTCGCTGGCGATCAGCAGGACGGGATTAAGCGGAGTGCGTAATTCGTGCGAAAGGGCGGCCAAAAAATCATCCTTGGCGCGCGAGGCAGCTTGGGCTTTATCGTGGGCGTGCTTCAATTCCTCCACTGAATCTCGTGCCTCATATTGCTTCTGCCGAGTGCGCAAGGCAACTTCCACGGTGCTGACGAGTGTGGCAGGGCGGAAAGGGCGTTCCAAAACTGTGACATTGCCGTGGGGGCCTAAAATGTTAAAGCGACGTAACTGTGTCTGGCTAACTTCGCCGGCGCTGGTAATAAGAATGACGGGAATGTCCGACCACGCAGGCTGCGCAGAAAGTGTTTGTACTAAACTGAGGGCAGTTTTTTCGAACAATGCTTCTTCCGCTAGAATAATCGCCCCGCATCCCTGGCGAACTTCATCGCAAAGCTCAGGCATGCTGGAGCAAATCTGCGGCGGCAAATTGTTTTTCGTCAAAAAATCGGCGGTAAGCCGGGCATCGTTTCCCGTCGGCGCAAAAATTAGAACACGGCGTTCGACCATGGTCCCTTTTTCTGCCGGCCATGTTTCAATTTCTGATTGAGCCAATATCGTATTACTTCTCACCTTTTTTTTCTTCCACAAATGAAGGTACGCCAGTCAGGACTCCTTGCAAATTGGTCAAGGGCTGGCCCACTTCAATCCCATTTTTGCCGATTTTCATTTGGCGGATGGTGCGTTCGTGATTTCCGCTCCGTTTCTTGATGACAGACAATGCCTGTTTTACGCCGCCGCGCTCTTCAAAGAAGCGAAAGATCACCACTGTATCTGCCAGATACGTGAGGTCGACGGCGGACTGCATGTGTCCCATGAGGCCTTGCTGTGCCAGCACCATGATGGTAAGGACCCCTTGCTGGTTAAGAAAGGAGAGCAACTCATGCAGTTGCAGATTCAAATATTTTTCCGCGGGCATTGCATTGAGATAACCATTGATGCTGTCAATGATCACCATGCGGATGTTTTCACGCGAAACGGCGGTTTGGATTTTATGCGCCAGTTCGCCCGGCGAAATTTCCGCAGGATCAATCTGTTGCACTTCAATCAGCCCGTTTTTGATATGAGGCTCGATGTCCATCCCCAATTGCGTCGCGCGATTCACGAGCGTCCCAACCGTTTCATCGAAGATAAAAAAGAGGACTTTTTCATTATGCTTGGCCGCTACAATGGCAAACAGGACGGCGATGGTGGATTTGCCGGTCCCTGGCGGGCCCATTAGCATGTTGCTTGTGCCCCTGTCCAATCCGCCGCCCAGCAACGCATCCAATTCCGTGATTCCACTCGAAAAGCTTTCCCGTTTGAAATTAACATGATGTTCCGCTGCGACCAGGCGTGGAAAAATCACCAGGCCGCCTTTCTTGATGATGAAATCATGATTACCTTCATGAAATTTAACACCGCGTATCTTCTGAACCTGCAATTGGCGGCGCGCAATGCCGTATTCCGGTGACGACCGTTGCAGGCACAGTACGCCGTGGGCAATGCTTTCGATTTGTAAATCCTCCGCACCCGCCGACCGGTCGTCCAGTAGCAGGACGGTGCATTGCCGTCCCGCAAAAAATTGCTTCATCTGCAAAATCTGGCGGCGATAACGCAGCGGTGTTTCGGCCAGCATCCGCATTTCCGAGAGCGAATCAAAGACCACGCGGACCGGCTTTACCCGTTCCACTTCATCCAGAAATGCCTTGGCGGTCCGGTTTAACTCCACTTCCGAGGGGTGAAAAAAAGTGCTTTCGGTTTCACCTTTGAGTTTTTCTTCCACAGCGGACAACTCAAATAAATGGATTTTCCCCAAATCCCAGCCATGTGAGTCAGCCACCATTCCGAGTTCTTCCTTGGTTTCCGAGAGGGTGATATAAAGGCCAGGCTCGCCCAAGCGCACTCCCTCTAATAAAAACTGTAGCGCCAGCGTCGTTTTACCCACACCGGGGTCTCCTTTAACCAAATAAACACGATTACGAGGCAGGCCACCACCAAGAATTTCGTCGAGCCCGTTTGTCCCCATCGTGCATCGCGACTTTCCTCCCATGGATTTGTCACTCATAAGCAGACGTGTGGACTATAACCGATTTTTAAGGATGGGTAAAATACTTTTTTATCTGTTGGTGATGAGTGTGTTTGAATAATTTCATACAATGGCTTGTTCGAGCACATCGGTCGGGGCTGTAAATTAATTCGTGTAAATGGTCAAACGAAAGGACAATGAAGCTATGGCCATTACCGATGCAGTATTGAACGAACTCCTCAAAGACTACCAGAAGCCCGAAGATTTATTGGGCAAGAACGGGCTGCTCAAGC
>DASYYL010000128.1:0-12310 GCA_035933915.1 Verrucomicrobiia bacterium
GCTTGAGCAGCCCGTTCTTGCCCAATAAATCTTCGGGCTTCTGGTAGTCTTTGAGGAGTTCGTTCAATACTGCATCGGTAATGGCCATAGCTTCATTGTCCTTTCGTTTGACCATTTACACGAATTAATTTACAGCCCCACTCTGATTAATAATTATGTTCCTGGGGTCAGTGACACCGCGCAAGACTTCTTTCAACCGTTTACTGATTCGTATTATGGGGTTTATGATTTCGGATGCTTCTAGTTGATATTCCCAAATGACAATTTCTCATGCAATCAATCATTCGCTTTTTAAAGGAAATCTATCTTACTGGATTTGCTGTCACCTTCAATCTTTCTCGTGTGAAGGACATCGCCTTTAAAGCGGGCGGTGCTATTGGCCTTCTGACGGTGTTAGAGTGGCTCCTTCTGATAGGGATTTCTGGATATTTAGAAATGTTTCTCAACAAAAAGCTCACTCTTATCAAACCAATCATTATAATCGCTTTCTTCACGCTTTTCACAGTGAACGGATATTTTCTTTACTTTCGGGGTCACGGCATTGACTTTGCGACCAAATTTCACAATTTGAAAAAATCAAGAAGAGTCCTTTTAGTGTTAAGCTTCGTGGTTTTGTCTTCGATCTCAATTGTACTTTTCGTTTTGTCGGGCATAGCATACCGTCACTTTATTGGTGTTAATTGAAGGGCGGGATTGCAGCTTTTTCGGACATTATTTGAATGATGCGTTTGCCGAGGTGTAATGGTTCTGTAACAGCGTTACCAACGATGAACGTTTGCAACAGATTCAAAATCTAACGCCAAGTGGGCAGAATTTGTCCGCATTTGGCTACGTTTACGACCCGGTGGGAAACATCACCAACTGGGTCGAACAAGCGGATGCGAATGCGCCAACCGTCCAGGCGATGCAATATGACCCGGTGAATCAGTTGTTGAACTCCACAACGTACAGCAACACAGTTGCCGGGGCCATTTTAAAACAGTATGCTTATAATTATGATCCTTCGGGAAATCGCACGAGCGAACAAATTGGAACAACAAATGCTGTAATCGCCTTGAGCCAATCGGCTTACAACAGCGATAACCAGGTGACCAATCGTATCAGCAGCAGCGCAGCAATGACCATTGCCGGCAACATCAGCCGGGCCGGCACGGTGACCGTCAACAGCGTCCCGGCAATGATGAACGTCTTCACCACAAACTTCCTCGGTCTCGCAACCGCCAACCCGGGCACAAATATCGTGCAAGTGGTCGCGACCGATTAGCCAATATCCTGGACTATACGGAACAACCATGGATGGACACGATCTTAATTACGTTGCCGACGGCTATATGCTTGGGTTATACGGATATTCGGAAGGAAGTGCCGACTTCTTTTTGAATGCCCATTGGGACATGCCGTTTTCCGGAGACAATGGCAGCGTTCCGGCCAGCGTCGATGCCGCATTCTGGGCTGGTTATGACCATGCTACCGGTACGGCCCCTGGCTACGATCCGACACCATACATAATGGATGAAGCAACGTCAAAACAGTGGATGAACTGTCCTTTTCCTTTCTAACAAGTCTTTGCCCTGGATATGAGTTTCGGCAACAAGCAAGTACCCTTCATCCTCGCAATCTTGGCCCTAGCTTGCGATGTCTTGCGTTGCGTTGCGAACTATCTTCTCGGCTATTCGTGGGCTGATTCTGCATTTATTTTAGCGGACCTCATCCTTCGAGTTCTTGGCGCCCTAATCTTGCTTGCGTTGGCTATCGCTTTGGTGATATCATTATTTAAGAGGCAACGGGTCCGTTTGGTGACTGCAGCGTTAGTTTTTGTCCTAGCTCTGAAGTGTTTCGAATATATTTTGCCCGACTCTAAATGCTTGATCATCTATGGCGCGCGGAATCGGGCGGTCGGCGAGTATGGCCTAGATTCGCTTAGGCGCTTCGCTCGCGATTTCGACAGGTTGCCGGATTTGGAGAGATACAGCTTTGCGCTACCGGACAAAGACTACGGCATTGAAGATCTACAGAATACCAGCTTGCCAGGAACCTATTCGTTTGTAAAAAGTAGAAAAAGCGGCGGTCCTCGATTTGTTAGCGATTCGCACGGGATTGTAACCGTCCAATTTGGCGGGGAACCACGTTGGGGATTCAGCATATCGCTCAACGGCCGTCGAATCGATCCCCCACGCGGATACGATTTTGTACAAGCGCGTGCGAGCGACGATATTTATTTCGAACTCGACAGGTGAGGCCGGTCAACCGCTACGTAGCGGGTTCGCCCAGGGTGAGCCCACTTTGGGATTGCAACTTTCTTTCGGAAAGTTCTTGGATGATGCGTTTTGCCGAGGGCGATGCCGGGCGTTTGGATTGCGCGGTACCAGAGGTAGCTCAAGGGCATGATTGGAAGTAAATCGGAAACGCCGGGAATGGGCAGGAAGCACGGACGAACAAGGACCAGGCACGGACAGACACGGACGGAGGGACACAAGCGACGCAAAGGACGCAGCGCAGCGGAGCCGCAACCAAATCGTCAATTGTCGCCGCTGTGGGAACCCAAAATCGAGGACGAGGACGAGGAGGAGGACGAGAAGGAAAAATCCTCCCGAAAATGAGTGAAATCGACATATAGCAGTGCAAGGGCACGTGTTCGGGAGGCGGGGGAGATGACCAAAATCGTTGCCAATGGGATGGGGCGACTTTATGATGCGGCGGAGATTGAAAGCACAGAATTGGCAACTAGTTTGGGCGGCGCTGGAGCTCCGCCCTACCGTGATGGACGAACACGGGAACCCTTCCCATGAACCCGTAGAGAATTGGCGTCTGGAAGACTTTCCCTCCCCCCTGCCCTCTCCCGTCCACCCTCCGCAGTATCGCCGCCCCGCGTTTATCGGGAGGAAATGGCTACGTGCGCGCTCCCGAAGGCAACGTAACTGGTGGTGCTACGGAGGACGGGCTGGGAGAGGGAGAATTATTGGCCGATGGTTTGACACGACGGACGATAGCAGCGGTTCAGGGGTTCAATGCGCCGTTCTAAAGCGGTGTCGCGCTACGCTTGCCACCGCACTCCAAGACGCAAGCGACAAAGAGAGATTTTATGGCTGAAACGGTTGAATTGACGATCCTAATGCCGTGCCTCAATGAGGCTGAAACGATTGCGCGCTGCATTGAGAAGGCCAAGGCGGGCATCGCACGGGCGGGTGTGCCGGCGGAGATTCTTATCGCTGATAACGGAAGCACGGATGGTTCGCAGGAGATCGCGGAAAAATTGGGCGCGCGGGTCGTGGCTATCAGCGAAAAGGGCTATGGAAGCGCGCTCATCGGCGGGACGCGGGCGGCGCGCGGCAAATGGATATTGATGGGCGACGCGGATGACAGCTACGATTTTTCCGAGGCGGACCGGTTTGTTAAAAAGTTCCAGGAAGGATACGACCTGGTGATGGGCTGCCGGTTGCCATCGGGCGGTGGCACGATTTCGCCGGGGGCGATGCCGTGGAAAAACCGCTGGATTGGCAATCCCATTTTGTCGTTTATTGGACGGCTTTTTTTCAGGTGCCCGGCCCATGATTTTCACTGCGGTTTGCGGGGATATACCCGGGACGCATTTGAATCATTGGACCTACAAACCACTGGAATGGAATTTGCCTCGGAGATGGTGATCAAGGCGACGCTCAGGAAATTGAAGATTACGGAAGTGCCGGTAACCTTGAGGAAGGACGGGCGGTCGCGTCCGCCGCATTTGAAGCCGTGGCGCGACGGGTGGCGGCACTTGCGTTTTATGCTGCTGTTTTCGCCGCGCTGGCTGTTTCTGATTCCGGGATTCGTGCTGTTTGTGATTGGAGGGGGTGTGTCCGTGGCGTTGTCGACCTGCGATATTCAGGTGGGCGCGGTCAGATTAAACGTGGGCACGCTGGCGGTAAGCTGCATGACGGCTATTGTTGGTTTTCAACTGGTGGCTTTCGCATTTTTTACGAAGGTGTTCGCGATTGCCGAGGGGCTTTTGCCCGATGACCCGAGACTGACGCGTGTGCTGAGGTTTTTCACACTGGAAAAAGGTCTTCTCCTCAGCCTGGCGGTTTTTCTAATCGGTATTGGTTTGCTGGCGCGGGCGATGTGGCTTTGGGGTCAGGTGCATTTTGGACAATTGCCGTCGATGGAAGATAATTTGAGACGGTTGATTCCGGCCGCGGCGCTGGTGGTCATTGGAATCCAGGGAGTGTTTTCGAGTTTTTTTATGAGCGCGTTGGGATTGAAGACGAAGGGGCGGAAGCCGCCGGGGAGTGACAAGTGAAGATTGCAGAAGATGGGAGCGAAGCAGAAACAACGAACATCGAACGAAAGGCTCTCCCTCACCCCTGCCCTCTGTGGCAGCGCCACTTGCGACCACAGGAGAGGGAAAATAATCGTCAGATGGTTAGACAGGCTGGACCGCTGGAAAGATCATCGGAAGATCAAGCCGTGAATCAATCAGTCAGAGACTCCTGACGTCGTCTCCTACGGAAGAAGGAAATGGGAGATGAAGCGGATGGACTAACCGCGAATTAGTTAGAGCGGACTCACGTCCGTTCTACGCAAATGGGTTGAGGCCGATTTTGGCTCTATTGGTTAAGGCAAGTCGCGTGCTGTTCCATCCAGGGCAAACCGCCCGGATAAAGCGCTGATACAGTGTTTCCCACTCCCCATTTTCCGCCTGGCGTTGGGTCCTGGGGAGTCAGAAAGTTAGCGTTCGCCGGCGTCCCTAACCCAAAGCCCGAAAATTTTGCATTTTGCCAGCGGTGGACTTCAACATGGCCATCGGCAAAGCCAACGGTTGCCGCTCCGTTATGATAATCCGTCGGCCAATTGTCAAGTTTCAAACCCGAACCCGGACCGTCTACGGCGAACCATCCATCATCGATGCTTTCGGCCCGCTCTTCCATAAAGACAAACAAGTCCGACGGCCCTATCCCAGCTTTTATGTCGCTTACTCTATTGAAGACTTTATAAGCTGAGGAATAATAAGCGCC
This sequence comes from Verrucomicrobiia bacterium, assembly GCA_035933915.1. GTDB lineage: Bacteria > Verrucomicrobiota > Verrucomicrobiia > Limisphaerales > UBA11358 > UBA11358. The sequence goes on from DASYYL010000128.1 coordinate 4,992, forward strand.
ATAAGATGGATTATGATTTGGAGCTCCCAGAACGTCGGTATTATACCCCACCCAGCAATTCATGGAAACGCTGCGGCAAATCAAAAAGTCCGGAGCAGAACTCGACAGGCTGACTGTTCCGCGGACCTGGCTGGAGGGACACAGGAAAACCTTCGGGTTTTTCATATAGTCGCCCATTGTGGAATAAGTAGGATTCACTAACAATTGGGCATTGGTATTATCCGGGCCGCCCTGGCCCCCGTTTATTCCGTCTCCACCGGTACCCGCCACGCCAACCCATCCGGAGACCCAATTTTCGTGCGCATGGGTCCTCCATTGTTGTTCATCCTGCCAGAGATTGCCCGGACAATAATCGTTATTATCGCCGGAATACATAACCCAGCCTTTTGCCAACTGGCTTTGATTGGCGATGCAAGCGGCGGTTTCACCCCTGAGCTGCGCCTGGTGCAGGACAGGCAGAAGGACCGACGCGAGAATGGCGATGATGGCGATGACTACCAGCAACTCTATGAGGGTAAACGCTTCCCGCCGCACTTTCGCGAGCAGCGGGAAGCGCATGTTTGGTTTCAAACCTGATGATTCTATTTCTTTCAAAATTACCGAGTACTTCACAAAATTAATATACTTAACGTTTAGTTGACGGTCAATTTCCACTAGGGATAAACCAAACGGTAGAACACCGTGCCCTTTGACGTGTTAATTGGAGTGACAAACTTATTGGTGGTGTTGGAATTGGCCACGCTGAACCAATTGGTGCTAAGACCAATGGACACACTGTTGGTCTGCGCCTGGAGTCTCCAACCTTTGTGGTCACCAGGCCAGGTCAGGACGAGATTCGTGCCGCCGCTGACTGAGGCCAGGATGTTCGTTGGATTGGTGTTAACGAGCGTGCCGACGGTCCCCAGCGCGTAGTGCGCCGCGACCTTAGAGGCACTCAAGGGATAATTGTACAGCGCCACGTCGGCAATGGTGCCCTGGAATTGCTCGCTGGTTGTCCCCGGGCCAGGCCGCTGGCCAATGTACAGGGGCGTCAGGCGCGTGCGCAAACCACTTCCCGGCGGGATGTCATTTCCGCTGGCGCCGGCGAGGGCGCCATCCACGTAGAGATACACATTCGTGGTGACTTCATCGCACACACCGACGAGGTAATGCCAGTTTCCATCCGGAGCGAGGCCGGAAACCGCATTATGAATGCTATTGCCGGCGTCACGCAGCGATAAGCGGTAGTAGTTAGCGGGAGCGCCGCCACAGTCCAGGGTGAACTGTTCATTACCCCAGGTGCCGATGCTGACGATGCCTGCATTGGTATTCTCGCCCGAAGTACCATTGACCCAGGCTTCGACGGAGAACTCCGCGTTACTGCCGTTTGGTTCCGTAAAGTCCAGGTTGGCAACTCCGTTGCCGGTATTATCGTTCTCCGTCATTGCGCTAAAGCTCGTTGCGAAGATGCCGAATTCGGCTGCGGTAGCCGGATCCAACGCCGGATTGTAACCGGAGACGCCCAGAATGACGTTTGTGTAGTCGCCGTCATGACCGCCAACATAATCGTAGGCAGTAACGCTGAGGTTGCCGTTATTCAGGCCGTTGTCCGGCTCATTCAACCGCCAAAAGGCGATCGGCTGGTCTCCCAACACGCCTTGAGCATACGGATAGGCGGGCGGCGCAAGCCCGATTAAAGTCACCGGTCCGGCGGTGATAGCGGTGTAGCCATTGTTATTGTTGCTCACGACGCAGCTGACCGAGGTGCTGCCCGAGGGCACGATGAAGTTGACGGTGGAATTGGTGCCGCCGGCAACTCCGACGCCATTGGTCGACCACTGATAATAGATGGGCAGGGTGCCACTGACTGAAACAGAGTAAGACACCGGTTGCCCGATGTAGAGCGACTGACTGGCCGGGGCAAGAGGATTAACCGTCAAGCCGCTTTGCACCGTAACGGTGACCGTCTGTGAATTGGTCGTGCCATACGGGTTGTTCACCGTGAGGTAGTAGCTGTCGCTGGACTGGATGTTACTGATAACCAGCGTTGCATTCGTTTGTCCAGCGATATATCCATTAGCATTGCTATCGAACCATTCATAGGACAACGGCGCTGTCCCGGAAGCCGTGGCAGAAACAGTCAAGACACCGTTTTGGTCGACGTTGGTGGTGGACACGGGCTGTTGAGTGATCGAGGGCGGATATTCATACTCATTTACGATCTGGCTGGGAGAGAGGGCGTACGGATAGACCGCCACGTCGTTAATGTAACCCAGGAACTGCTCGCCATTGAGGCCGGTAGAGTTCTGGGCGCGGCAACCGATAGTCATCGGCACGCCCAGGGCATTGGTGAGGCCGCCGCCGACGGGTATAGTGGAACTGCCCACAAGGGCGCCATTGACGTAAAGATGCGTCGCGCCGTGGGCTTCGTCGCAAACGCCCACGAGGTGATACCATCGGTTCAGCGCGGAGGAGTTGGTCAGTCCAACGGGCGCATCGGCGTCAATTTGAGCGCCACTGATGGGACGACATGAGAACCGGAAGGCCTTGCCGGGACCGGCGCCGCAATCCAAATCAAACTGTTCCTGGAAGTAATACCCTTTGCACGCGATGCAGGGCGTGTTTGCGGTGGGCGTAAATGTCGGATAAACCCAGGCTTCAACCGAGAACTCGGCGTTGGAGCCAAGGGGTTCTGAGAAGTCAACGTTTTGAATACCGCCGACAAGGCTGTCGGGATTGTTAAAGGCGCCGAAGTAACAGGACGTATCGGTTGGGTCCTGGGTGGGATTATATCCCGGCTGGGCGATATAGCCGTTGGTATAAAGGCCGTCGTTGCCGCCGGCGTAGTCATGGCAGACGAGCCCCATATCGCCGTTTCCGTCGTCTGGAGTTTCATTTAAGCGCCAGTAGCCGGAGGGATTGAGGGCCAAAACGTTCGCTGGATACAGCGGCAGGCCGTTGGTTGGAAGCAGGTTCCATGTCCAGGAATTTGTTACCTTGTTGTACACGTTGGACACCACGACAGACACATTGGTGCCCCAAACACCATTCCAGGAGAAACTGTTGGTGGTCGCGCCGGCTACGAGCGTGCCATTGGTGTACCAATGGAAATAAATTGGCGCAGCGCCGCCTACACCCACAGAGAATGTCGGGCTGGTTCCGGCGTAGAGCGCAAACACATTTGTGTACGGGACCGGCGCTGAATTGGTGATGACGACGCTGGAATTCACCGTCAAAAGCACGATCGAACTGGTGGCGTAACCATAGTTATTGGTGACGACGGCATAGTAATAGCCCCCGTCGCTGACCGCCGCGCTGCTATTAGCCAGCGCGGAGGTAGCTGTGCCGGTGACGCGCCCGTTGTCCGACATCTTCGTGGCGCCGCTGTAATTGGAGGTGGTGTTGTAATACCATTGATAAACCAGCGGATCGGCACCATCGCCCGCCAGGGAATTGGTAAAGGCGGTAGCCTGATTGACAGTCAACGACTTAGGCTGAGTGACGATAAAGGCCGAGACTTTAGCCGTATCATACATTGTCCGGACCTGTGTGGGCGCCAGGACCTGGTGATAAAAGAACGCAGCTTCGCACATAGCGCCGGCCAAAGAGCGGCCACCGCTTTGGGTTACCGGGTCCTGCTTTCCAAATTCGTCGCCGAGGAGGACGTCCGGTCCGGGTTGGTTCGAAGGGGTGTTGGTACCGGCATTGACGGATGATTTCATCAAAATGCCGTCCACGTAAACACTGTTGGTGCCAAACATTCCAGTGCTGGGAGTAACGCCGAGGACGATGCCATTGGAAGGCTGAAAAGTCACCACGCATTGGTGCCAGAGGCCGTCATTGCTTACGATAGGGCTGGCGGCATCAGCGTTTCCATGCCCTTGGACCTGCCCGGACGGATTGAGCGTGCAACGCCAGGTGCTGTCGTTACCCGCGATGAACCCGTTCCAACGATTATCCGCGGGATTACCCTTGAACCACCACGTGGCACTCCAGGAATCGATGTTGACCGGATTGATTTGTGGATATTCTCCGGCATCCGCATAAGCGCTCACCTGGTTTCCGGGCATGGCATTGGTGGAACCCAGACCCGCGACCCCCGGTCCGTAGGCGCTGCCGGGGATAGTGGTTGGAACATACACGCCGTTAATGGCCACCGAGCCATAATTCGTCAAGACCGGCCAGCCGTTGGTGGGTGGCGGCACGTAGGTGGGAGCGTCCATGTGGTAGTAGAGCACCGGAGCGTCGCTTTGAACGGTCTGGAAGTAATTGGAGGTGACGTTCGTTCCCGAGTAATAATGATTTTGAATTTGAGTTTGGCTCAACACATTAGTGTAGACGGCCACTTCATCGATCGAGCCGATGAACGGCTGCGAACAGCCACCGTTGCCCCAGCGGCCCGCGCCGATGGTGAAGGGCGACCAGCTATCGGGAACCATTTGTGAGGGGAAGCCGCTTTGAGGATTTCCGGACAAATAACCCGCCTGCTGTCCATTGACATAATATTCGACATTCGTACCGTCGTAGGTGCAGACCAAGTGATACCACACACCCGGCGGATAAGCGGCGACCGATTTCTGCTCATAAGCATTGCCGTTGACGTGATTTGTCCAGATAACCAGACTGAACGTATTTGGCGTGCCTGAGTATTGCAATGCGAAGCCGGCGCGCCCGCCGCCGTTGTCCAAGCCGCCGCCGCCACCCTGGCCCATGATTACCATGTAAGAGCCAACACCGCCGGAGTTATTGGCATTCGGCTTTATCCACGCTTCCAACGAATATGGGAACGCGATGCTCAACTGTGGCGAGGTGTGAGGAACAATGATGGCGTCATTGGCGGTATTATAGAAAGTGACCGCGGTGTCGGAGCTGTTGGCGATAGCCCCGGCCTGGCTATGAGCGACCACCGGAGTATTCCAATCCTGGTAATAGCCGTTTCCAATCGCGCCCCAACTGCCGTAGTTTGTCTCGATATCTCCGAGATAAGGCTGGGTTTCGGTTTCGTGCATGGGCCAGTATGCGGTTGGGCTCAATCCCAGGAGATTGGTTGAATAAGGGCTATTAGCAATGCTGGGTGGGAACGCGAGCAGGGTCAACGTGTCTAAAGCGCCGGTAGCGGAACCTGAACCATTGTTGACGATGCATTGATAGGTAGTGCCGTTCGCCAGGGCCGTAGCGGTATAGGTTGGTCCAGTGCCTGCGGTCGCGTCCGCCACGCCGTTGGTGTACCATTGATAAGTCAACGGCGATGCGCCGAGGGCGGTCACCGAAAGCGAAGTATTTTGATTCGGATAAAGGCCGAACGATCCGGACGGGTTTTGCGCGGTAATGATTGGCGACATCTGGACCTGGACATTCACAATGGCGCTGGTGGCCGAACCGAAGCTGTCGCTCACAATGCAGAAATAGTAACCGGTCTGCGCGGCAGTGAAATTCGTGATCGTAACCTGGGAAGTTTTCGAATTAGTGTAATTGGCGTCGTCGTCCACCAGGGTCGTCGCACCCGCATAGTTGGAGCTGGTATTGAAATACCATTGATAAGACAGCGTAGGCGCGCCCTGAGCGACCACGGCTTCAAAGATGAAACTTCCCGAACCGCCACCGACGGTTCGGACAGACGGATAAGGGAAAGGCTGCGCGGTGATCGTGGGCGCCGGTGTGGCCCCTCCCGCGGCGGTGGTATAGAGATTCGCAATCTGGCTGCCCGTCAGCGCATTCGTAAAGAAAGCGACATGCGCCAATTTGCCGGCAAAATACTGTTGACCAGCAAGATAGGTATTATTGGTTGGCTCCAAATAATCCGGTGAGGCGCCCAGAAATGCGTCCATGGTGGGCTTGCCGACAATATTATTTGTGGACGTGGCGGTTGAGGAATAATAGCCGTCAAGCACTTCCGTGACATTGGTTGTGTCATAAACACAGGCGAACATGTGCCAGTTGCCGTCGTTGACGTTGTAGGTAGCAGGGCTGATTGACTGTTGAGGACCGGGGCCGTAGTTCCAGAGCGAAGAACCGTTTTGAATTTTAAACCGCCAGGAGCTGTCACTGTGGCCAGCCAAAGTGTTAAAACGGCCATTGTTATCAGCAGGGTTGCTCCGGAACCAACCCACGACGGTGAACGCATTGGTATTGCCGGTCGGGTCCAGAGCCGACACATAGCCCGCATCCACTCCGCCCACCAAGCCGTTAAACGCGCAGGCGTTGGTAAAGCTGCCGAAGCCAGGCAACGATGGCCCGGGCATGCCGGGAAGGGTTCCGGGCTGATAAACCGCGGTATGGCCTGTTGTGTTATAGTTCGTTACGCTTGAAGCAAGGCTGCCGTAATTACCCGCGCCCGGGTAAGTACTTGAAGCGGGCAACGTGTAAACCGGCGCATCCATGCGCCAATACATATACGGATTATCTCCCAGCACCGTCGAAAGATAGTTTCCCGAAATATTTCCGACTCCGATGTTGTAATGATTTGAAACCTGCAGGAAGGACAGCGCATTAGTATAAACAGCCACTTCGTCAATCCCGCCGTGATACGGATTGGCGCCCAGGCCGCGGTTGCAACCAAATTCGATCGGGTCCCACGTATCAGGGACATAAGAGCCGGTCATCGGGATTTGATACGTCGTGTCGTTGACACCGTTGACGTAGACGACACAGTTGGTGCCGTCGAACACGCCGACAACATGATACCAATTGCCGTTTACAATCGGAACCACGGCATCCGCCTCAGCGCCGCCGGTGGAACCGACACCATTAAAGACGTGAAAGCTAAATCCTAATAAGCTGTTGTTGCCGACCGCAGTGCCTTTATAGGGCAGCCAGTTCTGGTTCAACGACCAACCCGCGGTGTTGGCTCCGGCATTGTTGCCACCCGAACCAATCGGACCCGTCTGGCTGATGAGGGCCACAAAACTCTGGTTGGCCGTGGGAAATGCCCAGGCTTCCACCGTGATTGGGCCACCGGCCACCAGGGACACACGGTTGTCCGTAGTGGGCACAATCATGAAACTTTGACTGTTATTGGTAAATTCAACCGCGGTATCGCTGTCGCCGGAGGCCGCAATCGCTCCGGGCAATCCCTTTTCAATATTGGCGTCGCTGGCATAGTACCCGTTAGCGATGGGTCCCAACGAACCGTAGTTGGTTTCAATGTCCGCGGCGGGAGGTTGCGCCGATTCCTGCAACGGCCAGTAGGCGACGGGATTGAGGTTGATGACCGCATTGGAGTAAGCTGATTGCCCTTTGGCTGCTGTGACCATCAGTGGAATCGTTAAAGACAGCGCAATTGCTTTGAGCGATTTAATTTTCATATCTTTCGGGATCTATTGTTGTTCCAGGATTGTCTG